>NZ_JBIFFJ010000028.1:0-29690 GCF_043556915.1 Sulfitobacter sp. 1A15299 | reverse complement strand
TCCGACGCCCGGTCGGTGAGATAAAGAAACCCTTCGGCGTCCATATGCCCAAGATCACCGGTCAGGAACCAGCCGTCTCGAAAGGCTTTGGCATTGGCCTCGGGGTTGCTGTGGTAACCCGCAAATACCGCCGGACCGATCACGGCAACCTCACCAGTCTCGCCCGCCGCGACCTCTTTCCCCTCGGCATCCTGCACCTGAACCTGCATCCCCGTCCGTGCAAAACCGCAGGTACCGACCCGCATCACGGCATCATCGGCAGAGTGCTGCGTGGGCGGCAAGACGGTGATATTGCCCGTCACCTCGCCCAAGCCGAAATACTGTACCAGAACAGGGCCCAGAACCTCGATCGCGCGGATTTGGTCGGCGCGGTACATCGGCGCCCCGGCGTAGATCATGTAGCGGAGACTGGAGTGGTCAAGTTCATGAACCGAAGGATGTTCAACCAGCATCTTCACGATCGTTGGCACGGTAAAGGCATTGGTGACGCGCCATTTGGCGACCAAGCGCCAAACCTCGGCGGGGTCGAACTTCGTCCCGCCGAGGAGAATGGTTTTCACCCCATGGGCTACCTGAGTCAACTGATGGATGCCCGCACCGTGAGACAGCGGCGCGACCACAATGGAGGCATCATCCGGCCCAGTGCCAGGCATCAGATCGCACAGATGGTTGGTGATCACAAAAGCTAATTGGCCATGCGTGAGCACCGCCGCCTTCGGCTTTCCAGTGGTGCCCGAGGTAAAGAAGAACCACGCGGGATCGTCGCGATCCACCGCGGTCACGGCAACCGGCACCTTCGCGAACTCCGCCACAAGCGTGTCGTAATCGTCCTCTCCCGCCCCGCCGATCGTGACGGTGAAATCGACACCCTCGCAGGATGCGATATGGGCGGCGAACTCGGCCCCGGCCAACAGACCTTTGGCCTCCGAAGACATGGCGAGCCAGGCGACCTCTTCCGGCGTTTGGCGAAAATTGGCCGGCACCCAAACGCAGCCGAGCTTCCAGCAGGCAAAAGCCGCTTCGAACATCTGGTTGCAGTTCGCGGATTGCACCAGCAACCGGTCGCCCTTGCGCATGCCGTAACGATCGCGCAGGGCGGCGGCAAAAGCGGTGGCGCGGGCTTCCAACTCGGACCAAGCCCAAGTGTCTTCGCCCCAGACCAGCCCGATCTCCTCAGGCTGACGCCGCGCGGAGTCTGCCAAAAACTGCGAGAGGTTCATGACGCGGGTAGAGACAGGCTGCATCACGCCACCCGCTCAAGGATCGAGGCATAGGAGGCAACCGCCGCCCCGCCCATGTTAAACACCCCGGCAAGCTCGGCATCGGGGATCTGCATGCCGCCCGCCTCGCCCATCAACTGCATCGCCGCCATGACGTGCATCGACACGCCCGTGGCCCCAATCGGATGGCCCTTCGACTTCAACCCGCCCGAGGGGTTCACCGGCAGACGCCCGTGCTTGGCGGTCCAGCCCTCGCGAATGGCGCGGCTGCCTTGACCCGGTTCCGTCAAACCCATCGCCTCGTATTCCAACAGTTCCGCCACGGTGAAACAGTCGTGGGTTTCCACAAGGCTCAGGTCATCTAGCGTCAGGCCACTCGCCGCGAATGTCTGCTCCCACGCCCGCCGCGCGCCATCGAAACGGGTGATGTCCCTCCGCGACAGTGCCAACGGTTCGTTGGTATGGCTGCGCGCGCGGAAACGGATGGCGCGCTGCAACTGGGCCGCCACTTCGGGCGCAGCCACAACCATCGCCGCCGCCCCGTCAGACACCAGCGAACAATCCGTGCGCCGCAGGGGGCCAGCCACGAGGGGGTTCTTCTCGGACACAGTGTTGCAAAAGGCCACATCGAAATCCCGCTGCATATGAGCAAAGGGATTTTGCATTCCGTTGTGGTGGTTCTTCGCGGCGATCATCGCCAGCGCTTCGGATTGGTCACCATAGCGCTGGAAATAGCTGGCCGCGATCTGCCCAAAAAGCCCGGCAAAACCACCGCCAACGCCCGCTTCCTCCGCCCGGTAAGAGGCACCGAGCAGGATGTCCCCAACCTCCGCCCCCGGCGTTGCGGTCATCTTTTCGGCCCCGACGACCAAGGCAATCTTGCCACGACCGCTGGCGATGAAATCCATCGCCCCATGCAATGCGGCGGAGCCGGTCGCGCAGGCATTCTCATATCT
The DNA here is from genome assembly GCF_043556915.1 of Sulfitobacter sp. 1A15299. Lineage (NCBI taxonomy): Bacteria > Pseudomonadati > Pseudomonadota > Alphaproteobacteria > Rhodobacterales > Roseobacteraceae > Sulfitobacter > Sulfitobacter sp. 1A15299. Next base: position 27,514 of record NZ_JBIFFJ010000028.1, on the reverse strand, counting down.
CGTGGCGGGGACGCGGGCCAAAGCCTGATTCCCCATGCCGACGAGCGCCCCCTGAAAATCTTGATCCGAGAAACCATTGTTGAAGACCCCGACAAAGATACCGTCGACATCCTCCGCTGGCACGCCGGCATGGGCCAAGGCCGGTCCCGTGACCTCAGCCATCAGCGCTTCGGTATCGAGCGCGTCGCTCTTGCCAAAGGCGCTATGGGCCCAGCCGACGATATAGGGGTCCGTCATCATTCATTCTCCTCCAGTACCGGCTGCGGCATCCTGCGCGCCAACCGGATTTCAATTTCCCGCGCTTCGCGCTTCAACAATTCCGCCAACTCACCATCACGCGGCGGCAGCATTCGGCTTTCGATCGCGGCGATCGACATGGCGCCCGCGACGGAACCGTCAGGGCGACAAAGGGCCACGCCGATGCCCCAACTGCCCGGCACGATTCGCCCGGGGTTCAAGGCAAACCCCCGCTCGCGGGTCCGCGCCACATCGCTGCGCAAAAGGTCAGCGTCGTAATCCGGGTAATCGCTGGCCATCCGCTCTGCGTTGTCTTTGAGCACTATTTCGACCTCCGCATCCGGCAGCGCACTCAGCATCGCCAGCGAGCCTGCGCCAATGCCCAAAGGGTGCTGCGCGCCGGTCTCAAGCGCATGGGTCCGGATCGGGAAAGCCCCGTCTTCGCGGTGCAGGCAAACCGCAGCCGAGCCGCGCCGCATGTTGACGAAGGCCGTGTCGCCGCTCGCCTGCGCTAGCCGGACAGCCGCATCCGCTGCAATCTCCAACAGCCCATGGCGCGGGGTCGCGAGGGTGCCGAGAACATAGCTTTCCTCCCCCAGAAAATATAGCCGCGTGGCGCTGTCCTGCTCTACAAGACCGCGCCGAATTAGCGCAAGCATCAACCGGCGCACCGTGGGCTTGCCCAGCCCCGAAGCCTCAATCAACCCGGACAAAGACACACCCCGCCCGGCCCCGCGCCCGGTTATCTGCAAAAGCGCCAAGGCACGGTCTACCGCTTGACTGCCTCTGGCGGGGGTCGCCTGATCTCCACCGCTCATAATGTGGACCTCTTGCGTCTGGGTTCCGGGGTTTCGACACAAAGAACTGCGCATTCCTGCATTGAATGCAAGAAATATCTTGCCCGAACCGCCGAACTCTGTTCCACATTATGGCTCAATGAGGGAGGAACTATTATGAAAATGATTTCAAAGGCGGGTTTCGCCGCAATTTTTGCAACCGCCGTCTTTTCCAGCGCGGCCAGTGCCGACACGCTGCGTCTGTCGCATAACACCGGCGACACCACGACTTGGCACAAAGGGGCAGAGAAATTCGGCGAACTTCTGTCCGAGAAAACCGCTGGCGCCTATGACGTGCGCGTCTTCCCCAATGCGCAGCTCTCTGGCGGCGACCAAATGAAACAGGCCGAGATGGTGGGCCGCGGGGCGCTTGACCTCGTCGTTACCTCGGCGATCAACGTGACCCCCTTGGTGCCCGAGATGGCCGTGTTCTCGCTGCCCTATCTCTATGCCAATTACGATCAGGTAGACGCGACCACCCAAGGCGAACCGGCGAAACTGCTCCAAGACATCCTGCGGGAAAAGGGCATCGAAGTGCTGGCTTGGGGTGAGAACGGCTTTCGCGAAGTCACCAACAACGTTCGCCCGATTAAGACCCCCGAAGACATGAAGGGTCTCAACATGCGCGTCGCCGGACCGATGTATATCGACGTGATGAACGCGCTCGGCGCCAACCCCCAGCAGATGCAATGGGGTGAGACGATGACCGCACTTCAGCAGGGCGTCGTTGATGGGCAGGAAAACCCGATTGGGGCCGTGATCATTCCCCAGCAGGTTTTCGAGGTGCAAAAACATCTGACCGCTTGGCACTACTCCTATGACCCAATCTTCCTTGGTGTCTCGACCGAAGTCTGGGGTGATTTGGACGAGGCGACCCAAGAGCAGATGCGCGCCGCCGCGACCGAAGCCATGGAATATCAGCGCGAAATCACCCGTGAAGGCACCGCCGAAGGCGTCGCCTTCCTGCGTGACAAAGGGATGGAGGTTTACGAGCCGTCCGAAGAGGAACTGGCCGCCTTCCGCGAAGCGACAAAACCCGCCTTCGACACTTGGGCCGCCAAAGTGGGCACCGACATCGTCGGTAGCTTCCAAGACGCCATTGCCGCGACACCCGCGAACTAAAGCCTAGGCGCGGCCCTGCACTGGGGCCGCGCCGATCCGGGAGGGTCGGAGCCATGCGATTTCTGCTGAACGAGTTTGAAAAGATCGTCTGCGCCGTGCTGTTTCTTGGCATGACGCTGATCGGTTTCATCAATGTCGTGGTCCGCTATGCCACGCACTATTCCTTCGCCGCCTCGGAAGAGCTGCTGACCAACGGCTTTCTCCTGCTGACCGTCTTTGGCGCCGCGATCGCCGCACGGCGGGGGCAGCATTTGGCCGTCACGATCGTTCAGGATTTCCTGCCCCGCCCTGCGGTCCGCGCCGTATTTATGCTCTCGGTGATCCTTTCGGTTCTGCTTCTGGCAGCTTCCGCATGGTTTTCTTGGGCCACATTGATGAACCAGATCGGCAGCGGCATCCGCAGCTATGCGCTCGGTGTGCCTGCGTGGTGGTATCAGATCGGCCTGCCCTTCGGTTTTGCCCTGATCATCATCCGTTACCTGCAACATGCCGCAGAAATGTGGCGCGCGACGCGCCAAGAACCGCGAGCGTAAACCAGTGTTTGATATCTCCAGCATGGGTGCCGGCACCCAGATGATCGTCGCCTTTTTCCTGCTGATGGCGCTGCGCGTGCCCGTGGCCTTCGCGCTCGGCCTCTCGGCCATGTACGCCATGTGGCAAATCGGCTTCGGCTTTGACCTCGCAGGCGATCTCATCGCCACCGGCATCGCGAAATACGCCCTGCTCGCCATCCCCTTCTTCATCCTCGCCGGGACGTTGATGGGCACCTTGGGCATCGCCGAGCGGATGATCCGCTTTTTCCGTATCCTCATCGGCAACCTGCCCGGCGGCATGGGTGTCGTCGGCACCGTGGTTTGCCTGTTCTGGGGCGCGGTGTCAGGCTCGGGCCCGGCTTCCGTCGCGGCCATCGGCCCGATGATCATCAAAGGCATGCAAGAAGACGGCTACCCCCGTGCTGCCGCCGCCGCTTTGGTCTGCACGGGCGCGGCCTTCTCCATCGTCATCCCCCCCTCCATCGGCCTCGTAATTTATGGCGTCATTGCCGAAACATCGATCTCCGCACTGTTTATCGCAGCGATCATCCCGGGCCTCTTCATGGGCGTGCTGATGCTGATCATTCTACCCTTCATTAAATCGTCTGACCGGGCGGAGTTGGACAAGCTTTCACCCGCACCGCCCAGCCAAGGCTATTGGCACGATCTCGAGCAGAGCTTTCGCGAGTCCTTCTGGGGACTGATGACCCCAGTCGTCATCCTCGGCGGCATCTACTCCGGCATCTTCACCCCGACCGAAGCCGCCCTCGTCGCCACCGTCTATGCCATTGCCGTGGGCGCTTTTGCCTATCGCACGCTCACCATCCGCGCCCTCTATGATGCCCTGACCGAGGCCGCCTCTTCCTCCGCCGTCGTCATGCTGGTGGTCGCCTATGCCAGCCTATTCGGGTGGGTTGTGACGGTCGAAGACCTCGTCGGCCAATACTCCGACCAACTGCTCGGCCTGTCGGACAATGGCGGGGTGATCTTGGTGGTCATCATGCTGATCCTCCTGATCGCAGGCATGTTCATGGACCCGGTGACGGTGATGTTCATCTCTCTCCCGATCTTCCTGCCGGTCGTGCGCGAACTTGGCTGGGATCCGGTTTGGTTCGGCGTGCTGGTGATGGTGAACCTCGCCATCGGTCTCATCACCCCGCCCGTCGGGATCAACCTCTACGTCGCCGCGAACATCACCCGCCAACCTTTGGAGCATATTGCCCGCGCCGCCTTGCCGTTTCTCGCGATCAGCGTATTCGGCCTTGCCATCGTGGCGGCGGTCCCTGCCCTCTCCCTCTTCCTGCCCGAGGTTCTGAAATGAACGATACCGTTGCCCTGATCACCGGTGCCGCCCGCGGCATCGGCCTTGCCACCGCCGCGCTTTTCCACGCCGAAGGCCGCCGCGTCGTCATGCTCGACCGCGATGCGGAAGAACTGGCGGAAGCCGCGGCCACCCTCTCCGGCGCACTTGCCATAACTTGCGACGTTTCAATCCCACAACAAGTCGCGCAGGCCGTCGCGGAGGTGGAGCAAACCTTCGGGCGCCTCGACATTCTGGTCAACAATGCAGGCGTCGCCGATTTCGGCCCCTTGGCCGAGACTGATTTTGCCCGCTGGCGACGCGTGATGGAGACCAACCTCGACGGCGTGTTTCTGATGTCCCAAGCCTGCCTTCCGCTCCTCTCGACCCGGGGCGGGGCCATCGTGAACATCGCCTCGATCTCCGGGTTGCGCGCCTCGACGCTGCGGATCGCCTATGGCACGTCCAAAGCAGCAGTGATCCATCTGACCAAACAGCAAGCGGCGGAGCTTGGCGAAGTCGGGATCCGCGCGAACTGCGTCTGCCCCGGACCGGTGGAAACGAAACTCGCGCTTGCCGTCCACTCGCAGGAGATACGCGCGGCCTATCACGACGCGATCCCCCTCAACCGCTACGGCTCCGAGCGCGAAATCGCGAACGTCATATGTTTCCTTGCAAGCGACCGGGCAAGCTATGTGACTGGGCAGGTCGTTGCATCCGACGGCGGGTTCGACGCCACGGGCGTGGGTTTGCCTGCGCTGCGGGGCTAACTGGGAACTGTTGCGTTAGCAGATGCTACTTGGCGACGATTATGGTTGTATCATCTGACAAGAACTATGGTGCTTGCTAGGAAACAACGAGAAGTCGTCAAGGGGAACGCTATTGTGGAAGTTATCCAAACCGGCGTGCCAGAAGCTCCCATTTTGAAGCCCGCAAAATTCGGGGCTGCACGAGGGTTCTTTTCAGACAGCTGGAACCGCAAGATACTGGCGGAACATGGAATCGCTTTAGATTTCGTGCAGGACAATCATTCCCTCTCTGCCGCCATGGGGGCAGTACGTGGGTTGCATTCTCAGGCCCCGCGTCCCGGGGCAGAGCGAGAAGCCCTAAACATTATCGCCGACCAGATTGGCCGCCCCACCGGCGCTGCCGAGATTGCGGCGGCCTGTGATACCATTGCGCGGCAGTCGATAGACAATCCGGCCAAAAAGCAGCACCGATCATTTCTCCGGCGCACCGGATGTCAGCTGGGTCGATTTCGCTCGAGAAATTTTCGGGGAGGCGGGGTTGGATCGCATGGAAACGGGAATCCTCGCTTCCGATCACTCGACCCCGCCCAAAGGTCGCTAAAGTCTTGTCCGCATTGTTGCGCCACACAGCCCGTTTTCGGCATCCCACGCTCGGACCGGCGTGAGCCGCCTACAGATATACTTAAAGACCTTGGAGGCCGATCATGAGCAAACGCAAAGGTATCATTCTCGCTGGAGGGTCTGGTACAAGGCTCTACCCGATCACTATGGGAATTTCGAAGCAACTCCTGCCGATCTACGACAAGCCCATGATTTACTACCCGCTGTCGGTTCTCATGCTCGGGGGCATCCGTGACATCGCCATGATCACTACGCCGCAGGATCAAGAGCAATTCATCCGAACGCTCGGCGATGGCAGCCAGTGGGGGATCAATCTGACCTACATTGTGCAGGAGAGCCCCGACGGTTTAGCGCAAGCCTATCTGCTGGCTGAAGACTTTCTGGCCGGTGCGCCTTCTGCAATGGTGCTCGGCGATAACATCTTTTTCGGCCACGGGCTGCCTGACATGCTGGCCTCCGCAGATGCGCGCATCGGAGGGGGCACTGTGTTTGGCTATCACGTCTCTGACCCAAAACGTTACGGGGTCGTTGGCTTTGACGCTAATGGCATAGCCCGAGAGATCATCGAAAAACCCGATGTGCCGCCCTCGAAGTACGCTGTGACGGGTCTCTATTTCCTTGACGGCGATGCCCCGAAACATGCAGCAGAGGTTCAGCCATCGGCGCGCGGCGAATTGGAGATCACTTCGCTGCTTGAGATGTATCTACAGGCGGGCAAACTGCAGGTCGAACGCATGGGGCGCGGCTATGCTTGGCTGGATACCGGCACCCATGGCAGCCTGTTGGACGCGGGAAATTTTGTCCGTACGTTGACCGAACGACAGGGTTTGCAAACCGGTTGTCTGGAAGAGATCGCTTTTAAAAAAGGTTGGATCAGCGAAGAAGCCCTCGCAGAGCGCGCCGAGATGTTCACTAAGAATGACTATGGCAGCTATCTTGCCACGTTGAAGTAAGCCTACGCTCCTCAATCGCGCGCCGCGGTTGATTTGCAGGTGCGTTTCTTCGATGGTCCGCTTCGGTCAACATGACGGATTGAAGTACAGACCGGGTCCTACCTAGGTGAGGATGACATCATTCGCCACGAGAACGTTTACGCGCGCAAGTAGTGAGATCTTGACGGCGGCCTGTCTAGCGCGATGGCGTACCGCTGCGCGCGCTAGACACGCCCCTTTTGATGCGAATAGGTCTCGGGAGGGCACCCTTGATATAGCGACCATTGCGACCCAAGCACTTCTTGGCGCTTTGATCTCGTCGATTGATCCCGATCAAATCCCTTTGATCGCGCCGCCGTCAATGCGAATGCGCGACCCGGTGACGTAGCCTGCCCGCGCCGAGGCGAGGAAGGTGACTACATCGGCAAATTCTTCCGGTTTGCCGTAGCGGCCCGCCGGGATCGTGGCGCGCGACCTGGCGGCCACCGTGGCCACGTCGCTATCGGTGCGTTTGGCCGCGGCGGCGTCCAGCTCGTCCACCCGCTGCGTGTGGATGCGCCCCGGCATCACCACGTTGACGGTGATGCCGTCACCCGCGACCTCGTTTGCCAGTGTCTTCGACCAACCCACCACCGCCGAGCGGATGCCGTTGCTGAGCGCGAGGTTCGGAATGGGCTGCTCCACGCCCGAGGAGGTGATCGAGATGATCCGGCCCCAGCCGCGTGCCTTCATCTCAGGCAGGAGCCGCGTGTTGAGGTGAAAGAGGTTCGCCGCCATCGCCTCGAAATACGCCAGCCACTGGCCGCGTTCTGCCCCTTGCGCAGTGCCCGGGGGCGGGCCGCCGCCATTGTTGACGATGATGTCCGCGCCGCCGTCCGAGAGCAGCTGGTCGGCCAGCGCGTCGACCTGGGCGAGGTCCGACAGGTCGCATTCAACGGGGTGGACGTTCTCCATGCCTTCCGCCCAATCGGCGATCTTGTCGCGGCTGCGCGCCACGGCGAAGACGGTCGCGCCCTCGGCGGCCAAGGACTTGGCGATTGCCATGCCGAGGCCCCGGCTGGCCCCCAGTACAAGCGCGCGTTTGCCGTTCAGTTCGAGGTCCATTAGTTCAGTTCCTTCAATCGTTTTTCCTGTCTCGAGATCAGTCGGTCGACCTCGGCGCGGGCGGCTTCGCTCAGCGCGGCACCGGGGCGGCGCTGCGCGTCATGGGCGATGATGCCGCGTTTCGCGAGCGTGTATTTGCGGATCGCCAGACCCAGGCCCGGCTGCTGCTCGAAGCGCGCCAGAGGCAGGTAGGCATCGAAGATGTCCTGCGCGCGAGTCAGCTCGCCGCGGCTGCACAGATCGACCACCTGCACCATCATCTCCGGATAGGCGAACCCGGTCATCGCGCCATCGGCACCGCGGCCCATCTCCTCGGGCAGGAACAGCCCGCCGTTGCCGCAAAGGATCGACAGCGGGCGCTCCAGCATGCCCTCGGCCCGCAGGGCGGAGATTTTCTCGAGCCCCGGCCAATCCTCATGTTTCAGGCAGACGCAGGTGGGCAGTTCGTTGACGATCCGCGCGATCACCTTGGGCGCGATCTGCACGCCGGTCACGAGCGGGAAATCCTGCAGCACGAAGGGAACGTCGCCCAGCACCTCGGCCACCTGTCGGTAATAATTCACGATCTGGTCGTCGGTACGCAGGCTCCCCGGCGGGGCCACCATGACACCGGTGGCGCCGAGTTCCATCACCGCGCGCGTTAGCGTGTCGATCTGCGCGAAGCCGGGGGCGGAGACGCCCACCACCACCGGCACCCGGCCATCGACGCGTTTCAGGATGCGGGCGACGACCTCTTGCGATTCCTCGACCGTCAGCTTCGGGGCCTCGCCCATCATGCCCAGAACCGTCAGGCCCGTGGCCCCCACCTCGAGATAGAAGTCGACCATGCGGTCGCAGCTTTCCATGTCGATGCGGCCATCCGGGTGAAAGGGCGTCACGGCGATGACGAAGACGCCCTTGGCGTCTGCTGTGAGTGCGGACATGTTCTCTCCTATCGTGTCTGTTGCAGGGCGACCCGGCCGATCGCCATGGCGGTGGCCGCCTGACAGGGCTCGATGACGGGCACGCCGAGGGATTTTTCAAGCTCACCGCGAAAGGCGGTCATCCCGGCGCAGCCGAGGATCAGCACATCCGCCCCCGCGCCATCGCGGAGCGAAGTGCCGACGGTCTTCAACCGCTCGAAGGTGCGGGTCTTATCGGCCAGTTCCAGCACGCCAAGCTCCAGCGGTTCGTCGCCCGCGAGCCGGTCCATCACCCCCATGGCGCCGAGGTAGCGCATGTGCCGCGGGATCGAGCGGCGCAGGATCGAGATAATGCCGAAGCGCTGGCCCAGCGTCATCGCGGTCAGCACCGCCGCCTCCGCGATGCCCAAGACGGGCCGCGCCGATTGCTCGCGCAGGGCGGCCAGCCCGGGGTCCGAGAAACAGGCGACGACAAAGGCGCTCGCCTGATTTTCGAGTGCGGCGCAATGCGCCAGCATCGGGCCGACGACACCGTCGACATGGGCCTGCGTTTCGATCCCCGGGGGGCCTTCGGCCAGTGTCCGCGCCACGATCGGCACCGGGCAGGATGTACGCATCGGGTCGACCGCGTTGTCGATGCCATCGGTCACATGCTGGCTGCTGTTGGGGTTGACGATGTAGATGGTCATGACTGGCCTTCCGTGCCGTGGGGGGTGCTGCCCCAGAAATTCGCGGGCAATTCGAGGTCGGGCGCGCCGCCCAAGCGGTCGATCATCAACTCGGCCTGCCTGGCCGCCTCGCGCAGAGCCGCCGCTTCGTCGAGCCGTGTGGCGTGGGCGTCGCGCAGCACCATCTCGCCGCCCACCATAACGTTGCTCACGTCGTTGCCGTTGGCAAAGCAGACCAGCCGGTGCACCGCCATGTTGCCGGGCTGCAGATGCGGGCGGGCGAGGTCCATGGTCACGATGTCGGCCTGTTTGCCGACCTCCAGCGAGCCGATGCGGTCTTCCATCCCGAGCGCGCGCGCGCCGTCGATGGTGCACATCGCCAGCGCCTTGCCGATTTGCAGCACGTCGGCGTCACGGAAATGGCGGCGGTGGTAGTGCATCGCCTGCTGCATGTGCCGGAACATGTCGCCCGAGCGGTCCGGCGCGGTGGCGTCCGACCCGAGACCGACGCAGACGCCCATGTCCATCATCTCCACCGCCGGGCAACGGCCCGAGATCGAGGCATTGGCCGAGGGGTTATGCGCGATCTTGGTGCCTGTTTCGGCGACGGCGATCATCTCGTCGTCGTGCAAGTCGATGCAATGCGACAGCAGCGCGTTCGGCCCCAGTGTCCCCAGTTCTTTGGCCCGCCGGATCGAGCCGCGCCAGTGGCCGTCCTGGGTAAAGACCAGCCCCTTGTCGCGGGCGTGGGCCTGCACCGCTTGGGTCTGCGCGCAGGCGGCGGCGTAATCTTCCGCAGCCATGTCGCGCTCATGCTCGTCGCGCAGCACGGGATAGAGCATGGCGATATTGATCCGGCCCGCGTGGGTGTCGTGCCAGTCCTCGGCCACGGCTTTGGCGGTGTCGAACTGCTGCTCGAAGCTTACCGGATAGGGGCGCCGTTCGCCGGTCTCCCAATCTGCATAGGTCAGCGGATGTGGCGCGCGGGTGGGACCGACGGCCACGACGCTGCGGGTGCCGACCTCCAGCACGCCCTCGCAATGCGCCGCGGCATAGGCCGGATCGTCGCTGCGCATGATCGTATCTCCGCCGCCCAAGAGCGACACGCCGGTGGCCACGCCGAAGCGCAGCCGCTCAAGGGCCGCCAGCCGCGCTTCCGCGAGCCAGAAATCGGGGGTGGAGATCTGTGTATAGACCTCGCCGCAGATCGTCTCCCAACGATCGTCTGCGTGCATGCCCATGGTCTTGATCAGACCATGGCCGGCGTGGGCATGCACATCCACGAGCCCCGGAAAGATGACATGGCCGGTGCAGTCGATCACCTCCGTGGCTTCGAGCTGTTCGGTCAGCTCCGAAGCGCTGCCGATGGCCACGATCTTGCCGTCTTGGACCGCCACGGCCCCCGCTTCGATCACCCGGCGGGCGGGGTCCATGGTGATGACGGTGCCGCCAGTCAGAAGCGTGTCAGCCAGCATGGGCCACCTCCGGCAAATGCGGCAGCTGCGTCACGTCGATCACCCCGTCGGCGGGCATGGTGAAATCGGGATGCTCCCCCGCGATGCCGATCACCCGCAGCGGATTGTAGAGCGTGAGCCACGCCGGATCCTCCTGCAGCAGGCCGTAGGCCTCCTGCCAGACCTGCGCGCGCGCGGCGCGGTCGGGGATTACGCGGCCGCGGTCGATCAGCGCCTCGATCTTCGGGTTGGCATAGCCCTGCCACCAAGAACCTGCCACGCGGCTGTCGATCTTCTCGTAGAGCACGCGGTAGGTGCTCATCGGGCTTGAATCGAAGACGCAGAGGTCGCGGATTTCCTTGCGACGGACCATGTGGGCATAGTCTTCGCGCTCGGGGTGGATATGCACGTTGAGCGTGATGCCCACCTCCTTGAGCTGTTCGCCGAGGGCGGCGGTCAGCCGCTCGGCCTCGTCCGGCAGGCGCGTTGGGCAATCGACGTCGAGCGTCAGGCCATCGCCTTGCCCCGCCTCCGCCAGCAGGGCGCGGGCGGTGTCGCGATCCATCTGCGCGCCTTGCCCCGTCCCGGCCCCGAAATGGTTCGGGCTGACGAAGCCGCGCAGCGGGCGGGCGGCGCCCTGCATCACGGTCTCGACGATGGCCTCGCGGTCGACCGCAAGGTTCAGCGCCCGGCGGACACGGGCGTCCGCCAGCGGGCCGCGCGCAGCATTCAGCAGGTAGATGATCGCGACGGGCGAGAGGAACTCGTGCCGCATCGCGCCGAGGCTGCGCGAGGCTGCGAAGTCGAGGCCGTTGGCGACCTGCACCTCGCCGCGCGCCAGCATCGCCTGACGTTTGGCCACGTCGGGTTCCAGCAGCCATGTGACAGTCTCGTTCGCCGGGGTGCCGGAGAAATGCCCCGTCACCCGTTCGGCACTGATGCGCTCTGGCGTGATCTCTGTAATCCGGTAAGGCCCGCTGCCAACCTGCGCAGTATGATCGCCTGCGTCGAGCGCCGGGAAAGCCGAGGGTGCGACGATGAAGCCTTGCTCCAGCACGTCTAGGAGATCGGCCATCGGCGCGGTCAGCGTGACGCGAAGCCGCGTCGGGGTCAGAACCTCCAACTTGGCCCCGCCCAGAAACTGCCGCCATACCGCCGGCGCGCCCAAGGTATAGCCCTTGTCCTCCCGCGCCATGCGATTGAGCGAGGCGGCCACCGCCTCCGCGTCGCAGGGAGTGCCGTCGTGGAAGGTCACGCCCGGTTGCAGGTCGAAGGTCCAGACGGCTGCGTCCTCCGACACCTCCCAGTCGCGCGCCAGCGCGGGGACAAACCCCTGCCCGTGGCGTTTCACCAGAGTATCATAGATCGCGTGCAGCACCGTCAGCTCATCACTGGCGTCGGTGCAGTCATGCGGGTCGTGAAGGCCCAGCCGGGCCTGTGTGATCCGGGTCATGCGACATCCCTTTCCGGCTCATCGATCAGGTGGCAGGCGACGGTCTGGCCGTCGCCGACATCTCGCAAGGCGGGCCGTTCGGCGGCGCAGCGGTCCCAGGCAAAGGGGCAGCGGGTGCGGAAACAGCAGCCCGAGGGCAACGAGAGCGCCGAAGGCACCTCGCCCGTAAGCTCGATTTCCTCTTTATCCCGCTTTTCCTTGATGCTGGGTGCAGCCGAGAGAAGGGCGCGTGTGTAGGGATGACGTGGGCGCGAGAACAGCACGTCGCGCGGGGCGTTCTCGACCATGAAACCGAGGTACATCACGCCGATCTTGTCGGCGATGTGATGCACGACTGAGAGATCGTGGCTGATGAAAAGATAGGCGAGACCGAACTCGTCGCGCAGGTCTTTCATCAGGTTCAGGATCTGCGCCTGGATCGAGACGTCGAGCGCCGACACAGGCTCGTCCGCGACGATCAGCCCCGGCGTGACCGACAGCGCCCGTGCGATGCCGATGCGCTGACGCTGGCCGCCGGAGAACTGGTGCGGATAGCGCCCGGCGTGTTCGGCATTGAGGCCAACCTTCGCCAGAAGCGCCTCGATTTTTTCGGGCACCTCGCGCCGTTCGGCGGCGGTCTTGGTCTGCTGCAGCAACGGCTCCGCCACGATATCGCGCACCTTCTGGCGCGGGTTGAGCGAGGCATAGGGGTCCTGGAAGATCATCTGCATCTTTGCGCGGACGGGCAACATCTGCGCAAAATCATGCTCGGCCACGTCCTCACCATCAATGCGCAATTCGCCGCCTGTGGGTTTGTAGATGCGCGCGATGGTCTTGGCGACGGTGGACTTGCCACAGCCGCTTTCGCCCACCAGCGCCATGATTTCACCGCGTTCGATGCTGAAGTTCACCCCGTTGACCGCGCGGACCACAGGCTTGTCGATCCGAGGGCCCTTCTTGCCAAAACGCAGTCGGTCGAGGACGGAACCGCCTAAGGAGAAATGCATCTCAAGGTCGCGCACGTCGAGCATTGGTGCAGGGGCATCGGTCATGCGGTGTCTCCGGGGCTGAGAGGAAAGTGACAGGCCGCCGATAACGAGCCGCGCTGTGGCATCAGATCGGGTTCGATCTCCGCACAAAGGGCCTGCGCGCGCGGACAGCGGTCGCGGAAGTTGCAACCCCGGGGCAGGTTGCGAATATCCGGTACGGTGCCGGGGATCTGTTTTAGCCGTTCGTGCCGGTTCGACAGATCGGGGATGCTGTCGATCAATCCGCGGGTATAGGGATGCGCGGGGGCTTCGATTAGTTCGCGGGTGCGCCCGCGTTCGACCACGTTGCCGCAGTAAAGCACCGTAATGTGGTCGGCCATCTCCGACACGACGGCGAGATCGTGGGTGACGAGGATCATAGAAGCGCCCTTCTCGGCGATCTGGCGGCGCATCAGTTTCAGGATCTGGCTTTGAATTGTCACGTCGAGCGCGGTGGTCGGCTCATCCGCGATGATCAGGCGCGGGCGCGCCAGAAGTGCGATGGCGATCACTACGCGCTGGCGCATCCCGCCCGAGAACTGGTGCGGATAGGCCTTGAGCCGCTCCGCCGCGCGGCTGATGCCGACACTTTCCAGCATCTCGACGCAGGCCGTGTGACGCGCCTCGGCGTCCAAATCGCTGTGCAGGCGCAGGACCTCGTCCATCTGCCGGCCCACCGTGTGCAGCGGGTTGAGCGAGGTCATCGGGTCTTGGAACACCATCGAGATGTCACGCCCCCGGATCTCGCGCAGCCGCGCCTCCCCGGCCTTCACGAGGTCTTCGCCGTCGAGCAGGATCTCCCCGCCCTCGATCTTGCCGGGGCTGTCGATGAGGCCAAGGATCGAGAAGCCGACGACCGATTTGCCGCCGCCGCTTTCGCCCACGAGGCCCATGACCTCGCCCGCCGCGATATCGAAGCTGACGCCGTTCACGGCTTTCACCGTGCCCGCGAAAGTGTGGAAATGGGTCCTGAGGTCTCGGACCTCGAGCAGTTTTTGCTGTACCGTGTCGCGCATCATTTCAGCCTCGGGTTCAGTTCGTCGCGCAGGAAATCGCCAAAGAGGTTGATACCGAAGACCAGCATCATGATTGCCACGCCGGGAAAGACGCTGGTCCACCACAGGCCGGAGAACAGCACGTCGAAACCGTTCTTGATCAACAGCCCCAGCGACGGCTGGGTGATCGGCACGCCGACGCCGAGGAACGACAACGACGCCTCGATCAGCACGAAGGTGCCGACCTGAATGGTCGCGATGACGATGAGCGGTGTCAGCACGTTGGGCAGCACATGTTTGCGGATGATCTTGTGGTTCGGCAGGCCGGCGACCTTGGCCGCCTGCACGTATTCTTTTTCGATCTCCGACAGAGTCGAGCCGCGCACGGTGCGGGCATAGACCACCCAGCCCACGGCTGTCAGCGCAATCAGCACCTTGTCGATCCCGGTGCCCACGGCGGACATCAGAAACAGCGCGATCAGGATCGAGGGGAAAGAAAGCTGGATGTCGGCGATGCGCATGATGACGCTGTCGACGATGCCGCCGTAGAATCCCGCGATCAGCCCCAGAAGCGTGCCGATGACGCATGAGGCCGCCATCGCCACCAGCCCGATGAAGAGCGAGATCCGCGCGCCATAGAGGATCGAAGCCCAGACGTCGCGCCCCTGCCCGTCGGTGCCGAGCCAGAACTGCGGGTCTCCCCCTTCGAGCCAGAACGGCGGTTTGTAGCTGTCCATCAGGTTCAGCGCCGCGATGTCATAGGGGTCCTGCGCCACGAGGAAGGGGCCAAGCAGCACGGCGAGGGCAAAGAATGCCATCAGCGCGCTGCCGATCATCGCCGAGGAACTGCGGCGGTAGTTGTAGAAGAATTCGGATTGGAAGAATGCCGTCATGTCGCCGCCCTCATTTCAACGTGATACGCGGGTCGATCAGCGTGTAGACGATGTCGACGAGGAAATTGATCACCACGAAGATCAGCGCCACCAGCATGAGGTAGACGACGATCACCGGGCGATCGGCGCGGTAGATGCTGTCGATCAAAAGCTTGCCCATGCCGGGCCAGGAAAAGATCGTCTCGGTGATCGTGGCAAAGGCGATGAGATCGCCCAGTTGCAGGCCGAAGATGGTGATGACCGGAATGAGCGCGTTCTTCAGCCCGTGTTTGTAGAGCACGTCGCGGCGCGTCGCACCCTTAGCGCGGGCGAACTTCATGAAGTCTTGCCGCCCGACCTCCATCATCCCCGCGCGGGTCATACGCAAAAGGATCGCCATGGTGGCAAGCGAAAGCGTCACGGCCGGGAGAATGATGTGATGCCAGCCGTCGGCGGTTAGCAGGCTGATGCGCAGCCCGAAGATCTCGGCCGTGTCGCCGCGCCCCGAGGAGGGGAAGATCCCCCAATGCACGGCGAAGAGGAAGATCAGCACCATGCCGACCCAGAAACCGGGAAGCGAGATGCCAAGAAGAGAGCCCGCCATGATCGTGCGGCTGATGCGGGAGTTCGGGTTGGCCCCGGCATAGACGCCAAGCGGAATGGCCACCGCGAGCGCCAGCGCCATGGCAACCAGCACCATCTCGACGGTGGCGGGGAGACGCTCCAAGATCAGCGTCATCGCGGGCTGGCGGAAGACGTAGGAATTGCCGAAATCACCCTGCACGAGGCTCGTGATGAAGCGCCCGTATTGCACCAGCAGCGACTGGTCGAGCCCGAGGATGCGGCGCGCCTGCGCGATCTCGGCATCGGTGGCGTCGATCGGCACGACCATGAACACAGGATCGCCGGTGAAACTCATCATCAAGAAGACGATCACGGAGACGATCCAGAGGACAAGCGTCATCTGGATCAGACGTTTGAGCAGATATCCGAACATCGGCGGCTACAGTCTTTCGGCAAGGAGAGGAAAGACCCCGGCAGCGCAGGCCGCCGGGGCCGGAGGCGGCGGCTTACTCGGCCACGTCCATGTCATAGGCCCAGATGAACTTGTCCACGCGCGGCTCAAGCATCACGCCGTCACGCTTGGCGTAGATGTCCTGCTCGTAATGCACGGGGATCATCGGTATGTCGTTCAACAAGAGCTTGGAGGCTTCCTGCAGGTACTGGTCACGCTCTTCGATGCTGGGGGTGGCGTCGGCCTTGTCGACCAGCGCGTCGAGCTCCGGGTTGGAGTAGGAACCGCGGTTGACCTGCCCGTAACCTTCCTTCTTGTCGCGGGTGTAGAACAGCGCGCCGTACATGGAGCCTGCATCCCCCGCCGGCACGTCCCAGCCCGACATGATGAAGCTGGAGTTCTCCGTGGGCACGCGGATGTAGCCCCAGAAGTTTGACTTGGGCATGATGTTCAGCTGCAGGTCGATGTTGATCTTGGCCAGCATCGAGGCCAGCGCCTGCGCAATCTGCGCGTCGTTGACGTAGCGGTTGTTGGTGGCGTCGAGCGTCATGGTGAAGCCGTCGGCATAGCACGCCTCGGCCATCAGCTCTTTCGCCTTCTCGATGTCCACCGGGTACATCTCGCGGAAGCTCATACCGTCGGCATAGCCGATGTGGCTTTCGGGGACATATTGGTCGCTCGGGGTGGCCAGACCGTTCATGACGATCTTGTTAATCGCATCGGTGTCGATGGCCCGCGCGATGGCCTCGCGCACGCGCTGGTCGGTCATCGGGTTGTCGCCTTCGATGGTCGGGGATTTCTCCCGGGTATCCATGGCCAGCACGACGTTCAGAAGGCTCGGGCGGGTGACGACCTCAAAACCTTCTTCCCGCTTGACCCGATCCACATCCCGCACCGCGAGGTCTTGGATCACATCCACCTCGCCGCTCAGCAGTGCTGCAGTGCGGGTTGCGGGGTTGGTGACCGGGCGGAAGGTGACCGTGTCGATCTTCGGCTCGCCGGCCCAGTAGTCATCGAAGGCCGAGAGCACCAGCTTCTCTTCCTTGATCCAGCTTTCCAGCTTGTAAGGGCCGGTGCCCATCGGCTCGAGATCCATCTTCTCGTCGCCGGTGGCTTGGGTGTATTCGCTGTCGAGGATCAGCAGCTCCGCCAGATCGTTGGGCAGTACCGCGTAGGGCTTGGGTGTCTTGATCTCGACGGTGTAATCGTCGACCGCCGTGATCGAGGCGATATTGGCCACAAGGTCCGGGCGGATCGACTCGCGCGCCTTCTCGACGGTGAAGACCACGTCCTCGGCGGTGAAGTCGTTGCCGTTGTGGAATTTCACACCCTCACGCAGCTTGAAGCGCCATGTGGTGTCATCGACGTTCTCCCAGCTTTCCGCAAGGCCGGGCCCGAAGGACAGATCGGCGCTGCGCTTCACCAGCGGATCATAGAGGTGGTAATACATGATGTTCGAGCTGAGCTCCTCGCCCGCCAGCGGGTAGAGGTGGCTGGGGTCCGCGGTAAGGCCGATGGTGACAGATTTCTCGGCCAATGCCGCGCCAGCCGTCGTGGCCATCAGGGCCAGACCGAGGGCGCTGGCACGCAGCGCGGTTTCACTGAGATATTTCATGGTTAGCTTCTCCACTGTTGGATGGGTGACGGGGCCACTTGGCGGGCCCTCATTCATTTTGGCGACGGATGACCGGCGTCAGTGGCCCGGGCGGGCAGTCTGCACCTCGATCTGATAGCCCTCGGGATCGTTCATAGCGAAGGCGCGGATGCCCAGCTCATCACTGTCGAACATCTTGGTTAGCCCGGCGACCTTGTTGGCCTCGGCCCAGGCATACCAAGCGTCGACATCCGGCACGCGCAGGCAAAGCTGAACGGTCTTCTTCTCCTGCCATTTCTGCATGCCGCGTGTCTCATCCACGAGACCGACATGGGCTTGGCCGTCGATCCGGTAGATCTTGGACCACCCCTGATCAATGGCGAGCGTCAGGCCCAGCACATCCTCATAGAAGCGCATCGCTGTCGGCAAATCGCGGTAATACTGAAAGGTGATCGCGAGAACGATACCGCCTTCGGGTCGTTGCGCCTGCATGGAATCCCCACTGCGTTCCTAATTGGTATCCATACGGTATACACTCGGAATGCTGAGTCAACCACCTTTGCGCCGGCGCTGCCCCACGGGGGATCAGAATGGATGATAAATGTGCGAAATGATCGATTCTCGAACATTGCTGAGATGCAGCTTCATCGCAGCGCTGGCGGCGTCGGGCTCCCCAGCGATGACCGCGTCGATCAAAGCGATATGCTCCTCGCACCCCGGCACCAGACGATCGGGGATCGAACCTTGATCATACATGCCCGTTTTGACCTTAAGGCTTTCGATCAGCTCGAGCAGAAGATTGGAGCCTGCCATCTCTGCAAGGATGAAATGAAGCCGCATATCCAGAGCCGAATGCTCTGCCGCTGTGGGGCGCGGGCCATCTATAAACCCTTGCATTTTATCGCGAATATCATTCAGTTCGGCAGTGGATTTGCCCGAAGACGCGGCTTTGCGCGCCGCCTCACATTCCAGCAGGCTACGCACATGAAGGATCTCCATGATCTCATTTAGGGACACGCTTGAGACCACCGGCGCGCTACCTGCGCTGCGCTTTGCAAGCCCTTCGCTGACCAGCTGACCGATTGCCTCTCGCACCGGTGTGCGCGATACGCCCAAATGGTCGGCGAACTTCTTTTCGCTCAGCCGCGTGCCCGGCTCAAGCGTGCCGTCCAAGATCATCGCCTTCAGCCGTTTGAAGGTGGCATCCCCGAGCGTTTCGGTTTTATCGGTCATGTTACCTCCTCCCGGGGCCAAGAGCCCGCCTCCGCCGCGATATATCTTTTATCGGTATACCATATGGTATACGCATGGTATGATTATTTTCATCACCCTAGATACTGCATATCGTCGAGGTTGCCATGCAAAGCAAACAGATTGACACCGTCATTCGTGGCGGGACCGTTGTAACACCCTTAGGCGTCGCGGTTCAGGACATCGCCATCGCGGAGGGTAAAATCAGTGAGTTGAGCAGCACCATCACATCCTCTGCCCCGACAGAAATCGACGCACACGGCCTCTTGGTATTGCCCGGTGGTGTGGATACCCATTGCCATATCGAACAGATGTCCGGCGCAGGGTTGATGAATGCCGATACGTTCCGCACCGCCACACGCTCTGCCGCGATGGGCGGGACGACGACCACCGTCTCATTCGCCGCGCAGCACGCGGGCCAGAAGATGCGGAAGGTCGTGGGCGACTATGCCGCGCTTGCCAAGAAGGGCGCGATCATCGATCATGCCTTTCACATGATCGTCGCCGACACGGGCAATGGCAATCTGGCCGAAGACATCCCGGCATTGATTGCCGAAGGGCACCGCTCGATCAAGATTTTCACCACCTACGCCAAGGTTCGTCAGGACGACAAATCCATTCTCGATATCCTTGCCTTGGCGCGGGATGCGGGCGCGCTCGTCTGTTTTCACGCCGAGAATGACGGGCTGATCGGCCATATGACCGAAAAGCTGCTGGCCGAGGGCAAGACCGCCCCGAAATACCACGCCGCCTCTCACCCACGCGAGGCAGAGATTGAGGCGATCGACCGGATGTGCCGTTTTGCCGAATTCACCGGGGCGCGGGTGATGATCTTTCACGTCTCGACCCGCGAAGGAGCTGAAATCATCCGGCAGGCCCGCGCGCGTGGGGTAAAGGTGCAGGCGGAGACCTGTCCGCATTACCTCTTTATGACTGAGGATATTCTGGACAGCGAGAATCCGGCCCGCTTTATGTGCTCCCCTCCGCAACGCGGGACCGATGATCAGGCCGCTCTTTGGGAGGCAATGGCAGATGGCACGATTGAGCTGATCACCTCAGACCATGCGCCCTATCGGATGGACGCCAGCGGTAAGTTCGCCCATGGAGAAAACGCGCCGTTCAATCAGATCGCCAATGGGATGCCGGGTCTGGAGACGCGCTTGCCGCTTATGTTCAACGCGATGGTGAGCGAGGGCCGCATGGGTGTCGAAGCATTCGCGAAGGTGACCGCCACCGCGCCCGCGCGGGCCTTTGGTCTGGATGGGAAGGGCGCGATTGCCGAAGGCTTCGATGCCGATCTGGCGATTTGGGAACCTGAGGCTTCTTACACCTACGGCGCCGATGATCTGCATGACAACACCGGGTACAATCCCTTCGAAGGCACTACCGTCAAAGGCATGCCGCGCCATGTGCTCTCTCGGGGTGAGCTATTGGTCAGGGACCGGGCGCTGGTCACCGAAGCGCCGCGCGGTCGCTGGTTGCCAATGCGGGCGGGCTAAGGGGCGCCATTGCGGCGCCCCTACCCTTCTACGCACTAAAGCTTAGTTCATGCCGTAGTTTGCACGGTCCAGCTTGTCATAGATCTCGCTTTTTGCCAGCGCTGCCAGCGCGTCGGTGTCGGTGTGATCCACATCGGCCAGCAGTTCGGCCCAGCGGTCTACGATGCGCTTATAGTCTTCCAGCAGAGCCTCGGGGTTTTCGATCCCGCGGCTTTTGGCGTTTTCGATCAGCACGGCTTCGTCCGATTTGACGAATTCCGCCAGCGCGTCTTTAAGGGCCTGATCGGGCTCGAAGACTTCCATACCGCCTTCCTTCGCAGCAGAGACCGCTTTGTCGACGTCCTTGTCGAATTCAACCCGGTGCTGCGCGAGGTAGTAGGCCATCTGGTCAAACAAGACGTCGCGCGACTCTTGCGACAGCCCCTGCCAGAACGTCGGGTTATAGCCCCACTCAAATCCGGCGTAGTAGTTGCCGACGGCCAGCATGTTCAGATGGGTCACTACATCGGAAAGAGAGAAGGAATCGAGCGCATCGGCTGCCGCCACGGCGCAGTCAAGCGAGCCTGTGTCGAGGCCGGTGTACATCTCGCTTGAGGGGATCGACACGGGCACGGCGCCCACATGTTCGGCAAAACGCGACCAGGCGCCCCCGGCCATGCGCAGGCGTTTGCCTTGAATATCCTCATAGGTGGCGACGGGCGTGTTGCACATCATATAATATTCAGAGGTCGAGTAGCCGCCGCCGAATACCACGCCATTCTCTTTCCACTCGGCCAAGGCGGCTTCGTTGGTGAGGCCAAACTCGGTCGAGGCGAAGGCCATGACCATAGGGTCGGTGTTGTAGAAGGCGAAGTTGCCGATCAGGTTCGCGACAGGCAGTTCGGACGGTGTATAAGTGCCCGCGTGATAGGTCACCTGTGCCACGCCATCGCGCACGCCTTGCAATGAAGCGGCCGGCGGCAGCAGGGAGCCGCCAGCGAAGACGGTGAAATTCACCTCGCCATTGGTGTCTTCGGCCACACGTTCGGCAAATTCCACGTAAGGGCCGCGCACCATCGAATGGCGTTCAGCAAAGAAGTGGTTCGCGTTCTGGGCTGCGGCCGCAGTGCCGAGGCCACAGACCGCGAGGGCCAGTATGGATGTGTTAAGTTTCATGTTGTCGTCTCCTCCGGTTAAAAAAGCGTTACTGCGCCATGAGCGAGGGCAGGAACAGGCTGATCGCGGGAAAGGCGATCAGGATAAAAAGCGTCACGATGTCCATGGCGATGAACCATGTCGTGCCCGAGATGATGTCGCGCAGCTTTACCTCGCCCGAGAACGCGCTGTGCAGGACATAAAGGTTCAGGCCGACCGGCGGTGTCACCAACCCGATCTCCAAAAGCTTGATGCAAATGATGCCGAACCAAATGAGGTTGATGTCTGCGGCCTCAAGCACCGGTAACAGGATCGGTAGCGTCAGCAGGATCAGACCGATGGAGTCGATGACCATTCCCAAGATGACGAAGAGCGCGGCAATCATCAGAATGATCACGATCTGATTGTCCGAGACCGACAGCATCATATCCGTTAGGGCGCGGGGCACGCCCGACAACCCCATGAAACGGGTGAACATCACCGCGCCGATGGAGAGAAAGAAGATCGAAGAGGTCGCGAGCGTCGTCTGGCGGATCGCCTCGGCCAGCGCTTTGCGGGTCAGCGAGCGGCGCAGCAATGCAACCGTCGCGGCAAGGAACGCGCCCACGGCGCCGGCCTCAGTCGGAGTGAAGAAGCCGCCGAAGATGCCACCCAAGACGCCGAGCACCAGCACAGGAAATGGCCAAACGGACCAAAGCAGGCCCAGCACTTGCGCCCGGTCGATCCGCTCAACCACGGGCGGGGCAAGCTGCGGTGTGACTGTGGCGCGAACGGTGATCATCGCCATATATACGAAGGCTGAGAGCACACCGGGAATGACGCCCGCGATGAAGAGCTGGCCGATCGATTGCTCAGTGAAAATGCCGTAGAGCACCATGAGGATTGACGGCGGGATGAGGGAGCCAAGCGTGCCTGAAGCCGCGACGACACCGGTGGCCAGCGAAGGGTGATATTTCGCCTTCAGCATCTCCGGCACGGCGATCTTCGACATGGCGGCGGTGGTCGCGATGGAAGAGCCGGAAGCGGCTGCGAAAAGCCCGCAAGCGCCGACACTGGCTGAGGCCAGACCGCCAGGCACCCGCGCCAGCAACACCCGCAAAAGGTCAAACGCGCCTGCGGTAAGTCCGGTATTCGCGGCGATGAACCCCATGAAGAGAAACATTGGGATTGCAGTCAGCGACCAATCTCCGATCAAATTAAAGGGCATGGCGCTGACGATGCCAAACGCGGCTTGTAGATTGAACATCACGGTGATGCCGACGAAGGACACCGCCATAAGGGCCGTCCCGATGGACATCCGAAAGGCCAGCAGGCCGAACAGCGTGCCCACACCGATCCAGCCGATAACGAGATTACTCATGACATGCCCCCATCGAGGTCAGACTGGGTGACAGGCTGCCCGCGCAGCACCAGCAGACCTCGCAGCAACGCGGCGAGACTGGCAAGGCCGAAGCCAAGCGGCAGAACCATACGCGAGGGCCAGACGATGACCTCACGCCCGCCCATCACGACTTCGCCCACACGCAGGGCGCGCATGGCGTCCAGCCCGGTGCGCCATGTCATCACGGCCAAGATGGCGGCGGCGGCGAGGCAGCTAAAAAGCAGCGCGAGTTTCTGAAGCCATGCGGGGAAGTGATTGAACAACAGATCGACCGAGATTTGCTGGTCCTGCATCTCGACAAAGGCCATCGGCAGCATGACCAGCGCGACCATATAGTAGTAGGACGACATCTCGACCGTGCCTTGGATCGGCGCGTTCCACACCAGTTTAGCGACGACATCCGCCACGATGTTCAGCATCATCGCAATGACGCCAAAGCCGCCGATAAACATCAGCCAAGAGCATAATCTGTTGAACAGCGTCAGCATCGGGCCTCCTCCCCATACCAAGACGGGAACCGGGCCCGTAATTCCGATTCAACCTCACCGCTGAAGGGTCAGTTGACAAATAGCGATGGTTGATCGAGTGATAACGGAACGCGATCAACACGGAAGCATCAATGAACGACGGCAGGAAACCCACAAGGCTCGACCTCCGACATCTGCGATACGCTTTGGCCGTGGCCGATGCCCAAGGCTTCCGCGCCGCAGCCGAGATGCTCAATATCGCGCAGCCGGCCATTTCGAAAGCCGTGAAAGACACTGAGGTGGATTTGGGTTTTCGGATATTCGATCGCAGCGGGCCGCGCGTGATCCCCACACCGGAAGGCGTCGTTTTCCTCGACGATGCGCGCCAGACGGTCGCGCAATTCGAGCGGACAATCCGCGCCTCGCGCCAGAATGCGGCCGGGGCCCGTGGGCATATCATCGTGGGCTATTCCGCCCTCGCCACCTCACGGCAAATCTCGGAAGCGCTGGATGCCTTCCACCGCAGCGTCCCCGGCGTGCAGGTCGAGATGCATGTCATGTCCACGGATAACATGCTGAAAAATATGAAGTCTGGTGCGATCGACCTTGGCTTTCTGCTGTCTCATCCCACCGTTGGCGCACCGGGGATCGACCAGATGCCCGTTTGGAGTTCGCGCATCGGTGTGGTCGCCCCCGCAGGCGAAGCCCCCGCGCAAGTGGATGATCTGGCTGAGATGCACTTCGTCATGGGGCTGCGGGAAAACTGGCGCTCATGGCGCGCGCTGCTGGACAGCGCTTGCGATCGCGCGGGCCTTACCCCCATGGTGGCAGATGAGGCTTGGGACGTGCAGGTGATCTTGCAGCGCGTGGCCGAACGCCGCGGCGTGACGCTTTTCCCCATGACCATGGCCGAGAGCCTGCCCGCCGCGCTGGAACTGGTGCCGATAGCAGGGCTGGATGCAGAGGCGACGATCTCGATGGCATGGAGCATCAAGGCAGATACCGGGCTGTTGCGTCAGTTCCGCAACCACTTCCCGCCCCTTGGTTGATCGCGTTCGGTTATCGCACGATACCACAAGTCTATTTGCGTAACACAGCGATAGCGCGATCTTATGCGCCTATGAAACAGACCCCGATCGCCCCCTTCGACCTGCCCGAGGCGCAGCCTTTTCTTCTCGAAGGCAGCGATACCGGATTTCTCTTTTTCCACGGCTTCACCAGCACGCCGCAGAGCGTGCGAGAAGTCGCGGAAAAAGTACATGAGACCAGCGGCGCGACGGTATATTGCCCCCGTCTTGCGGGACATGGCGAAACCCCTGCGGCCCTGGCAAAAACCGGCCAAGCGGATTGGGTCGCCTCAGCAGAGGACGCTCTCGCCACCCTCTCCACAAGCTGTGCCCGGGTTATCGTTGGCGGGCTATCCCTGGGCGCGACACTATCGCTCAATCTCGCAGCCAGAATGCCCGATAAGATACAGGGCGTGGTCAGCATTAACGGCTCAACAGGCCTCTACCGCCCCGAAGTTGTGGCGCCGCTTTACGAGGCAGACGGGCCGGCGTTCATCGACGGCATCGGCTCCGACATCGCCGAACCCGGGAGGACCGAAATCTGCTATGATCGGATCCCGCGCGATACGCTAAAGGAACGCTTCCTGCTGACGAATGCGACCGGCGCATTGCTGCCGCTGATACGGCAGCCTATCTTAATTATGCAGTCGCGATGCGACAATGTGGTCGACCCACAAAACGCGCTGCGTATCGCGACTTCAGTAGGGTCGAACGAGATACAATTGAATTGGCTGGAACGGTCATATCATGTGGCCACGCTGGATTATGAGCGTGGCGAGATTGCGCGGCGGATTGCTGGGTTCTTAGCTTAACCTGTTCCGATAGCGTGTGGTGAAAAGGGCTCGTCAAAATAACCTGCTCAGAACCCCGAAAACACCATGTCGAGCGCACCGCGGATTTCATAGTCTGAAGCGGAAAGGTCCGCGATGGGAGGACCTTTGAGCAACGCAGAGGGGATCGCCGCCATCTCGGCAGTGTGCAGGGCATAGGCATCGCCGTTAATCTCGAACACTGGCTCGAGGCGTCCTATAACCCCTGGCCCGCCTGCAATCGGGATCAAAGGTGCGACCACGCGGGAGCCGGTGTCGATGAGATCCGTCTGAAGGTCGAGCACAAGCCGCCCGCCAGATAGTTGGTAGACTTGGAACTGTGCCATCAGCCGAGCCGCAGCACCTGCAAGTCCGCCAGCGGCATCCCATTGGTCTCAATCCAAGCACGCCGCTCCGAAATCGCCGCCGCGTTGTCTGATGCCCAAGCCGCAGCCCGCGCCGCACGCACCGCTTCTCCGACAGCAGCATCGCTGATCGCCGAGACATTCAAGCCTAATTCCCGGGCGGCAGAGAGATTTTCTGCCGTAAGGGTAATGTTTGTGCGCTGCTTTTCGGCTGTGGTCTGCATGCCATCCTCCTATATCACATAGTAAATACACATGATTGGTGTGTAATGCAATAGATCACAGATCACTTCCCTAGTCGCGCGAATGCCCGGCCGGATTGCAGGAGACGCGTTTTTTCACCCCCTCTCTGAGCCTCGTTAGGCGGATCGACCCGCCCGCCGCTGGTGTTGCGCGTTATCGGCGCTTTGCGACGATGCCTCTTTCTAACGTGATGGAGCCGTACAGTGAGATCCCTATCGCCTAGAAAGCTTCAGCACACCGAATGTAAAATATGCCGGGAAAGCCTCACCAATGCAACTTTTGGAAGAGCCAAAGGCCGTTTCGGGAATAGGGCCAAAGGTTCGGCAGCTATAGCGAAGCGCAGAAGCGATCGGCAACAGGGCGACCGTGTTCAGCTCCAGCGGATGCTCCGCTTGCACAACGAGGTAAAGATCGCCAGCGATCTCAAAAACCTCAAACTTCTGGATCAGGCCATGGGTGGAGAGGTGGTCGCGGGATTTCGGACCAGGTGTTAAGCTGTAGCGCCTGAGGAAGAACGCACAGAAATGACGAAACGGAAACGCTATTCGGCAGAGTTCAAGGCGAAGGTGGCTTTGGAAGCCATCCGCGAGGAGCTGACGACGGCCGAGCTTGCCAAGAAGTATGACATACATCCGACGATGATCAGCGGTTGGAAACGGACAGCGATCAAGAACATGGCACAGGCCTTCAGCGGTCAGTCGAACGGCGAGCCGACGATATCGACGGCAGAGGTGGAAAAGCTGCACGCCAAAATCGGGCAGCTGGTCGTGGAACGGGATTTTTTGTCGGAAGCCTCCAGTCTCGTCCTCGGCACTGGAGGCAAAAAGCGGTGAAGAAAAACCATCCTGATCTCAGCCTCCGGCGGCAATGCAGCCTGCTGTCACTGGCACGTTCGACCCTCTACTACCAGCCGCGCGGGGAAAGCGCCGAGAACCTGAAGTTCATGGAAATCATCGACCAGCAGTTCCTAGAGACGCCGTGGTATGGGTCTCGACAAATGGCCCGCCACATGCAGCGGGAGGGCCACAGATGTGGGCGACATCGTGTGCGGCGGCTGATGAAGCTCATGCGGTTGGTGCCGATCTACCAAGAACCGAAGACCAGCAAGAAGCACCCGGAGCACAAGATATATCCGTATCTTCTGAGGGACTTACCCATCACCCGGACCAACCAGGTCTGGTGTGCTGACATCAGCTACATTCCAATGCGCCGCGGGTTTCTCTACCTCGTTGCCATCATGGACTGGCACAGCCGGAAGGTGCTGAGTTGGCGGCTGTCGAACAGCATGGACGCGGGATTCTGCGTCGAGGCTTTGAAAGAAGCGTTGACCGGATACGGCACCCCGGAGATATTCAACACCGATCAAGGTTCGCAATTCACCAGCACCGATTTCACCGACGTGCTGCGCGATGCGAAGATCAAAATCTCGATGGACGGTCGTGGCCGCTGGATCGACAATCGGATGATCGAGCGGCTCTGGCGATCCCTCAAATACGAATGCGTCTATTTGAACGCCTTCGAAACCGGTTCCGAAGCCCGGGACGGGATTCGTGATTGGATCAGCTACTACAACGAAAGACGCCCACACTCATCACATGGGATCATGACGCCGGACGAGGCCTATGATAGACGATCTCCGGACCTGAAGGTTGCCGCCTGAAATGAAATCAATGCTATAGCTTACCACGGCGGCAAACTGGTCGAATTTCCAGGACCACCTCTGTCAGCCAAATCGCGACCAACCGGCGGCGCTTAGGGTCGAGCGGAGCCGTTTGAAAATCAACCATCTTAAATACCTGAACTTTGTTGACGTCACTTGCGACGAGCGCTTAGGCTCAGGACCCATTGATTATCGCGGAGCCGCATGATTCACCGTCCGAAAACGGAGCGGTGATATGTCTGAT
>NZ_JBIFFJ010000027.1:0-30275 GCF_043556915.1 Sulfitobacter sp. 1A15299 | reverse complement strand
GGTCCACCCATTAAATGGGAACTTCCTCGACGAGAGGGCCGATTTCGGGCCAGTCCACCCATGAAATCAAAACGACACGTCCATGTTTCTGAGCCTATCCCATATATGTCCGATAATCTAAACTTATTGGACATATATGAGACCGGCAAGGTGCGGCGGTTTTCGCATCAATCACTAGCAGAAAGCGCCGCGCCAGTGTAGGCTCTGAGCATGATTTACGCCCGGCCAGATCAGATCAGCGACCTCGATACGCTACCCCCGATGCCCGCCTGGGTCACCTCAGCCCGTGCTGAAACCCTTGAAGATGTTGCGTTTTTGTCGGGCGCGGCGCTGAACCACCTGCATCTTGTGTTGGGACGCGAGGACGTGCCCCAAAGTT
Source organism: Sulfitobacter sp. 1A15299 (assembly GCF_043556915.1). Lineage (NCBI taxonomy): Bacteria > Pseudomonadati > Pseudomonadota > Alphaproteobacteria > Rhodobacterales > Roseobacteraceae > Sulfitobacter > Sulfitobacter sp. 1A15299. The sequence continues at coordinate 29,896 of NZ_JBIFFJ010000027.1, read as the reverse complement.
TGTTGCGTGAAAGGTTGGCGCTACGTGCGGCGGAGGCCTGCGTTGCCCAGTCAGGGCGACCGGAAAGGGCAGGCGAGTTGCGCGATGCGATTGCGTTCCTGCAACCGGGCGACAGTCCCGGCCCGGCAGGGGAGACCTATCTGTCTTGGCAGCGTGCGGTGAAGCGACCAGTTTCGGTCAAGGCGCTGCATCGGGCGATACCCGGGATCGAGGCGGGACAGATCGCCGAGTGGGTAGATGCAGGGCAGGGCGCGCCAGTGGCTCGGGCCGCCCTCGTGCTCGAAACTGTTATGAGCGCGGCACCGCGTGCAGACGTGTCGGCGCTGATCCTGGCGGATACGGCCATCGCTCAAGCACTCGGTTGGGATCAACTGGTGCCGCTACTCGCCGCGGGCCTGAAACGAGCTGACCTGCGCAAGCGTGGTGACGACTTGAGGCTCGCCTACCATCGGGCGCTCGTCTCATCGGCCGTCGAGGCCGTGCGTCTCTCCACCGACCTCGCCCGTCGGGCGGCGCATCTGAAGGCGGTCGCACCCAAGCTCCGGGCCAAGGGGGCTGGCGACGCGGTCGAGATGTTACTGACCCGCGATGCGGTCGCGCCTTCGACTTTGCCCTTGCCGGATCGCGCCGCGCGGCGGCTCTGCGACCGACTGGTCGACCTCGGCGCGGTGCGCGAGCTGACCGGGCGCGACACTTTCCGGCTCTACGGGGTGTAGGGATGGCAAAGGATCGACCAGAAGCTGAGCTTGACCGCGAGCTGCCCGACCTGCCGCCTGAGCTGCGCTGGCGGGAATGGATGCGCCGGATCGAGGCGGTGCTCTTTGCGTCGGCCTCGCCAGTGCCGTGCGAGGACCTGGTCCGCGTGGTGGGGCAGGGGGCTTCAGTCGATCTGCTGGTAGACGACCTTGCCGCCGATCTGGAGGGGCGGGCCTTCGAGATCGCCCAGGTCGCTGGCGGCTGGATGTTCCGCACGCGCGCCACCTACGCCCCCGCGATCCGGGCGGCGGCAGATGTCGGCGTCCAACTGCTGGACTTGAGTGAATTCGACGTCGCGGTCCTGGCGGCCATCGCCTATCACCAGCCGATCACGCGTGACGGTCTCAAAGACATCTTCGGCAAGGAAATCAGCCGGGACCTGATCGGTCGGCTGCACGCGCGCAACTTGATCGGGACCGGTCCGCGGTCTCCTCGACGAGGGGCGCCCTACACCTTCGTGACGACAGAACAGTTCCTGATTGCCTTCGACCTAACTTCCCTGCAGGACCTGCCGGACCGCGAGCAGATGGAGGATGCAGGTTTGTCCGCAAAGGACTGAGGGTCTGCGGACAAAAACTTGGACTGTTTTTAAGGCATAAGGCCGAGGCTTTTACGGTACTCGATTGGGCTTCTGCCACCAAGGGACATCTTGATGCGTGTTTCGTTATACCAACGGATGTAGGCATCAACCTCGTCAATAAACTGGGCCACGGTGAAGGCTCGCCGATCTTGAGGATAGAAGAACTCAGTCTTCAGGCGTCCGAAGAAGCCTTCACATGCGGCATTGTCCTGCGAACTCGCCTTTCGTGACATCGAACGAACGAGCTTTGCTGCATCGATACGTTCCAGCCAGCCAGGCCAGCGATAGTGGCCTCCGCGATCGCTGTGGACTATAGGCCGCACTTCGCAGTCAGCGATGGTCTCTACCGCTGCATCAAGCATTGTGTTTACGAGTTCGGCGTCCGGTCTGGTCCCTATGGTCCAACTTAAGACGAGGCCGCCGAAGCAATCGATGATTGGGGAAAGATAGACTTTTCCCGCTCGGATGTGGAACTCGGTGATATCGGTCAGCCACTTCTCGTTTGGTGCTGCCGCCTGGAATTTTCGGTTGATGATATTCTCCGGCGCAGGACTAATCTCACCCAGATATGAGCTGTAACGTCGGCGCTTCGGCTTTGGGACGACCAAAGCTTCCTGTTTCATCAGGCGCCGCACCACTTTTTCCGAGATCGAGATGGAGTCCCGGGTCATATATGCTTTGAGGCGACGGTAGCCGTAACAGCGATGGTTGCTTTCGAAAGCCTCCTTCATGGCCTGTCGAATGGGAAGATACTTATCTCCCTGTTTCATGCGAGCGCGGTGGTAAAAGTACGAGCTGCGCGCGAGACCCAGCCGAGCCAACAGCGCTGGTGTCTTATACCGTTTTTTTAGGGCGACGATCAGCATGGTTTTTCCCGATTGCTCAGGCTCTGCAGATCGCCGCCAAGTTCCTTTTTTATCATTTCACTCGCAGTCTTGAGCAGCTCATGCTCAATCTGGAGCTCGCGAATGTCACGCTGCAGTGCTTCACGCTGACGCTCCAACGCTTCAAGCTCTGGGGGAAGGGCACTCTTCTTGCGTTTCATCATGGCAGGAGCCTCCGGGCCAAGGATCTGTGTTTTCCAAGCATAGAGCGTCGGCCGACTAACTCTGAACTTTTCGGCCAGGGCCTGAGCACTTTCTTGACGGCTATATAGCCCGACCACAGCAGCCTGCTTCACGGCGTCAGAGTGGTTGCCAGGGCCATATGCCGTGTTGGAGGCCGGCTTCATGCCAGGAAAGGCCTCGCGTACCCAAGCCGTCAGCGTGGCTCGGCCTGGATAGCCTAAAGCACTCAGCGTCCATGAGATGCAGCGGCCATGGCTTGCATAATATTCTAACGCCACCTGCTTTTGCGCCAATGAGAATTTAGGCGGGCGCGGCGCCGATCGTATCGGCAAGTCTTGCAGACATTGGTATTCTCTATGCCATCCTTTCAGGGCGTTCTTCGTTGGATACCCCAACTCACGGATGGTGGCCTGCGCGCGCTTGCCGAGCTTGATATGAAGCTCAACAGCGCGCATTCGCTCTTCGTAGCTGTACATGAACTATCTCCAAGATAGTCCAACTTTTCGTCCGCACCCCTACCGGGTCATGTATGGATACCCCCGTTCGCGCAAGATGGTTTTTCGACATAGTGACGTGTGATCGGGTGCGGTCATGTATCAGGCCTGTTGTGCGGCAATCAAATGACCGCTGGCCGGTATGGAGCTGCGCGGCTTTGATGCAAAATCAGTTCTGCGGGCTCTTGGCCCATTGACCCGGATGCGTTTTCAAAACCGTCGTCACCGATCTTTTGTCCTTACTGTCTATGACCTCCTCACACGCCGACTTCCACTACTGACTACTCGATGCAATCAAGCTGCTGTCAGACGTGGATCTCTGTAATCTTCCTTCCGCGTTTCCATCGCCCACAGCGTTCGGGCCATCTTGTTGGCCAGTGCGATCGCCGCCACCTTGCGGGGCTTGCGCTGGAGAATGGAATGTAGCCAAGTCCCTGGGGTTGCTCCTTTGCGGGTTGCCCACCGAATAACTGACATTGCGCCGATGATAAGTAGTCGCCGGATATCCCTTTGCCCCATCTTCGACGTTCGGCCCAAGACCTGTTTGCCGCCAGTAGAATGTTGTCGTGGCACAAGCCCCAACCAAGCGGCGAAATCCCGACTGCGCTTAAAAACAGAGAGAGATGGAGCAAAAGCCTCTATCGCCATTGCGGTAATGGGACCAACTCCCGGCATAGTCATCATCCGTAATGAAGCATCAGTTCGGGCGGCTTCTTGTTTCAGCGTCGCCTCCAACTTCAAAATGCGAGATGATAGATCATCTATTTGCTCAAGATAGGTGCGAGCTGTTTCGACAACCAACGGCTCCACTTCAGCTGCGGCCTCATCAATCAGCCTCCGAATATTTGCCAGATTGGACATGCCTTGCGGTGCGATCAGCCCGTGTTCTGCCAGATGCGCACGCAGAGCGTTGATCGTTTGCGTTCTTTGCCGGACGAAAAGCTCTCTCGTCCTGAAAACCATAGCGCGCGCTTGTTGTTGCGGCGACTTCGGTTCAACAAACCGCATAGTCGGCCGGCTGGCTGCTTCGGCTATGGCTTCTGCATCCGCGGCATCATTCTTTTGGCGCTTTACGAAAGGCTTAACGTAAGCAGGTGGGACCAGCCGCACATTGTGTCCCAAAGCACCTATTTCACGGGCCCAGTAATGTGCTGTAGCACAGGCCTCCATCGCCACTACACAGGGCGGCAGGTCCGCGAAAAATGCCAACACTTGGCCCCGCGACAGCTTTTTGCGAATAGCAATGCCGCCATCCGCCGTGGCGCCGTGAACCTGGAAAACCCGCTTTGCCAAATCTAACCCAACAATGGTAACTTGATCCATGGATGCTTCCTCCTATCAGTGATGTGACCCACATCACCTTGGCACATTGCGATGCCGTCGGGAGGGGGTATCCACCCCATCAGTTCTCAGTGACAATCAACACACATATCAAGTTCATAATGGTCTTAAATCAATTCGTTAAGCTGGCTTCTCCAGCACGCTCCCTTCTTTGCTTTAGGTGCTTTTACCTTGAAAGATGTCAGAAACCAAGCTATATATCTGACACTTGGAGGCGGACATGCGAACCACATCTCAAGCGATCAAGGCCTATGCTGAAGCGCTGCCGGAGGGTGCGACCCTGTCGGCGCGGGAGTTGTTGCACCTCGGAGAGCGTGCGGCGGTCGATCAGGCGCTGTCTCGGTTGGTGCGGCGTGGGGAGCTTCTGCGTGTGAGGAGAGGATTGTTCGCCTTGCCCATGAAAACCCGCTTCGGGAGCCGGGCGCCCTCGGTTGAGGCCGTGGTTGAGCACATTGCGAAATCAACCGGTGAGCGCGTGTCGCAAAGCGGGGCGTCGGCAGCGAACCTACTCGGCATTTCGACGCAGAATCCATCCCGTCAAGTTTTTTGGACCTCCGGGCCGAGCCGTCATCTGAAGCTCGGAGCACAAAGCGTCGAGCTTAAACATGTGCCGAGCTGGCAGCTTCGAGCGCCCAACAGTCGTGCCGGGCACGCCTTTCGAGCGCTCGCCTATTTCGGCAAGTCCGAAGCTGCCCAGGCTTTGAGGCGTATCAAGGCGACGTTGAACGAAGAGGAGAAGCGTGAGCTTCTGAGGCTTCGGGCCTCTGCGCCAACTTGGATGGCCAAGGAACTTAGCGCGCTTGCGCCATTGCAATGACAGAAAGCCAAACCTATTTTTCGCTGTCGCGCGAAGACAAGATCGACGCGCTGGAAGTGGCCGCCTCGAAACTGGGGCGGCCCGCGGACCTGTTAGAAAAAGACATTTGGGTCGTTTGGGTCCTTAACGCCTTGTTCGACAGTGATCTTGGCGAACACCTGGTGTTCAAGGGCGGAACGTCGCTTTCCAAGGTCTACAAAGCGATCGATCGGTTTTCAGAGGATGTCGACCTGACATATGACATCCGGCAGATCATTCCCGATCTTATCAAGGATCCCGACGATCCATATCCGCCAAGCCGCTCGCAAGCTCAGAAATGGACCGAAGCCGTTCGGGGTCGCTTGGATGAGTGGGTTGGCTCAAGAGTCGCCCCCATGTTGTCGGACAAGGTTAAGGCAGCGGCGCTCCCGGCAGAAATCCGTGTAGAAGGTGACAAGATCTATTTGGACTACGACGCGGTGCGCAGCGGCAGCGGATACGTTCGATCCTCGGTCTTGTTGGAATTTGGTGCCAGGTCGACAGGCGAACCGGCGCAGCGTCACGAAGTGGTTTGTGACCTCTCACAGGCACTACCTGAGTTGCTCACGCCCGTCGCCACGCCTCGTGTGATGATGGCCGAACGGACATTTTGGGAGAAAGCGACGGCCATCCACGCGTATTGCTTGCGGGGCGCGTTCCGAGGTGGCGACCGCTATGCGCGTCACTGGTACGATCTTGATCGCCTGCACGCTGTGGGTATCGCTGAACGGGCGCTGGAGGATAAGGCGCTTGCACAAGATGTGGCCAAGCACAAACAGCACTTTTTCCGCGAAACCGATCGTGCGGGTGCAACGATAAACTATGCCGACGCCGTCTCAGGGTCGCTTTGCCTGATCCCAGAGGGTGAAGCCCTGGAGGCGCTGGCCCAAGACTACCGGAAAATGCTGGAAGCGGGGCTGCTTCAGTCGGACACCATCGTTTTCAATGACCTAATGGCTCGTCTCAAGGATCTTCAAGATCAGGCCAATAGGTGCCCTGAGTGAGGTGGGGCACGCTGCTTGCTGTCGGCGTCATTGTAATCATCAGAAGGTTCAGCTCCAGGCCTTGTTGCATACCGATGGTGAGCAAAAGCGAAACACGTCAAACCGGTTTTCAAACCGATCCCGTCTTTGTCGCGGATTGCCGGGAGTTTCGAGCGGTGTTTAGGTTTTTGTGATGTGCAAAGTTTAGGTTTTGATGATCTTAACCCCTCCTGCCCTTTGGTCAGGACCGCGCCCTACTCGGTCGGCTGCAGGCAGCCGCCCTCCCCGAGCTGAAACGCCGCGACCTGGGGCAAGGTCGCGGTCACCGCCGCAATTCTGCTGCTCTGCACGCCGCTGTTTGCCCGCCGGGCCTGGGCCCTGACAGCGATCCGGCTCGGCGAGACCCGGGCGGCGGCGATGGGCGTGCCGGTGCGGCGGCTGCGGCTGGAAGCGTTGCTTCTCGTATCTTTGCTGGCTGCCGTGCCCGTGGCCTTCGTTGGCACCATCGGCTTTATTGGCATCGTTGGGCCCCATGTCGCGCGATTACTGCTGGGGGAGGACCAGCGCTTCTTCCTTCCGGGAGCGATGCTGTCGGGGGCCGTAATCCTTTCGGCGACTGACGTGCCCCCCACTGGTCCCTCGTTCATGACGAGAGTCTGCGAGTTTGATTTTGGTAGTCGTCGGTTTCGGGCTTGGCAAGCGCGCCGGGCGCGGAACCCTCAAATTGCTCAAGCGTCCGGCGCGCTACGGCCGCAAGCAGATCTTGACGGAGGCCTCGACACCGGAGATCGCGGGTGGCGTGCTGACCGCGCTCGTGGGCGCCAATGCCGCCGGCAAATCCACGCTGTTCCGCCGCATTGCCGGACAGCTGCGCGGGGCGGGGCGGGTGCGCCTGTTTGGGGCCGAGATGGGCGATCTGCGCTACATGCCACAGGACACGGCGATGACCGCCGCCCTGACAGTCTACGAATCCATCATCCTCGCTTTGAAGCAGGGCAAAGCCAGCTGGCGTCTGTCGCGGCGCGAGCTGGCGGCAGTCGACGCGGTGCTGCACCGCTTCGGCATCGATCACCTTGCGCCGCGACAGTTGCCTGAGCTGTCCGGCGGACAAAGGCAGTCCGTCTCGATTGCGCAGACGCTTGTGACGCGGCCAAAGCTGGTCCTGATGGACGAGCCGACCTCGGCCCTCGATCTCTACCGCCAATACGAGGTTCTCGAGGCGTTGCGCCGTTACGCCGAAGAGACCGGGGCGGTGGTGATTCTGGCGCTGCATGACCTGAACCAAGTAATGCGCTCTTGCACGACGATGTTAGCGCTGGCCGAGGGGCGCATCCTTGCGACGGGACTGTTGCATTAACGAAGCCACTTGGCGACGATCATGATTTGGAGGTCGAGCATGCCACGTAAATTACCGTTCAAGCGCCATCGCTTTCCCCGGGAGATCATTCTCTGCGCTATTCGTTGGTATCTGCGATATCCGTTGTCCTACCAAGATGTTGTTGATCTCCTGGAAGAGCGCGGGATCGCGGTCGATCGATCAACAGTCTTCCGCTGGGTCCAGAAGTTCTCGCCTGAACTAACGAAGCGGACTGAGAGGCATCTGCGTTGCGCAAGCGTCGATTGGCACGTTGACGAAACCTACATTCGGGTCGGTGGCAAATGGCGCTATCTCTGGCGCGCCATTGATGCAAACGGTCAAATGGTTGATTTCCGCCTCACCGCCCGGCGGGATGCAAAAGCAGCAAAGGCCTTTCTCAACAGGGCGATCCAGCGCGTGAGACTTCATCGGCCGGTCACCATTGTCACAGACAAAGCCCCGACCTACCGGCGCGTCATCCGCGAGATCAATCATCTATATGACCCGCATTTTGACAGCATCCGGCACATCGACCGAAAGTGGCGCAACAACCTGATCGAAAGCGATCATGCGGCCACCAAACGGCTCCTCGGATACCACCAGAGCTTTCGTTCCTTGCGAACCGCCAAAACGACGCTGAGCGGCATCGAAACCATCCGAACGATCAAGCGAGATCACATCCACTACAAGCAGCCGGGCGTTCGAGGGGAGATCCAGTTCATCAGCGAACTGTTCGCGGACGCATAATCCAAGGCTCTTCCCTACGCATTCATGGCCTTCGCAAATTAACGCAACAGTCCCCTCCGACAACGTGCTGAGACTTGAGGAGCGACGTATGGAGAGTGATGACATTCAATCCGTTGCGGACCTGTACGAGCGTGAAGTGTTCATGTGTGGACCTGACGCATTGATAAATAGGAGCGAAACAATGCTCACTGAATCGGGCGTCGAAGGGTCTCGGCGTCACCGCGAAACATTTGTCTTCTGATTTCGTTGTCCGGCCAGAAGTGGAATTTCGTACCGGTCGCAGCATCGGTGAGTAATGGGATGTACCGGCTGCTTCACCCAGAGGTTAGGCAATCCCCCCCCCGATCTTAAGGGGATGCGGAAGTAGAATTTTCTCGGCAGGATGAACGAGGATATTCCGCTGAAGAAGACACGATTCACCGAGGCCCAGATCGTGGGCGTGCTTCGGCAGATGGACGGTGGCGTGCCTGCCGCCGAGCTATGCCGCGAGCACGGGATGAGCAGCGCCACGCTGTACAAGTGGCGGGCGAAGTATGGCGGCATGGATGCCAGCCTCATCAGCGAGATGAAGGCGATGGCCGAGGCGAACCGGCGGCTGAAGCGCATGTACGCCGACGTTAGCATGCAGAACGACCTGCTGAGGTTTGTTGCAGCGGGTCCGAATGTGTCGCGCAACTATCTGTGAAGTGACGTAAATCTCATGGCGAGTATGGAGACATTCCACACGCTATGAAACAGTAGGCCGCCACGTAAGCTGCGGCGGCCAACCGTCACGACTATGCCTTTAGGTGATGGTAAAACCGCGGCCGACAGGGTCGGTTTCATCGATCAACCATTTGGCATAGCCGATAACTTTGGCAGTGCCCTTAACCGTAGGGATTACGGCGCGTTGGTTCCCCAGCATGGTTTCGCCCAAAAGCTGGCCTTCGAAACGCCCCTGGCCCAACAGCCCTTCGGATTTGATGGTTTGACCGATCTTCATCTCCCCACGCGCTTCGAACATTGCCATCATCATCGAAGTGCCTGTGCCGCCGGGCGAGCGATCAAGCTTACCGTCGCTGAAGACATGCACGTTGCGGTAAAGGCTGTCCGCGTGGTCAGGCTCTTGCCAGAAGGTAGTGAAGTTCAGTCCCTGAATATGCTTCTCAGTCGGGTGCTGAATCTTCATCTTGGCATTGATCTGATCCTTCACCAGCACACCCATCTCAGACAGCAGCTTGCCGTTCTGGGGGCCGATCGGGCGTTCCCCGTCTGGCCATTTAACGACAGCAAAGAAGTTGCCACCAAAGGTGATGTCTGCCTTCAATTCGCCATAGCCCGGCAGGGTGATCGGCACATCTTGCTCCAGAACAAAGGCAGGAACGTTTTGGAATTTGGTCCAAGCGATTTGACCGTTTTCGCGGCCAACTTCAGAGGTCACGTCACCCGCCGGTGTTTCAAAACGGATTTTCGTCACATCGCCGCCCGCGTCATGCACCAGCCCGTGGCTGACCAGCGCCATAGACAGGGCGATTGTGCCGTGGCCACACATCTCCATGAAATCATCGCCATCGCACCACAGCATGCCCGCATCATAGTCGGGGCTGGAGGGCGGGGTAACGAAGACGCCGACCATGTCGTGGTGGCCGCGCGGCTCGCGCAGCAGGGCGGTGCGCACGAAGTTGTAGTTCTCGCGGATAAATTGACGTTTTTCGGTGACGCTCAGCCCGTGGGGATAGGGGATGCCCCCATGGATGATGCAGGTGGGTTCGCCATCGGTATGTGTATAGATCACATCGACGAAACGGTTATTGGTCATCATTGGACAGAGTCCTCCTGTGGTTTTTCTTGAAAAGTGAAAAAGTGTTAGAGTCCGAGGGCGCGTGGGATCAGCAGCACAAGTTGATCGGGGAAGGCGATCATGGCACCCAGAACAAGGAACATCACCGCGATAAAGGGCAGGTTCGCCCGGGTTAGGGTCAAGATATCGACCTTCGCGATGACACTGGTGATAAACAGCGCGGCCCCAACTGGCGGCGTCTGTTGGCCGATGCCCCAGCAAAGGACAACGACCATGCCAAAGTGGATTGGGTCAATCCCCAGTAGTTTTACAGCGGGGAGGAACAATGGCACGATGATGAAGATCATCGCAATCCCGTCCAGAAAGGTGCCCGCGATGATCATGATCGCGCTCAGCATGATGAGGAACAGAATGGGTGACATGTCCATCTGTGCGAGCGGCGCGAGAATGCTGTCGGCCAATTGTTCAAACGTGAAGGCAAAGCCCATGACATGCGCAGTTGCAGTCACCAACATCACTGCGCCGGATAGAACTGCGGCTTCGCAGAAGGTTTGATAGAGTACACGCAGCTTAAGGGTACGGTAGTAGAACATGCCAACAAAGATGCCATAAACAACTGCCACGGCAGAGGCTTCAGTCGGGGTAAAGATACCACCCAAAATGCCCCCAAGGATGATGGTCGGCATTAGCAACGCGGGAAGCGCTTTGCCAAAGGCAACCACCATGCGTTTGCCGCTGAAAGGTGCCTCAACTGGGTAGCCTTCGCGCACCGAGATCATCCATGCCACAATGATCAGAGCCACGCCCAGCAGCACGCCCGCCATCAGCCCCGCAGCAAAGAGCGCGCCGGTGGAGATGCCAAGATAGGCCCCCAGAATGACCATGGGCACGCTGGGCGGAATGATGATGCCGATGGTGGAAGACGCGGCAGTGACGGCTGCGGTGAAGGGGCGGCTGTAGCCGCGCTTGATCATAGGGTCGATAATCATCCCGCCCACGGCGGCGGTGTCGGACATCGATGTGCCGCTCATCCCTGCAAAGAACATGGATGTGACGACATTAACCGCCGCCAGACCGCCGCGCATCTGACCAACGAGGGTCTTCGCAAATTCGATGAGATGACCAGAGATGCCAGAACGGCTCATGATTTGACCGGCAAGGATGAAAAGCGGCACCGCCAGCAGTGGGAAACTTTGCACCCCGCGGTAAAGGCGCTGAGCGACGATCAACTGGTCGATGTCTCCCATCCAGAAGATGCCGATGGCGATGCAAACCAACGCAAACGCGATGGGCAGGCCGATGCCGATCAACCCCAAAAGGATGCAGAGGATTAAAAGCAGTTCCATGGTCGGTTATCCTCGGGTCAAAGATCGAAAGGGCTGTTGTCGGCGTCGTGGCGGCTGTCGGGGTCAAGCCCCTGACGGATGCGCGGCAGGCTGCTGGCAATCTGTATCAGCGCATCAAGGCAGATCAGCGCGCCTGCAATGGGGATCGCTGCATAAAGCCAGCCGCTAGAGATTTCCAAAACATTGGTAGTCTGCCCGGCAAAGCGGATAACCTGCAGCCCTCCATACCACGCCATGATCCAGCCCACGCCACCGATAAGTAGCTGGTTGATGACGTAAAGAACGCCTTGCGCCCAGAAGGGCAGGTTGCGCACGAAGACATCGACCTTCAAATGCGCACCCCGCCGCAGCGCCAGATAGCTTCCTAAGAAGGTAATATAGGTCAGCAGCGCCAGCGAAACCTCAAAGCTCCAGCTGAGCGCGTTGTCGAGGAGATAGCGGTAGATTACCGCCAGAAAAGCCACACCGACGGCCGCGAGCAGCAGGGCTGAGATGATCGCTTCGAGTATGCGGTTAATCATGGCTATCTCCTCTGGGCTGGCCTTACTGATCTGCGGCGCGGATCAGATCGATCAGCTTTTGCGCATCGGGGCTTTGCTCGGCTGACCAATCCTCCCAGATTTGGCCGGACTGCGCCGTGAAGGCTTCAACATCAGCCTCGTTCACTTCCATGCCTGCTTCCTCAAGGAAGCTGACAATCTCAGCGTCAGCTTTGATGCCCAGTTCAACTGAACGCGCCTCGGCGGCTTCACCTGCCGCGAGGACCGCAGCCTGCTGGTCTTCGGTCAAGGATTGGAATTTGTCTTCGGCCATTAGGAGATAGGTGACCGTATAGAGGTGATTGGTAAGAGATAGGTACTTTTGCACTTCGTAAAATTTGGTGCTTTGTGCCCAGATTACTGGATTCTCTTGCCCATCATAAACGCCGGTCTGGAGCGCCGAGTAGAGTTCGCTGAACGGTAGAGGGGAGGCATTGGCGCCATAGTGATTGAAGATCGCAATGCGCAAGGCGCTGCCCGGGGTGCGAATCTTGACGCCTTTTAGGTCTTCTGGGGTCGTGATCGGGCGGACATTGTTGGTGATTTGGCGAAAGCCGCCTTCCAAAAAGCCAACCACCCGCAGGCCTTTTTCGGCAAGCATCGCTTCGATCAATTGGCCTGCTTCGCCATTCATTGCCGCTTTCACGTGTTCGCGGCTGGAAAAGATATAGGGCAAGGCGGTTGCGCCAAGTTCAGGAGCGACGGCGGTGATCGGTGTTTCGATTGTGGCCATGTCAAGGATCGAGGACTGCATCGCTTCAATCGAGCTTTCCTGATCGCCGAGCGCGCTGGAGTGGAACAATTTGGTGCCGAGGCTGCCGCCGCTTTTGTCCTTTAGAACCTCGTTGAAATGCTCAACCGAGCGGAATGCGATCCCGTCTTCGTTGCCGGGAACATTGACACGGAAATTGATATCTTGCGCCACTGCGGGCAAGGTTGCCAAAGCGCTGATCGAAGCGGCTAAAGCAAAGGCGGCAAAAGTTCTGCGGTTCATCTTGAGTTTCCCTCTCTGTACCCCGTTGTATACGGTGGGGCTGTATAGGACGTTAGACAGCCATAAACTCTCTCGATAGAATAGATTAGACAGATAGATGGATAATTCAGACATTTTTGTTCGAATTCACTGCCCTCTGGTCATAATGCTACCGTTTAAGGAGATGTGATGCGCCGTACTGAACAGAAACTCCGTGTTGGTTTTTTGCTGCTGGATAGCTTCACCCTCAACGCCTTCTCCGGATTCGTCGAAGCGATCCGCCTTGCCGCTGATCATGGTGGCCGCAGCCGACAGGTTGCCTGTGGTTGGGAAGTTATGGGGAAGGGCAAGGTTGCGGCCAGTTGCGGGCTGACCATTACAGCAACAGCGCCTTTGATAAATCCGGAAGAGGTCGACTACATCGCGGTTTGCGGTGGCAATGGTTACCGTATTAGGTCCCAGCCCCAATGGCTGGATCAATACCTTTCCGAAGCTACAGAGGCTGGTGTCCCTTTAATCGGGCTCTGTACAGGGACATTTAACATCGCGCGGGCAGGGCTGATGCAGGGCTATCCGGCCTGCGTGCATTGGAACGTAGCTGACGAATTCCATGATCAATTTCCGCGGGTCGAAGCCTTTACTGACCGGATATTTTTGGACGCCGGGGCGCGTATCACCTGCGCAGGGTCGACCGGGGCCTCGGATCTCGCACTTCACCTGATCCATCGCCATTGCGGGAGTGAGTATGCACAGCAGGCCATCCGACATATGATGATGCAAGGCCAGCGCGCGGGGACTTTTCCCCAAGCGCACTTCTCAAAGAGCACCCATGATGTGAAAGATGAGGTGGTACGGCGCTGCGCAGCACTAATGGAGCAAAAAATCAATATGCCGCCATCAATGGATGTCCTGGCCGCCGAGGTGGGGATCAGTGTCCGTCAGCTTGATCGGCGATTTAATCAGGCAATGGGGCAATCCCCGTCTCGGTATTTCCGTTCAATGCGGCTCAGCTACGCGCTTTGGCGATTGACGCATACCACGGACAGGATCGCCGAAATTGCAGCTGACGCAGGGTTTTCAGATTCTGCGCATTTTCACCGTGAGTTTCGTAAGTCCTATGGCACCTCTCCAAGCCTATACCGTCAATCATCGAATACTTTCTAATCGGTGAAGGAATCCAAGTATTGTGTCAGCTTTCCGGGGGGGGCTCTTTCACCTTGGTGTTATAAATCCGCCTTAAGTAATTAAATTCTCTCTTCGGTTGCTTGCGATGCACCTTCTGAGCGCCGGTCGACACTTTCACCAATTTAACTGGACGTTTGCGACTGAACGGGCTTCGTAAGGGCTCCCAAAAGCTGACCTTAGCTGCGTACTACATGTATGTCCGGTTAGGGTCGTTTGCGGCCGCCGCTTAGTAGCGAATGCCAGTGGAAACGGGCAAAGCGACTGCAAGTGGTTCGCGACTTGCTGCACCTTGTGATGTGACAGTCCCATCTCCGAGATGAAACCCGTTTGTAGATCCAAGGGGATTTCAGAAAAAAAAGAGAACGTTGGACCCATCGCCGACTGAGCAACGTCGATATCAGAGATTGCGCTGGCAAGCTGATATGCAGAAAGATCTTCGCTGTAGGGAGCGTTCACAGTTGCGAGAACCTTAGTTGTAACGGACACCGTCATTTGATTACTTGCCTGAATCATATGTTGAACTGCAGTGCTCCTGCCGCTGAAAGGTATGCGCATCGCTACCCGCCGCGCAAGAACCTATGCTGACCTACAATATGAGCAATCAAACGCGGTCAGAGCCATAATAAAGAACCAGGGGTTACAGGATAGAACGCATTTATCGATGGGCTGTTTGACGTCAACGTCAGGTAGACCCGCCTAGGAACTGTTACCCATATGGCCAGTATTAATTAGTGTAACAGCCCTCAAGAAAGTTATTTTCGGAGCGCGCGAAGAGTATTTTCCCTGCGGCGCGCCCCTGAGGAAGCCAATGCTCTTCCTATTTCCGGTTCGCCCAAGAGGACAGAAAGTCTGCCGGGTCAGGCATTCGAATGTTCCAATCTGCAAGCTCCCGCACATTTTCGGGTAGCAGCTGCTTGAACAGTTTCAAATATGTTCTCGTTTTTTCCACGCAGGCGAGGCTTGCAGCGTTGTCTTTGACTTCCTGCATGGCGATCAGAACGGGGTTTACTTGGTCCAGTTCCCCCTCGTCGTAGAAATCGAGGATATCTCCATGAAGCCAAGTCGCTTCAGTCATCAGAATGGCATCGGCAAAATACACCACATAGTATTGGTAGCTTTCTGGGCAGGGGAACATCGACCTCCGATGTGCAGTGTCGTCATGACCCTGCGATAAATAGAAATCAGAAATAATCCGTGCGGCGGAAGGCAATCTTTCTTTGGGTAGGTCTTCGGAGAGCACAGCTTTTATCTCGTTGTCGCCCTGCACATAGAAGACTGGGTCGCCATAGTCGTGGCTTGGGAACTGGTCTACGCTAGCAGTTACAGAGAAATACACTCCAATAATATCGCCTACCTGCGCTTTCTCATGAGGAACGATATGAGGCTCAAAGGAGAGCCCGCCGATATAGTTGACGGTCTCTACTTGGAACGGGTTCGCCGAACAATCTACTTGGTCAGGGTTGCAGGTAGAGATGACCTTTTCAGCGTCGGTTTCGAACGTGAGCGGCTGGGTTGCGTTTTGGGGTGAAGTGGATTTTGAAGAAGACATGGTCTGCTTTCCTTTATGTTTTTGTTTAACAGCGTTGGTGCTGTATTCATGAGGTGAGATCGATTTCAGCGGCGCGGTAACGCGAAGTGAAATTTTTTTCGGTTTTGTCGAATGGTGTTCGCGAACTTCTTTCTTTAGGCTTGGGTGGGACTTTCGGGCCTCAAAATGGAGATCGGAACGATTTTCGGCGCGCGGTTGCATTACGTAGCGTAAAGGGCGGCTTGATTGTGCGCAGTCGGTGAACCGGGCCCGTGCGCTGCCAAGATCTCAAATGGACAAAAGGGTGATGCTCGAAGGCCTGTCGTCCTGCGCGTTCTGTTTGGACGCGCAGAACGACAGGCCTCTTTTGCAAAAGAGGAGAGGGTCGGGCTGGGTGCCATTCACTCCTTCAAGAAAGCCCTTCAGATGACATATACGAACGATTTTCCCTTTCAGATTTCCGGCCTGCAGCTGTTTGAAAGCGTGGCCCCAAAAGCTGCGGAACAACTTGCCCGGCAGTTCCACCGTGCGGGTCTCTACAACTCCAACGACTTGCTCGATGCTCTCGCCACCGGGTTGAGCGCATTTGCCCGCGCGCGAGGCATTGCTCTGTCAGAGGAGTTCAAGCGTGTCTGGCCGGGCGCAATGGATGTGCTCAAGCAGAACCGCTGCGAGGATGACTGGGAGAAGCTGTTGCCGCAGGAGGCGACCGCGCCCAAAGCCCCTTCCCGTCAGATCGTGCGGATGAGCGCTCAGATGCTGCATGTGCTCGAAGCTGCCGAGGCCGCTGGCATGCGACCCCTGACCGCGACTTGGCTGGGCGTTTGGATCGTGACGGCCGCCGTGATCGGGCATTCGGGGCCCTTGGATGCCGATCTCAGTCTCGAAGAACTGGCCGAGTGCTTCTGAGCCCCTGGCTTATTGGGGTCTGGCGCCCCGATGAACGGGCTGCAAAACGTTGGTGAGCAGGACCTTGAGTTGCCCCTGCGCATGCCGAGAGGTGGGGGGCACTCTCTGCGCTCTCTCGAAGGCTTTTACGAGCCGTCGCAGGTGCAGAACGGGAACGTCGTAGAGCTGTGCGACATGCGTGAGCGACCGTCCATGATGCATCTCTGAATAGGGACGTTTGGCACTGCTGCGCTGGAGACCGGCGCAGCAGGCACAATGCTCATCGAGATGGAACGCTCCCAATGTATCAAACCGTCCGGCGGGGTGCGAGAGCCTATGTCTGCGCCGATACGCTTCAAGCGCAGCCTCGAGCTCATCTGCTGAGTAGCCGCGCTCCGCAGCGATTTTTGCAATCATATCTTTTGGCATCCTGGTGTCCTGTCACAGCCGAAGCGTGGCGGGGTGCCAGGCTCTTGAGAAGAATTAGGCACCGCTGATGCCGTGCCAAAACGCAAAAGAATATCCTGCGCCAAAAGGGCGGAGCCCCCTTAAAAACACCCCAAAACTGCCCGGCACGGGCTCTTTCATGTGTTTCCTAATTCTCTTGATTCAAAGCAGCGTCTATTTTCGTTTATAACCAATGAGTTGCGGTGTTTGTGACGCAAAAACCCCGGGTCATGACGCAATTTCCCGGTGGTTTGACGCAAAAACCCCGGGTTTCGACGCAATTTCCCCGGAACATGACGCAATTTCCCGGGCGATCTTTTGTGCGGAAAACAAGATGAGGCAGGGGTGTCCCTCAGCGAGTGTTTCTGACTTCCAGCGTGCAGGTCTATGAAGCCTGCTCAGAACTCCGGGACGATCATGCCTGGATGTTGACCGTGCAATGCCGCGCCTGTTTCAAAACTGCTTCAGATCGCTGCGAGTGGCTGCGCATATTTTCAGTGCATGCAGGCCTTTCTGACGAGACGGGTGTGACAGCCTTCGCGCTGTCGGACGTGTGTTGGGGCCGGCGGAAAATTTTTTTGCAGAAATGTCATTTTTCTATCTCCCCGGATTACCGCCCCCACAACTTCGATCCGATGTTCCTGTCATGGGCACTTTCAACCCCGCCCATTTTAAGGAGAACAAAATGTCTAAAGAAGTACCTCTCACCCTAAAGCCTTCCTCCTTTCCGCAACATGTCGTCGAAAAGTGGCGCCTGCTTGTAGACGCGTATCTTGGGAGCCCGTCAGAGGCAGAAGAAGGTGACCTTTTGGGGCTCGACATCGGGCACGTGCTTGCTGGCGCATCCGGATATCCTGCCTCGGAAGTTCAGGCCTTCTTTTTTCTTGAAGGGGGCGTCTGTGACGCGCGCGTCATGAACTTTCCGACCCGGAGCGCCGGAAACTGCGTTCAGGTCGAACGTGCTGTCGAGCGTAGCGTAGATATCGGTTCTATGTTCATGTTGTTTTGCCACGTGGATTTCTCCAGCAGGCAGCTGAATACTCTTGTCTTCCGCGATTTCACGCTGATTTACGATGGTCTTACGGTACAGGGCGCGCGCGACGTTTCTTCGAAGATGAAGCTGATCCTACATGAGGAAACAAACGGAAGAACACCTGAACAACTTAAGCAGGATATTGAACTTGGCCTCAACGGATTTGCGAGGGCCCGCGACGGACTTAGTCGTGTCAGG
The DNA here is from genome assembly GCF_043556915.1 of Sulfitobacter sp. 1A15299. Classification (NCBI taxonomy): domain Bacteria; kingdom Pseudomonadati; phylum Pseudomonadota; class Alphaproteobacteria; order Rhodobacterales; family Roseobacteraceae; genus Sulfitobacter; species Sulfitobacter sp. 1A15299. The sequence continues at coordinate 11,819 of NZ_JBIFFJ010000027.1, read as the reverse complement.
TTCACTGTAGATCTTGAGGCCTGACCACCCGGTGCCTAAGCCCCTGCTATGATTCCGAAGTCTCGCCCCTTCTTCCGCAGGTGTTGCCGGGGAAGACGGGGGGAGAGGCGATCTCGAAGGGAGATGGGCGGAGCGATCTAAAGCTTCGGCCGCCCCTCGAGAATAGGAAGCAGCGGCACCTCCCGCGCATAAACGGAAGAAGGGCAGGGGCCCTTCTTTTGCATTTTTGCAGAGCAGTTGGCCCCCTAAGAGGGCGCATGAGATTTTCATCCGGAGACTCTAAGCGGCTCGTAGTCCTCCGTTTCGCGCTCTTTTGGGTGTTTGTGACTATCTCGCATAGAGCTTCGAGAATATTCTCGGCCCAAGGGCGGCCCTTGTTTTTGGGAAGGGATTTGCCGGGGTCTATGTCCTTGGCATGCAGCAAGATACACCACTTTCGAAAGATGACCTGATCACGTATTTCGGCCTAAAGCGGGTGGAGAGCGGCGACTACAGAGCGTTATCACGCGTTTTGAAGGCGCTCGGGATCCGTTTAGTTGGCGGCACAACGCGGTGGTCTGTTGTGTGGAAAGCGTTTGGGCTTGCAGAGGCACAAATGCCGGAGCGGGCAGTAGAGCTCAAGCAACCGTTGCTCGATGCCCGCGCGACAGCTGAACTATTGGGCGTTGATCCTTCGACCCTTTATCGCTGGTCGAAGGGGCAGGTGCCCATCGGTATGCCACCCTTTCCAAAGGCAATAGATCTATCGAACGGGCGGGCAAATTCCCGCAGCCAGCGCTGGCGTCGATCTGAGGTTCAGGCTTGGCACTGCCACCAGGATCTTCCGGTCTATGTACGGCGATCGCCGGTCTTTGGCGCGCTTATCCCGACAGCATGAGTATTATCGCCTGAGTGGGGGCAAAGAAATGGTGCGCAACTTTCCCATACAAGACACCCGGACCATATGGCCCGGGTGTCTCTTGTCTTCTCAGTATAATGAAGTGACTGGTGGTTTAGGGTCTGATCTTGTCGCTGACGTCAGGATTGACGGTGATCTATGCCACCGCGTTCTCCGGGCCTACGGTTGCAAGGAAGATTCTGTTTCCGACGGCTTTGAAGGGCAATTCGTCCGAACCGGTGGCAAGCTCACAGATGGTTTGGGCGCCCAGCAGGAAAGCAATCATCGGGTCGTTAAAGCGCAGTTCGTGCGGCAAGGCCACCGTATTTGGCAGCTGCGTGCCTTGGGATGTGAAGGTGAGGAAGTATGACCATCCGGTGCCTTCGTTCTCAAGGGTGAACCGCTCGAGCGTATGAATAGACATATGCTCGGGGAATTCGGGGGAGCGGTAGCTTGAGGGCCACATCCCTTTTGCGCGGAGCGCCTCAAGGACAAGATCTTTATAACACTTCCATGGCGAAGGTGTGGTCTCGATCATAGTCGTTCTGAACTTCATTTTACTCTCTCTTTCTGATCCCAACCATTGGTGCTGGGGGGGTGAATGAACAGATAGAGACGCGGTTTGCGCTCCGGTCCTGCTCTTTGTGAAGACCGTGAGGTGATGTCCTGCGCGGCCCGTATGAGTAATTTGGGCGCGTTCAATTCCGCGCGGAAACGCGATTAGGGCAAATCTGAATTTTTTTGGATGACCTTAAGTCAAGCAGCTTGGGGGCGTTGCCGAACCTCGGAGTTTGGGGCGAACCCCTCCGGGGCGTAATTCCCGAAGATGACGCTCAACGCCCTCTTTGCCCGCAAGGTCTTCGCCGCATTTCTTGTCTTGGAAAAGAACAGGATCGGAGAGGGCTGCTCTGCGCGATCCCCGGTAATCTGGTCGGCCCGCGGAGCGCTTAACCTTGCGCTGAGGCGGTATCGTTACCGTCGCATGTCTTGTGGGTGGGCCTTCTTGGCCCGCAAAATTGAAACCGCGCCCAGTACATGGCCATTTGTCTCGCCTTGCTCCACGGGTGAGGGCGCTTTCAAAAATGGCCTGCTGCGGACGCCGCATGGGTGGGTCCACGGCACCGCCGGTCCCCGTCCCGCGGGGCGCTACGGATTGCTCAGTGGCCCCCGGGACATCGCAATCTCAGTTAAGCGGCAAAGACCTCATGCAAGTGGTGCGGACATAAACACCCCCCCGGTTTCACCGGCGGCAACCACGAAGGTGTTTATGTCCGCTACGCGTTTAACCGGAAAAACCAGCGCCTTAGCGGTTTCTCTATTTTCCATGATCAACCTCTTTCCTGAAAGGACATCTCATGCTTGATCTCTCTGGCAGACCCCCTGCCGTCTTGTCCCCTGTGGCAAGCATTGCGGCCTCCACCACCCCCTCGGATGGGACCAACTTTGCACAGTTTCGCGCTTATACGGCCGCACGAACCGATCTTACTGCCAGCACCCAAACAAGCTACTTGGGCGCGATTGACAAGGCCACGTCGATACTGAACCGGCCGTTAACTGCGATTGAAGCAGACCTGGACGCCATTGCGCAGAGGTTCCCTTTGAAGGGGTTTGACCTCGATCATTGGCCGACTGAGCGCGCTTACAAGACGTTCCGGGGCCGTCTCATAGCTGCGCTCAAGTCGTTTTGCGGTGTTCACGCCGAGAAAGCCCGCTTGCGGGCAATGGAGGATGACTGGACAGTATTGCTTGCGGCCATTGAGCCGCGCGTACAGGGGCGGGTAGGTACATCGGATTGGCATCCGATGAAGCTCCAGATGCTGAAAAGTTTTGCGCTCGTTGCCCGGTCTTACGGCTGGCAACCACGGGATATGACCGTAGAGCGGGCGCAACAGATTGACCGAGCGTTCAGCGGTAATGTGAGAGAGTCCCATGCGCGGTCTCTCAAGCGTCTCGATGAGCTGCGCGCCTTTCCTGAACTTCTGCCTCATTTGCCAGCGGAGCCCATTAACTTTGTGCCTGAGCGCCGGGCTCCGGCGCACCAAGAGATCCCACGAGATTGGGAAGTCCAGTTCATCTCTTGGATCGAGAGTGTCACGAATAATTCCTGGGACCCGGTCGCAAAGGAGTTCACCGATAGGCATGAGCCGCATGCGCATGTGATGAGGTCTGCTCTTCGCACAGCTTTACGGGCGGGATTGGATATCGGCATGATCAGCCGTGAAGAAGGCGATCTCAAAGCCATCTTGGCTTGCGATGAAACGCTCTATGCCATTGCAGGTGAGTTGTTTCGTCGGCAGCACGAACCGAAGTCAAAGGGGCACCTCGAGCCGCGCAGCGCCCGCAAATATCTCAAAGTCCTCAACCAGCTGCGCGCGCATCTCGGCCTGGACTGCAGCGGTATGATCCAGGTTCTTGCGAACAACAAGACAGCGCGCGCAGGCCGTAGGGCCGAAAAATCCATGACCAGGACCAATCGCAAATTTTGCGAACGGCTGGTGGAAAAGAAGCACCTGCGGCGCCGGTTCCTCACGTCCTTCTTGGAGCTGCGCGCTGCCGCCGAAAAGATTCTGGCGCAGGCTAAGGCCGAGGATCGCAAACTCACAGCGCTTGAGATCTCCCAAGTCCGCATGCTCGGGGTTTGCGCATGTTTTGCAGCTATTGAAATCGGAGGGGCCCCCTTGCGGCGCCGCAATGTCTTGGCGCTGACATGCGTCGGTGAAGACGCGCAGTTCCGCATCCCCAAGAAGGGTAAAAAGCCTTTCAAGGTCTTCTTGCCCGCGGCGGTGACGAAGAACGATGCCGTGATCGAGTTCCCGATCGCGCGCAACAAATACGGCGCATATGACACGATTTGCTGGTATCTCGAAGTGATCCGCCCGCTCTTTGCGCATGCAGACACGAGCCCCTTTCTGTTCCCTGCGGTACGCACGCCCGGGCGCTCTCTCAACGCGGACTTCTTTGCCGCGCACTTCTCTAAAGCCATGCGTGCGGTTGTTGGCTTGCCGATGACCCCTCACCAGATGCGCCACGGGCAGACGTCGCTTTTGCTCGATCGCTACCCCAACGAGATCGAAGTGATAGCCAAGCGTATCGACGATACTGCGGCCACCTTACGTCAGTTTTACGGCTGGCTTAACGCGCTCAAGCTCGTTGAGCGGGGTCAGGACATGATGATTGGATTGATGAATGACTAAGACCTACGATACCCGCAGCCGTGCAGAGATTCTATCTGCGGCACATTTTGGTCCCTACCGCGCAGCCCCCAGGCTTGATGAGATTGGCTTACGTGAGCTGCGCACCTTGGATAAGTTCTTTGGTTTTGCGCAAACGCGCGCGATCTCTGTGCCGACGGTTTCGGATTTCCTTGCGTTTGCACAAGAGGATGCTTCACCGCGGCAATTGGAGAACCTGCGTACCGCGTTTGACCGGTTGGTGCCGGCGGGGACCCCGGTTTGTTGCACGATACGTGACGCGATCCGTGAAAAGAAAGGCACCGGCCGTAGCTGTGACCGTCGAGACAGGCAGGCGCTTGCGGCTGACCCTTTGGTGGCGCCCTACTGTAAACTGAAGGGGTTCGAGACAGTAGCGCTTGAGGACCTGCGCGTCTTTGCACGGTTTCTTGCGTTCACAGCCGCGCGTGGGATCACGGTGCCAACGGTCGATGACTACCTCGCATTTGGGGAGGACGTGACATCGAGCCGCCGCTTGCGCTCTCTCAGAGCCGCCATCGATGTCTTGATGCCGGGCAGTCCTGCTGCACATGTAATCCTGTCTGACGCGATCGCCCGCAAAGAGCCCCCGAAACTTGCCAAAACGGGGTCCGTGCCGCGCCCCGCAGCGCAACGGCGCGTCGCTTATGACGCCCTGCCTCCCGCTTGGCGGGCAAAACTGAAGGCGTGGCGCACGGGTCTTGTGGCGCTGCATGAAGCGGTGCCGGCCCCCTCCGTGATCGACAACACCGAAGATATCTTGCGTGAATATGCAAAAGTGCAGATCGATGCAGGTGCTCCAGTGGCCATTACCATTGAAGGGGTTCGGCGGATGGAGGCATCGCGCACGGCGCATGCCAAGACGCGTCAGGCCCCCGCCTATACATCTCAAGGGGATCGGCCCGCTACACGACATACCGCTGTCATGCGGCTGCGCCAGTTTGGAGACGCCCTTGGGATTGACCGGCTGACGCTGGAGGCGATCCGGGCACATGAGAACGCGCTACGAGCTGACTTGCAGTCTGTCGTGCCACTGAAGTTCGGTCGCTATGAACAACTGCCTGATTTGAAGGAAACCTGGCAGCTGACGCAGGCGCTTCTTGAGCAGAGCGCTGAGGCCAGCCGGCGGCCCACCGAAATACGACTGCTCAACGAGGCGTTCTGTATTGCCTTCTGGACATTAATCCCGCTGCGTTTGGGTGACGGTCAGCTCATTTGGGGAAAGGATATATGGTATGATGGGGACTGCTACCGCATCGACATCACGACAACGAAAGAAGATGAGCCGCTGCGCGGTAGGCTCCATGAACGATTGGAGCCCTTTGTGGATGCTGTGCTCTTGCGCGGAATGAATGTGGATCATCTTGCGCATCTCCGCGCGCTTTCCCAGACGGATCAGGTCCCCGTACTGCGCGACGTATCTGGCAAAGGACTTGCAGGCGGATATCCTTCCAGCGCCTGGCGCAGGCATATGGGGACCGGGGCGCATATTGCGCGTACCCGGATACATACAGAGCTTGGACAGTTGGGGCCGGAAGGGGTGGAAATGGCGCTGGCTCTTACGGCTCAACGCGATACGCGATCGCAATTCGCCTACCAAGCGGCGCAATTTGAACGGGCGCAGCGGGCCAAGGGCCAAAGCATGATTGACGGGCTGCTGGCGGAGGTGTTCGACGCATAAAGTCCGGCAACGCTTCGTAGGCGGAGGTTGTCGCCCTTATTCTCCGCGTTTGCTGCGGTGTTTGTGATTGTCCTGCGGAGTTTGCGTCGTATAATCTCCGCAAAGAATGCGTAAAATATGACTTACATCCACGAACTTCATGACTGGCCGCAGTTTATCTGGGATAAGGCCAAGCTGTCGTCACAACTTGTTGCGGTCCGTCACCGCCAAGGTAAGCTTTTGGGGCGCATGGAGGGTCTTGGCTTCGATCTTCGTAACGAGGCGATGCTCAGAACACTGACCAGTGATGTCGTTAAAAGCAGCGAGATCGAGGGGGAAACGCTCGACAAGGATCAGGTCCGCTCGTCCATCGCGAAGCGGCTCGGGCTCGAAATCGGCGGACTGATCCCAACCGATCGCCATCTTGATGGTGTCGTTGAGATGATGCTGGACGCGACCCAAGCGTATGACCAGCCACTGGACGCGGAGCGTCTGTTCGGCTGGCATGCGGCTCTCTTTCCGACCGGGCGAAGCGGAATGACCCGTATCAGGGTGGGAAATTGGCGCAACGGTCCGATGGAGGTTGTGTCAGGACCCTATGGCCGCGAACGCGTGCATTTTGAGGCGCCAGACGCCCAAAGACTAGACCCTGAGATGCAGCGCTTCCTGACTTGGTTCAATCAAACACCCGACACCGACCCAGTCATCCATGCCGCAATTGCCCATCTTTGGTTCGTCACTATCCATCCTTTCGATGATGGCAACGGCCGCATCGCTCGCGCGATCGCGGATATGGCGTTGGCGCGATCCGAAGGCAGTTCACAGCGGTTCTACAGTATGTCGACGCAAATTCGACAAGAGCGCAGCGCCTATTACGATATGCTCGAGACAACACAGAAAGGAGAGCTTGATGTGACGGCGTGGCTCGTTTGGTTCCTAGCTTGCCTCGATCGCGCGTTTGATGGTGCCCAGATCATCCTGGAAACCGTGTTCCGGAAGGCGAGGTTCTGGGAGGAATATGGAGCGTCGAACATGAACGACCGGCAGCGGGACATGGTCAATCGCCTTTTGGATGGGTTCGAAGGAAAACTCACCACGTCGAAATATGCGAAGATCGAAAAGTGCTCACAAGACACAGCCTATCGCGACATTCTTGATCTGATCGACTTGGGAGCCTTGGAGAAAGATGAGGCAGGTGGGCGTAGCACCAGCTATTCACTGGTGGCGACGTAAAGAGGCTTCTCACAGGAGGAGTTCCAGACGGCCACTTCAAGCAAGTATCAGACGAGCACCGCGGGGCCCCAGTTCATCGCCTTGCCGACAGAAGCTGACGCTGGCGGGTGAGAGGCAGGGCGACCCGGGACAATAATTTCTCAAAGACGACGAGATTTCTTCTGTCTCCTTCGGGATCATCCCAATTCCTCATTGGGAAGGCCAAGACCGGCCTTTTTCGAACTTCAAAGAGGTCCAAAAGAAAGGGTACCGAAGTCATGAGGAAAATCGTCATCAAACCTGACAACGCACTGCGCATCGAGGAGGCGTTGAAACAGGTCAACGGGCGGGCGACAGCCCATACGATTACCACGGCCCGCGCCGTGGAGGCGCTCGCGCACGAGGTTGAGCAGGCCTTTATCGAGCGGGGGGCCACGAAAAAATCCCTACTGGGGACGCAAATTCAATACAGGCCGGGCGGGCCCGGAAACTCCTACGCGAAAGCGGGTCTGCAGGTTATCACCACGTCGCTTACCCTTGAGCGGGGGGCAACGCATTGGGCGCTCGTGGGGATCGAGCGGGAGACAATCTGGGCGAGCGACAAGAAGAAAAGCCATGTCGCACTCTCTGAAGCGGCGATCAGGAAAATTGCAAAGGCCGCGCTTGGGGACCTCAATATTGTGGGTGACCCCTCCAGCCGTTTCGAGCCTCTTTTGCAGAGAGCTTTGACCGTGGCCTGCATGCCTTGCCACAGTTCGCATGAAAAGCTTGCCATCTTGAAAGTGTTAGAGACTGAGCTGCACATCTGACATGCGCCAGAACCGCATATGCACAGACCTCCGCAGCTCATATTATCCGGCCCCTAACGATCCCCGGCTTGAGGTCGAACAATCATTGTAGGATTTGTGGCCATAGCCAAGGGGTCTGCGCGCTCCGTGTCTTTTCACGGCGAGAATGGGCTTGCGTGATGGCCGGGTGAATGTGGGGTCGATACGCACGGTTCCGATTTCACCGCCGAATAGGCGGCTAAGGGCTTGGTTTTTGCCGGTTCGCGGCTCTGGATGAGCAGGCGGCTAGAGGTGGGGCCGCTTGTTGCAGACGAACTGTTTTCACGAAGGTGCCCCCTTGCCGTTTTTCGGTGACAGGTCTTGTTTGTACCGCAAATCCTTCTCCAGTACTCCCCTCCCACGCGTTGCCAGAACCACCGTGTCTGTGGCCGCCATTTTCTCGAATTCGATGCTTACGTTGCTAAAGCCGGAACAGCGGCTCTCGTCGTATTTTTAAACAATTGTTCCAAGGCTTACCCTAAGGAGAGCGCAATAAAATGACCCAACAAAATATGAGTGAAGCGCGCTTTTACTTACCTGATCACAAGATTGATGCCGTGGGAAAGTTTCTGCGTAGGATTGCTTATTTCTGAGCAGCGATCAGCTGCCTCGTCGTCCAGAGGTGGGTCAAGATTAGCCGAGAGGATATCTACCTTTTGGATGTTGCATCGGAGAGCAATATTTGGACGTGGTTTATATGGTCCTGGCCGCGGCCAGTCTCTATGTCACTGCTTATATGCGCGGGCAAACGGCACATTCTTCAAAAGTTGGGGGCTGACCGCAACGGCTATCCTACTGCTTTCTTTGGATGAAATGATCAGTATCCATGAGCGGCTGGAGGGGGTTGGCCTCACCATGGGCGGCGGTAGCGGTTTGTTGCACTTTGCTTGGGTTATCCCCGGTATGATTGTGGCGGCAGTGCTGCTTGCAATTTTCACGCTGACAATTCGAAGTGCCTCTGCGCCTGCTCGCCGTAGTTTTGCTTTGGGGATCGCGATGTTTTTTGGCGGCGCATTTGGTCTCGAGATGGTAAGTGGTGCAATCCTGTCGTCGTATAGGTCTTATGGCTTATATGCGACGTTCTATCACGTCGAAGAGCTCCTGGAAGCCGTTGGAATGGTGTTCATTCTTTGCGCGGCTCTAAAGGAGCTTAGTCGGCATGGCCGGGGGTCTGGCTTTCATCCTGCAGTAGCGTAATGCTTCGGCTTTAAAGGCGCGGCGCAGTTGTGACTTAACAGCTGCGCCGCGTCATAACCGACGTACGCCTTGGCGGTCCAACTCCTTGTGGATGGCAGCCAGATCGACATTCTCCAGCTCCGATCGCGATTTGACTGCTTGAGCTGCGGCGATCCCGGCACCTTGCCCTGCGACAGCGCAGCACGCCATGTTGCGCGTTGCGGCGTGGGCGATACGATCCCCCCCGGTTGCACGTCCCGCGACCAACAATCCTTTAATTTTTTTGGGCAGCAATGATCGATAGGGAATGTGCATGTAACGCCCTGTCGTCGGCAGGATGAGGACCCCATAGCCGTCGATAAATTCCGGATAAATACCTATGCTGTCCTCAAAGCGTGCTTCGTGGCGCACATCCGTTTCTGTCATGTTATAGATCGCATCGATTTTGCGCGTGTCCCGCACTCCTAGCGTCATACCGAAGTTGCGCAGGCGGACGCCCTCGCATCCAGGCGCAAACCTGCGCAAGGCTTCAATGGCCATCATCGCTTGGCGGCGGCCCTCGATTTCGAAGTGAGTAAGGTCTTTGGGGTCGGTCCCATCGCAATTGTCTAGATGGACCAGGTTCATATAGGTCATCTCACCGCTGTCATGCACCGCGCCCCAAGTGCCTGCGATGGTGGTCAGATCCGCGGGAATGACCCCGGCTTTGCGCGCCGCTTCAAACGGTTTTTTGAGGAAAGGCGAAAACATCTCGTCTTCTTTGCCGTCGGTTTCGACTGTCCATTCGCCAGTGGACCAATCGGAATAGGTCTGCGGGTTGGCGTGCACCTCTTCCATGAACTTTTTCTTGTCCACGCCCGCGACGTGGAACATGACGCTTGCAGCCTGCAACTCTTCCCGAGGGGGGTGCGTGACGGGCGCTCCGGCGCGGTGGGCGATGTCGGCATCCCCTGTGGCGTCAATGACCACTTTGCCAAGGATAGCTTCCCGACCGGCTTTGGATTCGGTGATAATGCCGATGATACGGTCGCCTTCCATAACGGGCGCGACGAACAGACGATGTAGCATCGGCACGATGCCAGCTTCTTCGACCAATTGATCCGCAACGACTTTGAACCCTTCGCTGTCGAGCTCATAGCTAAGGGACTGGGCTTCGGGGACAGCGGCCCCCATCGCCTTGGCACGTTCTTCAAACTCGCGCCCAATACCATTTGCTTCAACGGTCTTTTCATGGCGATACCAGGCAAAGCCTTCCACGCCCACGGTCGTGATATTGCCCCCAAAGCAACCGAAGCGTTCTACCAGCGTAACATCAACACCTGCACGTGCAGCAGCCAGAGCTGCAGCCAAGCCCCCCGGGCCTGCGCCAACAACGAGCACATCCGTGGTGTGTAGGACATCAATTTGCCGGGACGGCTCAGTGATTTGCATTTTTTCTCCCGTAGAAGGTCGTTCAGGCTATGCGCGGTAGTTGCACGGCCTTTACCCGGATCGCAACGGCTCGGGGCAAAGCAGCGCAGGAAAGCAGGCTTTTGCGCAGCCCCGCAAAGACACATTATGCCTGCACTTTTTGGCGCGTCGCGGTGCGCCAGTTATAGGCCATCAAAGTTCTGAAACCGGCCGCTCGATCTTGATGCCGCGCCCCAATTGGATGGCGTCGAGGGATGGCCTTCTACCGCTATGGCTTTGCGTTGGCCTCACCCTTTTGGGCGCGGTGAAACTTTTTTTGAGAAAATGCACGATTTGATTATCGCCCCCCCCAAATCGTCACCAGCTCATGATTAGGCGCTGCAAGTGCCGCTCAACCTGAACCATCAAACTGGAAGGGATACACAGATGGGACTGGATATTGGTTTTTACCGCGATGGGGAGGAGGTGTTTTACCTGCGCAACCACGATGATTTTTTCGAGGCACTTGTCAATGGTTCTGGCGGGGATGTCTACGAAGACTACAGCGATTTCTACGTTACCCTCGACACTCTGGCTGTAGTCGAAGGTATGATCGAAGACGGATTTATCGACTGTGGTCTTTCTCCAGACGAGGCTTTGGCTGACATTCCTGATGCGTTCCACGGCCTTGATGCGCGAGGTACGGAATGGAAAGAGCTGCTGCGCTACTATCCTGCAATCGTTGCGTTTCTTGCTGAAGATATCTCTGCGAACGGGCCCCTCATCTGTGGTTGGTCTGCATGAGAAGAATTTTGGCGTCTGTCGCGATAAAAGGTGTTTGCGCGATGCGATTGGTAAGGCGCAAATCACTTAAATAATATTGAAGCACGCTTTAGATGGTCACTGCGGGAACCGATGCATCTCATTGGTCCTACTATTCTCCGCCGCATAGGCGGCTGCAGATGGGGTTGCTACGATCAGATGATCGTGCCCCATCTTTTAGCCAAGGCCCCCCGTCGCGGAGGCCTTGTTTCACCGCCGAATAGGCGGCTGAGGATTTGGGTTTTGTCGGTTCGCCGGCCGCACCCATCTCCTTACTGGGCCCGGTTTTACCGCCGAATAGGCGGCTTAGAAACGACGATGGCAGAGCTTTCTTCTGCTGTCTTTACGCCGGGCCCAGCTTTCTCCGCCGCATAGGCGGCTGTAGCTGGGGTTGCTACGATCAGATGATCGTGCCCCATCTTCTTACCAAGGCCCCCCGTCGCGGAGGCCTTGTTTCACCGCCGCATAGGCGGCTGAGGATTTGGGTTTTGTCGGTTCGCCGGCCGGACCCATCTCCTTACTGGGCCCGGTTTTACCGCCGAATAGGCGGCTTAGAAACGACGATGGTAAAGCTTTCTTATGCTGTCTTTACGCCGGGCCCAGCTTTCTCCGCCGCATAGGCGGCTGCAGATGGGGTTGCTACGATC
>NZ_JBIFFJ010000026.1:0-30447 GCF_043556915.1 Sulfitobacter sp. 1A15299 | reverse complement strand
TTAACATAAACTTCATTATGCGCTGTTTTACTTAGTGTTGCGATAGTATATTTTCGTATGTATGCTCAAGCCTGTCACAAAGGGTCTTCAGCATGCGTCATCTACTCAAGAAGCTCCTCCCCTCGGTCGCGGTCGCTTTGACAGTGACAAGCTCTTCGCTGCCGATGCCCGCCCGCGCTCAGACATATCTGATCGATTGCGCGATCCTCCTGTGCTTGTCTGGCGGCTGGCCTGCTTCCGTGCCATGCGCCCGTGCCCGCGCTGAATTCATTCGGCGCATTACGCCGTGGCCAGTGGAACCGCCGCTCCAAATCTGGCGCTGTCCAATGGGTGCGTCCTATGAGACCGCTCCAGCACCAAACAGTGTAAACCGCATCTTTGAAGCGTTCTTACAGAACAACCGCATTGGACCACGACAGTCTTTTCCAGCGCGCGATATCGTTGAACCGATTGAGGCTGCTTGGCGCACTCCTGAAGCTACAGACTATCTTGTTCCAGCCGACCAGGCCCTCCGGCTCATTCAAGATCGCGCGGACATCGATATCAGCGGACCTGAGTTCAACTTCGTACGATCCATCAGAGTCTTTGATGTGCGATATGCGCGACAGCACGAGTCCGGACGTGACGGCGACTGCAACCGTAGCGCCACCGTGGTCCTCGGCACATACGGAACCCAAGGTGATTTCGCTTGGCAGAGGTCTTCCGTGACCGCCCTACCCTCCGCCCATATCGGCCTCGAACGCTGGGGCCAGAATTGCCCCAGCATCTATCACCGTTCTGTCTTCGTTGACTGGCGTGACTATGAAGGGAACTACGGCTTTGAGCAGGTGAACTACTAGCGGCAACAAAGACAGCATTGGCATTCATCCATGTCGGCCGATGTGCTCGGGGCTACTCAATCACCGGTCGTTCGCTGCTTTTGATGCCAAGGTCAGCTGAGCGGACTTTCCTGTCTTCTGCTCACGCAGCTAGTGCTGACGCAGCATCACTTCGCAGTTGCCGCACGTTCGTCGCTGCGTTGCGGTTGATGTCCTCATACCGGCCGTTCAAAGCACGACGAGGCCCCGATATCAAACCGCCCTTTCGCTGCGGCAGCACCGATGTCGCATTCGCGCATGGGCAATTCCGGCGCGGATTTTTCACCGCGCCGGAAACCCTCGGCAGGCAGACACCGCGTAGCGAAGCGCGACGATGTTAACGTTGTGGGTTTCCCAGAGAGACAGGCACACCCATTCCCTCGTTACCCGGTTTCAAGGACGGCCCCCACATTCATCTATGTCGTTTTGAGTTCAAAATACTTGTCGAGCGCATGGAGCGACTTGTCCCGCCCGATCCCGTATTCCGCGAAGCAGCGGAACGGTACCGTCATGTCATCGCAGTCATAGCAATTGACATTAACTTGTGGGCCGTCGCGTTGCGGGCGTAGTCGAAGATCGTCGGCTCGATGTATCAGCCGCCGGTCTCCATACGGGCGCGGGTGCCGCCGGTAGCGACGTCTGAAGTGGTCCCAGAAAACTGGACAGTTGGCTAAGGTGTATCCCGAACCATTGAAGGGATACGAGAATGGCGAAGCGCCGGAAGTTTACAGACCTGTTTAAGGCCAAGGTTGCGTTGGAAGCGCTGCGTGGTGACAAGACGATCCAGGAAATAGCGTCGAAGCATCAGGTTCATCCGAACCAGGTCAGCACGTGGAAGCGTCAGGCCGTCGAAGGCATGGCCGATGTTTTTGCCCGTGGCGGCAAACCGGAAGGGCCGACAGAAGCAGAAATCAAGGAGCTCCATGCCAAGATCGGGAGGCTGGCAGTCGAGAACGATTTTTTGTCCGAAGGGCTGAAGCGGTGAGCCGGGCAAAGAAGCGGGCCATGATCCAGCGGGATCACCCCGATCTGAGTATCAGTCAGCAATGCAAACTGGTGCAGCTGTCGCGGTCCGCGTTCTACTACACGCCGGTCGGGATCGACGCGGACACGCTGGCGATGATGAAAGAGATCGACCGGGTCTTCACCAAATACCCGTTCTTCGGCAGCCGCCAGATCGCGGCCTATCTGTGGCGGGAAGGAACCATTGTCGGGCGTCATCGCGTCAGGCGATTGATGGCGAAGATGGGCTTGGAGGCAATCTACAAACGCCCCCGAACCAGCCAGCCGCACCCGCAGCACCCGGTCTATCCGTATCTGCTGAGAAAGATGCAGATCGACCGCCCCAATCAGGTCTGGTGTGCCGATATCACGTTCGTGCCGGTCAAGAACGGCTTCCTGTACCTAGTCTCGATCATGGATTGGGCCACGCGCAGGGTTCTGAGCTGGCGGCTATCGAACACAATGCATGCCGACTTCTGCGTCGATGCCCTGAACGAAGCCATCGCTAAACACGGCCCACCGGAGATTATGAATACTGATCAAGGGTCGCAGTTCACGGGATCGGCTTGGATCACGACGCTGACCGAGGCTGGCGTGCGCATCTCGATGGACGGTCGGGGCCGCTACCTCGATAACATCTTCATCGAACGGCTGTGGCGCAGCCTGAAGCAGGAAGCGATCTATCTCGAAGAGATCAATGACGGCTTCCAGGCTCGCAAGGTCGTCAAAGACTGGATCGCGTTCTACAACACCAACCGGCCACATTCCGCGCTTGATCGGCGAACGCCGGACGAGGCATATTGGGACGGTCGCAAAGAGCAAAAAGCAGCATGAAACTTAAACCCGATACACCTTAGAAACGCTGCAAACCTGTCCGAAATCTTGGGACCACTTCAAACCACCTCGATACGCGGAATTTCCATTTTGCGGATCCCCACAGCCAGATCACCTGGAACATCGGCCATCACTGACGGGAAAAATTTCCGGGACACGCCGGAATTGGTTATCTGATCCAGTTGTCCCGCGAGGGAGCAAACCAAACAGGCAGGCGGGCAAATGGACGATCTGTCCATTTGCCCGCTGCTTTCAAAACTTCCAGCGGCTGCCAAACAGAACCGACGATGCGTCCAGATAACTGTTCGTCGAATCGGCATATTCGTAGCTGCGTACAACGAGGTAGGTTTCAAGATTTGCAGCATCGAATTTCTGAACAACACCAAAACCGACGCTTTTGGACGATGAACCATCTGTGACGAAATCGCTCCCGTTATAGAAATCAACGGCCATCGACGTCTTGCCGACCGAAAGCCAGTCAGCGATGTATCCCACCTTGGCAAAGCTGTAGCTACCGCTGTCCTTGCGACTTCCCGCTGCGAGCGTCAGGTTGAAGCCGGATGGATGCAGGCCGCTGATCGACCCGAATGTATCGTCGCGGTCAACGCCGTTGCGTGTCCGGCGGGAGAACCCGAGTGAACCGATAATCTTGGTTCCGGCAATCTCGTTTTTGTACCGCACAGCCGCGTCAGCAAAGATGTCGTCATTGTTCGGCGTCAAGATGTTTGTGCCGTAAGCGGCCGAAAACGTAAAGTTGTTCAGGCTGGGCGAATCGTAGCGGATACGCCCGCGGCGCGAACTATCGAAGCTTGTAAACGTGTCGTCGATCTCGACCCCGGACAATGCCCCCGCAGCAGTCCGAAATTCATAGTTGCCGGCAACCGTATCGAGGCCGTTGTACATGGCCACCTTGGTGCCTGACAGATCCGACTGGGCAACGCCGTCGGTTGTCATGCTACCCTGCCCGAAGGTGAAGGTGCCGGCGTTTTCGGTTTTGAGGCTGAGTTGGAGCTCGCGCACGAATGTACGATCCCAATTGAAGAAATCGGGATCACCTGTCTGACTGTAGTTGGATGACTGGCCAAAGCCCATACCAGTCAGGAAATCGAAGATCAGAACCGATGAGCCAAACTCCTGTTTGACCTCGATACCGACGCGGCTGTTGGACACTTCGTTGTCAACGAGGTCGCCATAGCTGGCGACACCATCGTCAAATGACAGATATGCCGGGTTGAACTGACCGTATAGCTTCACGCTACCGCCTGTATCGTTCGAGTATTTCAGTTCGGCTACGGCGGTTGTCGTGCTGAGCGCCAGCAGCGCGGCGACGGACAGAAGGATATTTTCGGGCAGCACTACTAACATTCCTTTGCAAGTGGCAGATAAGATCAGCTCGGTTAGCGTATAGCCTCCGATTGTTACAGAATTAAGACCCTATTCATTGAATGTTTGCCGATGCGACGACGCGAAAAACAGTTCTCTGATTGCAGCTGTGTCAAGTGAGACTGCGATTTGTCCGTCTGGGGGTCATGGTTCTTTACGAGGCTGCGGCTTCAACACGTAACGTTGCTGTTCGGCGATGGATCGTCTCCAATGTCGTTTGATGGGTGAGCAGGCAGCTTTTCACCACCTTCACCCTCTCGCAACATCGCTTCCATGTCGTCCAAGCCATCGACGGCGGAGCGCATCTGCGCCTCACCCACGGCGCTCGCTACCTCGGCATCCGCAACCTGGCTCCCAAAATCCATCTCAATCTGCCGCTGTTCCTCGGCGATCACAGCTTGAACGACAGGCGCAATCTTCTTTGGGGCGACATCGGTTTGCCCTGACGATTGGCCATCAGCAGGCTGGCGTGCGGCCTCAACGTCGGCCTCGGTTCTGCCTGACCCGTCCGGTGGCGGTGTCATTGGCATGGCGCGCATACTCAGCGGCAGATCACCCTGTGCGCCCCCTCCCCCCGGCTGCGGAAACGGCAATTCGCCCGTTTGTGCCGCGTGGATCGCCTTGAACAGCCGATCGTCAAAATATTGGATCCGCTTCGCGCGGACCGGCATCTGGGCATCGATGACCATGACGATCTCGTCGAGCGGCAGGCGGCGCGCCTCATCCTCGGGCAGGAGAGAGCTTTCTTCGGTCCGTGTGGACTGGCTGCGTCCTTCGAAAGGGTTCTTGCCGATGGACTGAGACCGCGTGACCACGGTCTTCGTGGTCTTGCCGACAGCCTTGCTCAGCTCCTCGACGGTCTTCTCATCAGAAGGCGTCAGATAGAGCTTCACGCCCGCGTTGCCCTGCAGCGCACGGCGGGTGTTCTCACCATAGATTTCATCGAGGGCGGGGATGGTTTGCGTGACCACCGCCAAATGGCCGCGATAGGTGCGCAGGGTCTCGATGCTCTCGACCACGATGGGCATCTTGCCGAGGCGGTTGAACTCATCGAGCATGATCATCACGGGCCAGGGCTCATCCGGCCCTGGGTCCTTTTCCTGCATGGCCGAGAGGAGATCGGAGAAGAAGAGCCGGATCAGCGGCGCGAGGGGTTTCACCATCAGCGGCTGGACCACGAGATAGACTGAAAAGGGCTTCTTGCGGATCGTGCGAAAATCAAAGTCCGAGACCGCCGTCGCCTCATCGATGGCCGGGTTCTGCCATTGGTCCAGCCCCGAGGTCATCAAGAGCGAAACGTATGAGGTCAGCGTGTCGTTGTTGGTCGAGGCCAGCCGCGTGAAGATCAGCTTCGCGGCCCTGTTCTCCACCTCATGGCCCCGCGCGAAGTATTCCTTCTGCTTGTTCCCGCCCGAAGCCGCGATGCGATAGATTTCGCCGAGAGTCGGACGCTTGCGCTGGAAGGCCAGCAGGCCTGCCGCCACAAAAAGATCGATTCCGCCCTTGAGGAGGCCCTGCACCCGGTCGTTGTCGCTTTGCAGGAACAGCGTCGCCAGGAGTTGCAGTTCCATCTGTTGGCGCGCGGGATCTTTCAGCTGATAGATGCGCAGGAGCGGGTTGTAGCGATGCGTGCGCCTGCCCTCCCAATCGGTGGGGGCAAAGCGATAGACCTTGTCACCTTGGGCGGCGCGGTGCCGGGCCGTGGCCTCGAAACACTCTCCCTTTACATCGAGCGTCACGGCGGAGCCTTGCCAGGTCAGCAGGTTTGGAATGACGAAACCCGTGGTCTTGCCGCGGCCCGTGGGCGCCACGATCAGCGCATGCGGGAAGACCTTGGAGCAAATGTATTTTGCGCGGGAGCCGGGCGCCCCAAGCTTGCCGAGGATGAACCCGGTCCCAGGCGCCCCGAAAAACCCGTTTGCCTTCATCTCGCGCGCGCTCTGCCAATGAGTCTGACCAAAGCGTGTCAGGGCAGACCCTGAGAGAGCGAGGCTCAGCATCAGGCCGGCGGCGGCGAAGCTGCCGATGATCAGATGGATGAGTTGCGCGTCCTCGGGGCGGCGGTCCAGGATCGCCATGTAGTTCTGCGCGATATAAGCAAAGTCGATCTCGGCCCCGAAGCCGAGATCCTGGTAGGTCAGCACCGCCGAGGCGATGGTATAGCCCATGGCGGCGGTCACCAGCGTCACCAACAGGACGCCCGTGGCAATTCGCGCTTTTCCCATGGGCGCGCTCAATGGACCTGGCCCCGCTCGGTCTCGCCATCCACGTCTGTGGCGCGGTGTTTTTCGTATTCGGCATCGGCGAGTTCATCGACCACCTGGCGCAAGGCGTCCGTGTTGGCCGTCGCGGCATCGGATTGCAGGTAGACCTTGGCGACATAGAGCCGGTCGAGACGGTCCTCGAGAACCTGTTCCAGCGCATCGGCATCGCCGGATGTGAGCCGGTCGAGTTGACGACCGTCCAGCACCCGCGCGATCTCCTCGCGGAAAGCGTCCCGCTCCACCTCGGTCTCGAAGGGCGCGGACAACTCCCCCGCCCGCTCATGGTCCAGGACACGCGCAATCTCGTCTGCAAGACGGTCGGTACGGTCAGACTCCGGCGCAGTTTCATCTCGGGTCGCTAGACGTTCGTCACGCGTGCCAACCCCAAGCCCCTCGCGCAATTCGGTTTCGCGGCGGACCTGATTGATGGCCTCCGTGTCCCGTATCTCCACAACGGCGGCATAGGTCGCGCCGAGCCCACGGGCAAGATGGGTCGGTATGTCCGGATAGCGCGCGCGCAAGTCATCCGTGACAGCATCTGCAACGGGCGTGCGGACGTCGCGTGCCTCCATGATCCGGTCGACTTCGCGGGTGATCGCACTGGCGCGGGCTACATCGGTGATGGTCTCCCTGTAGGGCTCAGACCGGTCGATCACATCGGTTGGGCGTGCGAGCAGCTCCGGGTGCGCCTCGAGATACGCGCGCTGCTCCGTCTCGATCCGGCGCTCCGCCCTTGAGACAACCTCCCACTCCCGGTCCTCGATCTGCTGCGCGGACAGGCCGTCTGCGCGCATCTCCTGACGGATTGTCCCTTCCATCGCCCGCACTGCGTCCTCCTGATAGTGGAACCGCTCGCTGACCGGTTCCGCTTCCAGAACACCATCCCGGCGCAGCACGTTCTCCCGTTCCAGCAGCGTGCCGAGTTCGACGTGCACATCGTTGAGAATGTCGCGCGCCTGTTCCAGATCGGCGCGGCGTTCGAGGTTCAGATCGCGCGCCTCGGCCACCTTGGAGAGATCATCAGCGATCCATTGATGCTCGAGCGCTGCATTGGTAGCCCCGGTCTCGATCCGGGCGACCACTTCCGATGTGCTGATCCCGGTGCCCCGCAGAGCAGCATCGATCCGCGACCGCAGGCGCGGCTCTGTGAGGCGTTCGAGCTGGCTCTCTTGGATGTTTGCCTCTGAATAGACCCCGCCCTCCGAGGGGGTCTCTGACAGCGCGGATGATCGCAAACCGAGAGGCTGCATGTGCTGGACCTGCGTCTGGATCTCGATGAGACGCTTTTCCAGCGCGGGACGTTCAGTATCGGACTTCTCGGCGATCATGCCCTGCACCCGCGCCAGCTTCTCGGCATAGAGGCTTCTCAGATCCTCGAAGCTTTCATCCTCGGCCATATACACATCTCCTGTTCGGTCCACCTGCCCGCCGCGCGCCAGCACCTCGCCCGCGCGGAAGAGGGCTGCAGCAATATCCTCGCGGGCCTCCCGTGAGGCCTCCGCGGCAAGCGAGTGGTAGACAGTTCTGGTGTTGGCGATCTCCGCCAGCGTCCGCGTCAGGTCGGCCCCCACGCGTTCGCGCTCGCGGGGTGCGCGGCCCTCTTCTTTCGCCGCATAGACCTCGCTTGTGCGGGCCGGGTAATGTACAACCCCGCGATCCACCCGGCGCGTGGCCTCGAGGCGCACGCCATACTTTTCCGCCTCCTCGACCATGGCGAGGCGGAAGTCGCCATAGTTGAAGCGATGGTTCCGCCCCAGGAAAAAGAACTCGCCTTCCTGCGAGCGGCGGTTCAGCACCAGATGCGCATGGGGATGATCGCGGTCCTCATGCACCGCGATGATGTAATCGAAATGCCCCGCGTCCGTCTGGAAGAACCGCTCGGCCACGTCCGTCGCGATGTCGCGCACATCCTCCCCGCGCGTGCCGATGGGAAAGGACATGAGCATATGGGTGGTCTGCCCAAGCTTAGGCTTGAAGCCCGCATCCCACCGCTTGGCAAAGCGCTCGGTGAGGTCCTTGATGTCCTTCGCTTCGAGCTTCGTCTTGCCATCAAGGAACCCGCTACTGTCCACAATATGGGTGGACTTGGTGGTGAGGTAATCGAGCTGGTTTGCGAGCTGTGATTTGGTATGCGTACCGCCGCCCCGGATCGCCTTGAAGACCGCCGGCCGATGCCCTGCCGCCGCGCGCACAAGCTGGCGCTGCTTGGCGACATGCAGCCCCTGCATCGAGCCCCGGATCCGGCTCCAGCCATCCCGGAAGACCTCGCCCGTGACAGCGTCAACAGCATCATTCAGCCGCATGGGCAAACTCCCGCAAGGCGGCCGTGGCCTCGAGCTCCATCGCATCCCGACGGCGGCGCAAGAGCAGGTCAATATCGTCAGCGGAATCCAGAATGAACCGCGCCAGCCCACGCATCTGCGCAAGGCGCAATTCGGAGAACTCGGCACTCGTGCCCCCCACGGCCCCCTGCCCCATCCGGTTGGCCCGCGTCATCTGCTTGGCGATCTGCGCGACCCCATTGCCGACCTCGTGCAGAGAGGCCCTGTAGCGCGCCATCTCTGCTGCCATCTGCGCGTCCGGAACGAACACCCCGCCTGCCGCCTGGATGAGCCGCCGCAGCCCCTCGGCCCGGCTCTCGATCCCCGCCTTCGCCAACACCGCGTCGAGCGCCTTAAGCTCCGCAGCCGTAACCTTCACACTGACCGCTGAAACCGGGATCGCGGCATCCATCTGACGCTCGGCATCGGCTTTGAGCGTGTACTGGATCGCCCGCCGCGACACGCCGTACCGCTCCGCCAGGGCCGATGTGGTCACACCTTCCGCAGCCTCGCGAACGATCTCCATGCGGTCCGCATCTGTGAGACGTTTTGAACGAGACATGCGAAGAAAGACCCCCTATTTCCTGCCACCTTCCACCAAGGCTGCCCCTACCTTACGATAATATAGTAAACTGTCAATTATATACTTACGTTGCCTTCAGGCTCAGGCAGCCTTGGTGTCCGCTTCCCCCGCGGCCCGCAGGGACGCGGCTCTGCTGCCCTCACCACCGGGCGCCCCACCTGTCCAATGGGTCCCCTTCCCCAGCACCGCCCGAGGGTCTGGCCGAACACGCACGTGTTCGGACGGAACCGCGGGCGGGCGCAAACCCCACCGACAGGGCGGACAGGCAGGGTCAAGGAGGGCCAGATTTGGCTCCGCCAAATCTCTGCCGCAAAAACCGGGAGGCCCTGGCCGATAGGTTTTTGTGGATGGCCCCCTTGAGGCTGACTGTCCGCCCTGTCGCGGCCTGATCATTCCGGGCGGCGATCGTCCTTTGAGCGCGCGGCTACCGGAAGCAAAGTCAGGTTGCTGGCGGCGATCACACGCGCCGGTGACGGCATCCCTGGAACAGGGATCGGGCCGCCCCAAGATCGTCCTGGGGCGGCCCATACTCGTCAGAGGATTCAGTCCTGGGGATCCTTCGCGCTCGGCGGGAACATCACCAGCTCAGAGACCGCGACCGGGAAGTCGAGCTTGAGGCTGAAGAACTCCGAACCGTCCCCGTTGCGGGTGTTGCGGAACATCGCACCCACTCGCTGAAAACGGGTGCGCTCCTGGCCATCGGTGTCGGTGAACTTGACGGGGACGGTGGCGACGTAGTGGTTGGTCATTTGGGTTACTCCTTGTTGCGATGGGGATCACCCAGCACGGGGCAAGAGGCCCGGTCGCAAGCGCAAATGCGGAGGGTCCGCGGCTCCGCCGTGGAAGCCGTATTTGTGCTTGCCGAAGCGTGAGCTGAGGGCACGGACGGGCCGACCCCGTGCGATCCACATCAATGAGCAAAAAGGAGTGATCCGGATGACCCTTGCCATCACGCTGCCGCCACCATCCGCGTCCTCGTCCCGCCAAGCCTGGCCGGGGAGCTAACGGAGCCCGCCCGCGTGGGTGCGATGTTCCGCGACACCACCCGAGGGTCGAGCAGGGCTTCAGCCTCAAGTGCGACGTCTCGACCCCTCGCGTCTAGCGCTGCTGACGATGTGCTAGGTGCGCACCATCCCGCTGCCCGAACCGATGCGGATGGGCCGCACTCTGGCGGGCTGGGTAGAGGGATGACGATGCTGGACGCCCCGAGTTGCAGATCAAGTGTGACCGATCGCACGCACCATGAGACATAACGAAAGGGCCGCGCCAAGCGCGACCCTCTCTCTTCATTCCTGCGCGGTCTTCTTCGCTGGATCAGCAACCCGCATGACCGTCAGACCTTTCGCTTCCGCCTTCTGCCCGAGGTTCAGCGCGACCCCGTTGCCGCCGAAAAGGACAACCCCCGTCGCCGCGAACTTGTCGTCCAGCATCTCGTCGTTGCACTTGAACGGTGCCGCCCGCCCGTGTGCGGACCAGCGCGGATCGAAGCGCGCCTGCGCGACACCGCGTGCCCGGGCCCACCGAGCTGCAATCATCTCCGCCCCATGCTTGCCACCCTTGTGGCAGAGGAAGATCTCCTGATTGCGGTTCTGCTTGATCCGCTCCCGAACCTTGTCGAGCGTGTTGAAGATCACATCGACATCGGTCCAGTCGGTGGCGCCCGAGACGATCAGGGGCACCCCCTCGACTTTCGACTTCTCGGCGGTTTCGCGGTCGTGCTGCTCCAGAAGCTGCCGCGCTTCGAAAACCGCCCCGGTCTCTTGCGCCCGGACGCTTGCGCGCGACCCGGCGGCCGGGATGAAGGCGTGACCGGTCTCGATCTCATAGCATTCCGCCGCCGCCTCGCTCATCACCTCGATGGCGCCGACGATCTCGCGCAGCTGCAGGAAGCGCGCCTGCGCCTCTTCGAGCGCGGTCTCGGCGATCTCCGATCCGTCGTGGGATTTTGCCAGCGCGCCGATTTTGTCGGCGGTGCGGTCGACCTCCTTGCCAAGCGCCACCTTGCGGCGCTGCAGGATCGTGGCGAGCCCATGGGCCAGCGGTTCGATTTCTGCTTCAAGCCCGGTCCCGCGCAGCGGACCGAGCAGAGCCTCGAAGCTTTCGCGGATGATGTGGTCGGTCAGGACGTGATCTTCCGGGATCGGGAGCTGCGCGTCCTTCTCGGTCAGTCCGAAAAGTTCGATGGTCTCGTAAGTGTTTGCAGTGTCGTAAGCCATGTCTGGTCTCCAGTATTCGGTTGTGGAGCCACCACGTGAGTGTGGGGGCATGGCCGAATGCCTGGTTTCCGAATCTGCCCGGGTCAGGGACGGCGCAGCCGCCGGCTTGCCGGGCGCAAAAGTTTTCCGAGCGCAGCACCCGACACAGGCCCGCGCTCACGCACGGGACCGCCCCGCGCCAAAGGCCCTGCCCTCGCCGAAAAGTTTTGCGATCCTTGAGGCGGGCTGATTTGGGGGCCATCCGGAGGATATGCTTCCACGCTCATGTGTGTGTGTTTTGACGGTAGGTTTGCCCGACCCGAGCAGGCAAACGGCCCAACCGGACGCGGGAGACGGATGAAGCGGCGGGATCGTTTTGGCCTCGGCCAAAACAGACCAGAGCGCAATCCGGCGGAGCGGCCAGGGAGAGACGTGCTCGCGAGGCGGGCAAACCGGGACGCCAAGCGCGACGCCGCGGTGAGGCCGCATGGCCGAATGCGCGACGGACCGAAGGGCCGTTCTCCCCTGCGACACGCGAAGCCGAGCTGGGGAGGCCGCAAGGCTTAGCCCAAGGTTGATGTGCTGGCGACGCTGCTGCCGACTATAGTGATTGCTTTTCCGGGCATTGGACGTGATGGGCGGGAGCCAGTCATTCGCTGCGCCTTGGACGAACGGCAGCGATGCGTAGGAAGTGGACTTCGCAAAGTTGCGGGTTTTGGCGGCGGGTGGAGATACATATGCTGCGTGCGCATCTGGATAAACCGTCTTTTGCCGTAGGGGCAGCCGCCATACATCATCCAACGGAAGGGATTCGGGGCAAAACTGCTCTCGCGGTAAGGATATCGGCGTCGGTACTAACCATTACTTGCCGCTTAGCCACCGCCGGAAACGTTGCCAAAGACCTTGTGGCACATCCGCATTCGCCATTGATGCGGGGGCTTCCGGCGCATCGTAATACCGACCTTTGGCGCGACGGTCGTGCGCCCGTCCAGCGGCAATCTGTTCATCACTCATATCACCTGCCCACCGGATATTGCTGTGCTTGATCCAGTAATGCGACCGGCAAGGAAAGCTCCAGTTCCCGATGGACGGCGAGAGCGAGATCGACACACCGTCATAGCCCATCTTCCAGTCCGTCGGGCTTAAGGGCGTGACGACTTCCCTGCCACAGCCGCAGGCGCATTTGTGAACGGCCGTTGCGTAATCCATGGCGAGGTACAGAACGCCCTCCTCGGTCTGCTCGGGGATCGCATCTACAAATTTGTGGGTAATCTTCTTAATCGTCATCGCGCCCGTCCATGTTGTTTATCGTGTTGCCATCAATCGTGTAGTTGCTGGAATGCTCGCCCTCAAAATCGGCGTAAAACCCTACAAGCTTCTTCCACCGGATCACCGCGAGCGTCGCGTTCAGGGCGTTCAGGTCAGCCACCTGGATGTTGGTGGCGTAAGCATCATCTACGTCCGCCTCGCCCATGCCGACGCGGCGACGAAGCGGCTCTCGCTGTTCGGCGGTGCTCAGCGTCACCCGCAGCACACCCACCAGGGCATCGTCGCCCATCTCGATCCCCATACCAACATCAATGAAGGGGGTGCCCTGTTCTTCGAGGTGTTCGACAGCCGGGCGTTTGGCGGCGCCGGAGTCAACGCACACAAAGACGAAATCCATCTCGTTCAGCAGGTCCACGTTGGATTCGTCGAGATAGACTGGATGCGGGACGATCCCTTTACGTATAGGCGCATAAAGCGCTGCGAAGTAATCGACCTTCTTGTTCCGTTCCCGCAGTGTTTCAATGCTGGGTGCGCCCGGGCTACGGAACGCGTTGTGCTGCAGGAAATCATCACCGTCGATAAGATGCAGCTCGCGGATCGGCGTCTTAGCGAGCAGATCGAGCACATAAGAGCCTGTTCCGCCGAGGCCAACAATGGCGACCTTGTTCATCGCCAGCTTTTCGGAAAAACCGCCGATCCCGGCCCGTGTCGAGGCTGTGTCCTGGTAGTTGAATACCGGATCAGGTTCATCGGAGTCTGCGACGACGTAGGTGCGCGCATCAGCCGTCGGATCGATTTTCCGCGCGGGCGATGCGATCATCTCCACATAGGTGGTCATTTTGTGTTCGTAGTCGCGGTAGCCCTCTTTTGGCTTGGCCGAAAACATGTGGTCTACCGTGATGTCTTTGCCGAGGCTCTGGCGTTTGCTGGAGTGCCTGATGCCTTCGAGTGTCTTGCCATTGTGATCGCAAGGATGCTCGCCCACGAAGTACGCCTTATGGTCGCTCGGCGCCATCGTCTCGCCACCGTTCGTCTGCAGAACAGAAACGAGCGTGCCAAGCTTTACCTCGCGATTGGCCTTCACGTAGGGCACGTTGGAGATCACGAGGTGGCCACTTTTCACAGCCACCTCGTATCCGCCTTCTTCGAGGGCCTTGAGATCGGCGTTACGACTTATCAGTTGCCGTGACATTGAAGATCATGCCCTCCTTCAGCTTCACGGTATCGCCCTCATCCAGCGTGCCCTCGGGCTTGTTGCCCTGGCCGCGCCGGTAGGTAATGGTGAAGCAGATCAACTCGCCCGTGGGCGGGTTTTCGTAAGCAAGCGCGACCAGATCGTCCTCGCCAAGTTCTGTCGCCGTCACCGTCTTCTCGCGGCCGTTCACAACAATCGTGTACTCTTTTTCCGGTTTGCCTTTTTCGTCCTTCGGCATGGCCAGGTCCTTTCTTTTTAGCCTTTCGGCGGGAACGGGTCGCCACCGTGGCTGTCACTGCTGGCGATCCGTCCGTCGCGGTTGTGGATACGCAGTTCGCTTTGCTGGTTGCGGCTGATTTCACGTCCGCGATCAACGGCGTCCTGCTTGGTTTCATGGTGGCTGCTGGCGCGGGATGCGCCGCCACGCTTCACATCCCATCCGCCTGCCGGGTTCGGCACGACGTGATGGGTCTTCGGTCCCTTACTCATGGTTTCCATACCTCCTGTTCGTTAGGGTTGCAGGCATAAAAAGTATGCCTACTCCGAACATCATATATTTGTTGAAAGTCAGAAGTCAAGCACGTAAAGTACGCCTTTACCGAACAATAAGATCGACGGGGAGGCCGCCACATGACCAACAGCCTGGGAGAGAAGATTCGCCGCTTACGGAAGGAGCAAAAGCTCACGCTTGACAAACTTGCCGAGCTCACCGGCTCCAGCAAAAGCTACATATGGGAACTGGAGAACAAGAACCCGCCGCGTCCATCGGCGGAGAAGCTGGCCAAGATTGCAGAAGTACTTGGTGTCACGATTGAATACCTGCTCGATGAAAAGCAGGCGATAACCGAGGAAGACGCCGTCGATGCGCAGTTCTATCGTGAATACAAACACATGGACCCTGATACCAAAGAAAAAATCCGCGAGATGGTAAAGCTGTGGGGGAAACCCGGATGACCAAGCCGAAGTCGCCGCAACGATGGGCATACGACCTGACCATCATCCTGAACACCTTGGGTGGCGACGACCGCTTTCCGGTCAATGTTGAAGCGCTTGCCTACGATTTTTCAAAGCAGCGCTTTCCTGACGATCCGATAAGTCTTGTGCAGGGTGCCCCGCTGAAGGGATTCGAGGGCGCCTTGATGAAGGCCCCGCCTGGCGAAATGGGCTGGGGCATCTTCTACAATTCGGACACAGCATCGCCGGGGCGCATCAACTTTACCCTCGCCCACGAGTTCGGGCACTACCTCTTGCACAGGCAGGATCATCCTGACGGTATCCAGTGCAGCACCGAGGACATGGAACGCTGGGACAGCAAATATCGGCAGATCGAGAAAGAAGCGAACGAGTTCGCCGCAAATCTCCTCATGCCACTGGATGACTTCCGTGCGCAGATCGCTCCGAAGTCTCAGCCTGAACTAGAGGCCTTGGGCGCATGCGCGGACCGCTACGGCGTTTCCCTGATCGCGGCGACGCTGCGCTGGCTGCAGTACACCGAGCGCCGGGCAGTTCTTGTGAAATCTATTGATGGCTTCATTCATTGGGCGCGGTCGAGTGATCGCGCCTTGCGCACTGGCGCCTACTTCAAGACGGCTGGCCGACCGCCAATCGAGATACCGGCGACCGCGATACCGGCAACGGAAACTGAACTGGTTCGGCGAAAAGCAACGAGAGAGCATGAGTCAGGAAGCTGGTTCAAAGAGCCCTGCACCGAACATGCTCTGGTCTCCGAAGTCCACGACTTTGCGCTTTCCCTAATCCATCTTGGGGACGCGCCGTCACGCTTCGAGCCTGCCGAAGAGGCTGAAGAGGATACATACGACCGTATGGTGAGCCGCACGCCGGGTTCATCGTGGTTGGGCTAGCAATGCCCCATGGTTCGATCTATAGAAATAGATCGTTTCTAGCTTACGATATGTCAAACTAGATCACGTCTTGAAAATTCAGGCTTCATATGATACATTAAAGTAGATCAAGCGCTTTGCTTGATATGCAGGATTATATCAAAATGAGCTATGAGAGCGAGAAACTGGCGGCGACACTGAAAGCTGCCCGCGAAAAGAAGGGGCTGAGCCAGCGCGCGCTGAGCGCCCATGCAGGCGTGCCGCAGTCGCATATCTCCAAGATCGAGAGCGGCGCTGTGAACCTCACCGTCTCAAGTCTGACCGCCATCGCCAACGCCCTTGATCTGGAACTGGCGCTTGTTCCGCGCAAGGCCGCGCCTGCCGTAAGAACGATCACCCGTAGCATAAACGACGTGCCGAAGGCCACGCCGGAGGCGCGTAAAGAGATTGCCCGGCTCGCCAAGCAGCTTGAGCACATCCAGTCGCTCAAGATCGATAGTCCCGTCTTCGAAAACCTGCAGCGGCAGTTTCGCGAGATGCGACAGTTCGAGAACCTGATCCGGAATACCGACACATTGCGCAGCATACGTGAAGCGCTCAAAGCCGTGGAGAACGCGGGTGGCGTTGCCGCGCTGCAGGAAGCGTCAAAGCAGATGAACAGTTTCCGCAACGCACTCGCCCATGGCATAGCCGATGAGGAACGGACGCGCTTGCCGCGTCCTGCCTATCGCCTTGATGGAGACAACGATGAGTAATGTCTCCGTGCTGAACGTAAACCTGTATGGCGAGCCCATTGGCACGCTCACCAATCTTGGCGGCGATCGCACCATCTTTGCCTTCACCGACGAGTACATCGAAAATCCTGACAGGCCGACCCTCGGGCTCGCCTTCAAGGATGAATTCGGGGAACTCTATACGGATTTTCGGCCCTATCAGAAGCGCGTCATGCCCTTCTTCTCAAACCTTCTTCCCGAAGGCCATCTGCGCAAATACCTGGCCGAACAGGCGGGCGTGAATCCCGAACGAGAATTCTATCTGCTTTGGGCGCTTGGCCATGACCTGCCCGGCGCGATCACGATCACCCCTGCTGACGGTGAAGCCTGGCCGCCGGATGCGGCCGATGGCGCCGATGATCATGGCGATGATCAGCGAGAGAATGCTTTGCGGTTTTCGCTGGCAGGCGTTCAGCTCAAGTTTTCCGCCGTGATGGAAGCTAGTGGCGGGCTGACCATTCCCGCCTCTGGTGTCGGGGGCTCCTGGATCGTGAAGCTACCCTCGCGTGAATTCGCAGGCGTCCCTGAAAATGAATTCTCGATGATGAAGCTGGCCGGCCTTATCGGGATGAACGTCCCTGCCATCGATCTGGTCAGTATCGATGCGATCAAGAACCTGCCCGAGGGTATCGATAAGATCGGCAACCATGCCTTTGTGATCGAGCGGTTTGATCGCCTTTCCGACGGGTCGCGCGTGCATATCGAGGATTTTGCGCAGGTCTATGGGCTCTATCCCGAAGACAAATACGGCAATGGCACATTCCGCAACATCGCCCAGGTGATCGCCGCCGAAGGTAATGATGCCGACATCATCGAATATGTCCGGCGCCTGACCTTCAACATGCTGATCGGCAATGCTGATATGCACATGAAGAACTGGTCACTGATCTATCCGGACAGGCGGTATGTCTCGCTGGCACCAGCTTATGATTTTGTGGCGACTGTGCCCTACATTCCGGGTGATGCGACCAACATGAAGATCAGCCGTGCCAAGGTGTTTTCGGCATTCTCGGTTGATGAGCTAGAGCACCTTGCCGTCAAAGCATCGATCCCGAGGAAGATGGCGATCGACGCGGCCCAAGAGACGGTTCAGGCTTTTCGGGAGCATTGGGGCACAGAAGCGGCAAACCTGCCGATGAGTGATGAGGTCAGGTCTGCCGTTGAGGATCACATGAAGACAGTGCCCATCCTGGAAGAACTTTCATAGGGCAAGAGGTTCCTGACTCACTAGCAGAGCAGGGCGGAGGCGGGTGCCCTGATCTTCTGCGCCGCCGCACCCCCATCAGCAAGTGAGGGGTGACGGACGGCTCCGGCGAAGCAGGGCGATAGATGTTAGCTTGCGACGTTTGGCAGGTTCCAGAATTTCTTGGCGCTCTCGAACAAGTCGCCCGATCGTCCGCTGATCTTTGCCTCGTTCCAGCTGTCATGTTAGCAAAGGCGCTTGTTGAGATAGAGAAAGGCTGAGTTTCCAAAGATCGCTAACTGCGCTTCGCTGCCCTTGGTGCTTGCTGCAGCATCAGCCGGGGTCGCCACCGACTGCAGAATGGCGGCTCTAGGCCTACTTCGACACCTGACCTAAGCATAGTTTACTTCGCGCCATCTCCAAACCACACCAGCACAGAAAAAGGGGAACCGTGATCCCACGGCTCCCCTTTCGGTTCAGATCGTCTCACCTCGCGCGCTGTTCAGGCAACCAGCGACAGCCCCGCGCCCGCGTCTTGCGCCTGATCACCGCTGTCGATGAACGGAATGATCGAGAAAGTCTGGCCACCGCGCTGTTCTTCGTTCTGGACGGCGTTGACACGCAGGTCGCCATCGGGCGTGTTGATCAGCAGCGACAGGTAGTCATTGCCCGTGCGGCTGCTCTTGGCCATCCACGCCGAGCCAACGCGGATCGGCGTGCCCCGGGGCGAGCTGACCTCGATGCGGTAGTCAGGGTGGGTCTCCTCGGTCTTGTAGCTGTTCTCGATCAGCATGAACTCCAGATCGAACATCATATTGGCGATGTAGCCGGTGAAGGCGTTGTCAGCGTCCATGGCGGTGAGCTCGCCCGAGATCGAGCCGGATTTCATCAGGCCGTTCGAGACCAACGGGATGATCTCGAATTCGCCGCTCTGGGCCGCGCGCGCCTCTTTCGTCTGCACCGCGTTGACCCGGAACGGGCCGAGGCCCACATCGATCTGCATCGAGATATAGGGGTTTCCGCTGGTATTGCCCGTCTCGTTCCAGGCCGTGCCGATGCGGACCTTGCGGCCCGATTTGTTGACTGCTGTCACGTCGTAATCCGGGCTGCGCGTGGACATCTTGGCCCGTGCCTCAAGCTGGATGGCGATGTCAAATCGCGTCGAGTGAATCATGCCGGTGTATTCGGCGGCGGCGGTCTCGACATTGCGGGTGAGGGTTCCTGCGAACATGGGATAGTTCCTTCTTGGATTGGCCGGTGCCTGACGTTCTTGCCAGCGCATCCGGGATTGCTTTCTCGACCCCTCCTGGGATCACAAATCAGAAAGCCTGCTTTCCTTTCAGCCCCGGCCGCGGGTCAGCGCTGCCGTCCGAGTGGGAATGCCCCCGCGCCTCCGGGTGCTACGCCCCTCCCCTGCCCGTCTGGTCTTGATTGGTTGCCTGGAATTTCTGCGGCGTCCTTCGATCGCGCGACGAAGAACTCCGCCTCTTTGCCATTCAACCGGTGCCCTTCCCGGTCGGTTAGACCGATGCAGCTGCCGTTCGGCAGAAAGCTGATCAGGTACTGACCGAGCCGGTCCTTGTGCACAACGTAGCCAGTATTGACCCAATGCACGGTCTGACCGACATCGACGGCGGCCTTGATGTCTTCGAGTGTCATGCGAACCTCCTTACGAAGAATGGTGGGTAAACGCCGCAGGAAGCCCGGTCGTCCAACCGGGCTTCCGTGCACTATTCGTTTGGCAAACGGTCGAGAGCTGTCAGGCACCTTGCGTGGCTTGCGTCGCGCGCGCCGCCATCCAATCCTTCAGACCAAGAACCGTTCGCCCGGCGGCCACCTCTGATGCCCAGGCAACTCTTGGATCGCTGCAGGGCTCCACGCTGACATGCTGCTCGATATGGCCATTGGCCATCCATGGCTCGGGCTGGATCCGTCGCAGCCAGTCCGCCATGCTCGGGATGCGGCCTTGGCAGTCTTCACGAACATGCTGCTCGCCGATCCAGCGCACGGGGATCTCTCGACCAGCGCTATTGGTCAGGGTCAGACCGAAGGCACGTTCGGCTTCAAACAGGCCTTGGGCATGGTGACGCAAGGCCCGGTGCGTGAAGAGCGCGAGGTGCTCTTTCGAGGCATCGAACCAGTTATGTATGGACTGATAGTCGGACGGCACCCCGCCGAATTTTCGGGCCGAGCTTTCGGCATGATGAAGCGGATGCGCCATCTCAAAGCCCCTCGTCATAGCTGTGTGAGCATTCGACATAGCGGTCGGCGTGATCGAGTGTGATGCTGTCTGCTGCAATGTCCCAGGTCAGCGTGCCATAGCCGCCCTCGTTGTTCTCGAACCCAGGGTGATGGTGATAAGCGAGCGACCAGGCGAAATCGCCCACCTCTGTGGCAAGCACCTCCGGCAGTTTGACCTCCGCAGACTGCACGGTCACATCCTCGATATTGCCGGAGTCGCCATAGCCTTCGTATTCGGCAGTGACTTCGCTGATGCCAAGCGCACGTAGTTGCGCGATCAGCTCCGCTCGGGTCGCCTTCAGGGTGGTTTCGCGCTCGGCGCGCCACTGAGCCGCCATTGCGGCATAGTCGATCTGGGGATTGGTCATGGGTCTGTCCTCTTGTCAGAAGTTGGGGGACCAGGCGTCGCATTGGTCGGCGCGCGCCCGGAAAAGCGCAGACCGGCCAAAACCCGATCCGCGATGCCCGACCCAAAGCCCGCTTTGGCTTTTCAGGCGGCTTGGTCTGCCGTGATAGCAGGCCCCTGCCCCACGATCCGGGCCAGAATGCTGACCGTGTCGACCTCTTCCCCATGCGGCAGGAACACCCGCAGCTGGAAGGCGATGATCTCAGTGAAACACCCCATTGCCTTGAGCCCTTCGATCATGCCCTTTTCGGCACCGCCCAGCTCGAGGCGCATCTCGCCTGCGACCCGGCGACGGGTCAGGGTCAGACCCCGGCCAATATCGACCGGTGCTGTGGTGCCGAGAGCAGCGGTCAGCATCTCCTGCGGCGTTTGCGGGTTGGAGACGAGGAAGCGGGCGCGCAGCGCGGCCGCCCCTTCCTCGCTCAGCGCACGCCCGATCATCGCGGTCGCCCCGTCGGGCGTGACCCTATAGATGCGCTCATTGGTGGTCGGGATGTCCTTCCAGATCGGCAGCAAGAGCCCGGTCAGCAGGTAGAGCTTTGTCGTGGTGGTTTTCGGCAGGGACGCGGCCTCGGCATCCCAAAGCCCTGCAAACTCAGGCTTGCCGATCTCTTCCCAGGCCGAGGATGCGAACCGCACCTCTTCAAGATAGCTCGACCCGTTGGGCCGCACTACCTTGCGCATGAGGGTGACGATATCCTCGTCGTACATCTGCATGGGCCGCACCGAGATGAGCGCCGCACGCCCCGAAGCGCGATTGACCATCGGCAGCTTATCGGGATTGCGCGACGTGGCCTCTTCGGCGCCCAAGATATGGACTGGGTCGGTGACCTCAAGCCCGATGATCCGCGTCACGGCGCCAGATTTCGGGCAGGTCCAGAGATCCTCCGTGGAGACCTGCTCGATCTTTTCGCCACGCAGGGTTTCCACCCCGAGATCGAGCGTGCCCGCTGCGCGCGCCCGTTCGGTCTGATCAGCGATCCGGTTCATGAATTCGGCAAAGAGCGCGTTCTGCATGTGGATGGATAGCGCCAGCACCCTGTTCAGAAACCGCTGGATCGGCGGCAGCTCCTCGAGCAGCACCCCGTCCTTGTCGATCAGCCGCAGCGCGGTCCAGTCTGTGAAGCTCTCATAGCTCATGGCCTCGGCCCGCCCGGCGACAAGATCGGCAAAGTACCCACGCAGCGCCGCTCGCGCGATCGGGCTTTCGAGATTGTCCTCCTCGCGGAACATGCCTTGCGAGCCGGTCTCGCGCTGGCCCTTGGTCAGCGCTCCCAGCTGGTCGAGGCGTTTGGCAATCGTCGAGGTGAAGCGCTTCTCGCCATGCACATCCGAGGTGCAGACCCGGAAGAAAGGCGCGCTGACCTGGGCAGAGCGATGCGTGCGGCCCAGCCCCTGAATGGCCGCATCCGCGCGCCAGCCGGGCTCCAGCAGGTAGTGCCGCCGCCGTTTCTGGTTTTTCGCCGTTTGTGCCGCGTGATAGGACCGGCCCGTACCGCCTGCTTCGGAGAAGATAAGGATATCCTTTTCACCATCCATGAAGGCCTGGGTCTCGGAGGAATTGCTGCTTGCGCTACGCTTTTCGATGAAGAGATGACCGTCCTCGGCCTTGAGGGGCCGGATGGACCGGCCCGTGACCTCGGAGACAGCCTCGTCGCCAAAGGCCCAGAGGATCTGGTCCAGCGCCGAAGGGATCGGAGCCAGCGTCATCAACTCCATCATGGCCGCGTCACGCAGGGCGAGCGCCTCGCGCGAGACAACGAGCGCGCCATTGGCATCCCGCAAGGGCTCAGCCACCATGTTGCCGTCGATCTCGACCAGCTTTTGCGCATGGATCGGAAAGGCATGTTCCAGGTAGCCCAGAACATAGTCGCGCGGCGTCAACGCACCCTCGACGAGCTCGTCTTCCGCGTCCATCGTTTCAAGCCGACGTTTCAGCAGGCTCTCGCCGGTCGAAACCACCTGGATGACGCAAGCATTGCCCGCCGCCAGATCGTCCTCGATGGCGCGGATAATGGTCGGGGCCTTCATGCCCATCAGGAGATGGTTGAAGAAGCGCTGTTTCGTGCTTTCGAAGCGGGACTTGGCCGAGGCGCGTGCAGCCGAGGCATTGGTCTCGCCCGAGGCGTCGTTGACGCCGGTCGCTGTCAGTGCCGCCTCGAGATTGTGGTGAATGGTGCGGAAGGCGCCCGCATAGGCGTCGTAGATCTCGATCTGAGCCGGGGTCAGCGCGTGTTCGAGCACATCATATTCCACGCCATCGAAGCTGAGAGCACGTGCCGTGTAGAGACCGAGCGTCTTGAGATCGCGGGCGACCACCTCCATGGCGGCAACGCCACCGGCTTCCATCGCCGAGACGAAACCCTCGCGGCTCGGGAAGGGGTATTCGGGCCCCTGCCCCCAGAGCCCCAGCCGCGCGGCATAGGCGAGGTTGTGCACGCTCGTGGCCTCCGTGGCCGAGATGTAGAAGACGCGGGCGCGCGGGGCGGCAAGTTGCAGCCGCAGGCCTGCAAGACCCTGCTGGGAGGGTTTGATCCCCCTGCCCTGCTCGGAGCCTCCAGCGTTCTGCATGGCGTGGGCCTCGTCAAAGGCCAGCACGCCCTCGAAGCCCTCGCCCATCCAGTCGAGGATCTGGCTCAGCCGCGTGGTGCCGCATTTGCCCGCCGAGCGCAGCGTGGCGTAGGTCACGAACAGGATACCGTCGCCCATCGGAATGGGCTGGTCCGGTTTCCATTTGGAGAGTGGCTGGATGTCGGCGGGCGAGCCGCCGAGATCGGTCCAGTCGCGGATCGCGTCCTCGATAAGCGTGGCGGATTTGGAAACCCAGATCGCCTTTCTGCGCCCCGCAAGCCAGTTCACTAGGATGAGCCCGGCGCATTCGCGGCCCTTGCCGCAACCGGTGCCGTCGCCGAGGAAATACCCGAGACGGTAGGCATTTGCATCCTGGTCATCATCGGCGCGCGTCAGCTTGGTCTGGTCGTCATCGATGGTAAACCGTCCTGGCAGGTCGCGCCCATGGGCATCATGGGCCATGATGATGGTCTCGAGCTGCGCCTCGGAGAGATGTCCCTCCTCGATCAGTTTGCCGGGCAGGCGCAGTTCCGCACTGGCCGTGTCTGAGGGCACTGGCGG
Organism: Sulfitobacter sp. 1A15299; assembly: GCF_043556915.1. Lineage (NCBI taxonomy): Bacteria > Pseudomonadati > Pseudomonadota > Alphaproteobacteria > Rhodobacterales > Roseobacteraceae > Sulfitobacter > Sulfitobacter sp. 1A15299. The sequence continues at coordinate 6,968 of NZ_JBIFFJ010000026.1, read as the reverse complement.
GGCCACAGAGGCCATGGCGATGCTTTCGACCAGCGGCGTGGGATGCTCCTGTGCCCCCGCGATCTCGATACGCTGCGGGCGGTATCGCGCATAGATTTCCGAGACGGGCCTGTTGTCGCGCGGGACATCGAAGCTCGTGAAGGTGAGCGGGATGGCAGCGTTGGCGCCGCTTTTGGAGGCAGCGACCGGCGCAGCGGCGGTCTTGCGCCGGGCAGATGATGGAACTGTCGGCCGACCATGGGGGATCGCTGCCGCCCATTGGGCGGGGCGCATCTCGGGACGGGTTGCGGCCACGGCATCGACAAAAGGAAGGGCTTCATCCAGATCGCACACAGTGGCGCGGATCATCTCGCCAGCCTCCTGCACCTTGTCGAAGACCATCAGCTGGGTTTCCACAGTTGTGCCGAGCTTGCGATAGACCTGCCCCGGCATCGTGAGCGCCAAGCGCGGCGTCAGAAGGCCGCAGGCGCGGGACCAATGCGCGGCATCGCGCTCAGATGTGAACCCCTGCGGCATGATCGCCACCATCCGCCCACCCGGTGCCAGGCGCTTGGCAGCCGCAATGAGATGTTTGGCAGCGATGTGCTTGTCTCGCGACCGATCGACCGAGGAGGCAAAGGGCGGGTTCATCACCACGACGTCGGGCAGAACCGGCGTCTGCAGAAGATCGTCGATATGCTCGCCGTCATGGCCCGTCACATCGCCGCCAAAGACCGCGCGCAAAAGGCCCTGGCGAAAGGGGTCGATCTCGTTGAGCAGAAGCGTGGCACCAGCCCGTTCCGCGAAAGCAGCGAGAGCGCCGGTGCCAGCCGAGGGCTCCAGAACGGTCTCGCCCTTGCGAATGGCTGCCGCCCGCACGGCCATTGCCGCGAAAGGCAACGGCGTGGAAAACTGCTGCAGCCTGATCTGCTGCTCTGACCGGCGGGTTTCCGTCAGCAGCCGAGAGGCAACGAGCTTTGCGGTAGCGATATCACCTGCTGCGTTGTCCCCACGCAGCAGCATCTGGATGGCCGCGGCCTGCATCAGGTCATATGCCATGCGCCAGTCCCAGGCACCGCTGGCATCGCTGCCAAGAAACGTCTCGCGCATGATGCGCGCGAGCGCCGAGCTGCGCAGGGGCTGGTGGTCGATCTCCGCGCCGATTTGCGCCAGCGCAGAGGCGAGATCAGCGTCGGAGATTGAAGAAGTCGGGTTCGCCGGATTGGGCTTGGTCATGGGGATTTTCCTTTGGATCAGGGTCTGAGTTCCAAAGGACAAAAAGCCCGCTTTCGCTTTTCAGGGTGAAGGAGGTCAGACCGCGCTGACCTCCAAGGCTTGGTCAGGACTTGGGTTCGACCTCCCGTTTCGCATCAATCAATGCCTGTGCGGCCTGCATCACCTGAACTTGAGATGTTCCCGTGCATTCCTCCTCCAGCGCGGCCTGCACCTTCGCGCGAAACCACGCGTCATACGAATTGACATCAACCGCCACGGAAATGCTCCTCGAGCCCGATATCCAGCAGCTTGCCGAGGTGATCGGGCATGTCTGCAACTTGCACAGCAATTGGGAAACGGTGCCCCGTCAGGTCAGGCGCGCATTGCTCCTCTAGCCCGAGGTGCTGCCTATCCTTTTCCGCCTCAATCATTGTGCTTTCTCCGACCCTATTATCAGCCGAGCTACATCTTCCAGCGGGCGTCGTAAACGATAATGCCAAAGGGTCACAGCAAGCTGGCCCACTTACCGATCGGGCACCGCTTCAAGGGAAGTTTCGAACCGCTTGCCCGCCGCTGCAGCTTCTTTCAAGAGCGCGTCGAAATTGTCAGGTGGATTGCCATCTTCCAACATCCCTTTGAACGTCGCATAGGCATCCGTCTTGCTGCCGTAGGCGCGCAGGGTCTTGTCGTCGTTCACCCAGGCCACCACGATGACCTTCGCATCGCTGTTGAACCGATAGAACAGCCGATACTGCTGGAAGAATTTCGCCCGGAACCAGTGCTTGCGGTGATCGCCGAGTGTGCCGCCTTGCCGGAAGGCCGCGGCACCCGGATCTGCCGGTATGGCTTCGGTGACCAGCTTGAAGATGGCGGCCAGCCGTTTCGTCGGGTTTTTCTTGCGCCAGGTCTTAGGATCACGTGCTTTACGCGCCTCGACCTCTTCAGTCAGCCCTTCGAGCTGATCCAGAAAGAGCGGATGCGCATAAATCGACCATCCGTTTACGACAAGGGGCGATTGGGCGGGCACGCTATCGCCGCTCATTCATCCTCGAGCGATAGCGGCGCATCGAGATCGACGTCAACGTCTCCGACCAGTGCTGCAAGACGGTCATGCAAAGCCCCATCGAACGCCCGAATGCGGTCCGGATGCGCCTTGATATCGGCCTCGACAAAATCGAGAAAGGCTCCGAGCACGGGATCTTCCTCGTCGCTGCGCACGGGCTCGATATAGACCCTGCCACTCGGCTCGGTGCAGTAACGAATCTGGTCGCCCTTGCCCAGCTTGAGCTGTTTGCGCACACCCGCCGGCACGGTCGTCTGATACCGATCCGTGAGTTTCGAGACATCTTGTGCGAGCGCTGTCATGGCAGTCTCCTGAAAGAAAGGGGGTATTTGCTACCTGCGATGGGTAATGCATTTGCATTGCCTTGTCAAGACAAGCCGCAGCATCTGCTGTCGCCGGGCAGGCCGATGAACCGTCCGGCGCAGGACCTAATCTCGCCCAGCCAGGAACTCCGCCAGCACCGGGCTAGCCGCACCTTTCGCGGAGCTGAGCAGCTCCGAGCCCGCAAGCGAGGCCTTTGACAGGCGTACGAGCCCACCAGTTTCCTCGATGCGGTAGCAGCGGCGTTTTTGCCGCCCGCGCCTGTAGTGGGTCGCGATGACAATCTGGCAGGTACTGCCATCGGAGAGCGTCACAGGTGCTGCGAGCTTGATCTTGTCGCCTTCCTCGTAGTCCGGGATCGACGCCCAGTCCCGGCAGCGCTGACGCCAGTCCTGGGCGTAGCTGTCCGGGTCTTTCAGGTCGGAGAGGAGCTCGATCAGCCCAAGGGGAGCACGAGACTCGTTCGGGCCAGCGCTTTCCTCCATGTCCTTGTAGCCCCAGAAGCCGTCATCGTATCGGGTGAGGAAGACAGCGCCAAAAGTGATCGACCCGTCCGCATCGGTCACATAGGTCGTGTCTTCGACAGGGGTGCCGTCGAGATTGATGACCTTTGCCGCCGCGTACCAAGTCGAACCCACCTTGCAGGCTTTGACCAGTTCAGTTTTGCGCGTGTCGCCCTCGAAGGTGCACAGCCGAGCAATCTCCGCTTTCTCATCCGCGTAGGATTTGACGCGGCCGTCGGTGTAGAAAAGCCATCCCATTTCAGTGTCCTTTCTCTCGTTGGGGAAAATTGTTGTCGCCAATGTCCCGATAGGGCCGCAGGCCCGGCAGGGTATTGGCGATGCTTGCTTGAGAAAGGGCGCGTTATGCCGCCCTCCGGTCATCGATTTCCATCAGCGCATCGAGTGGCACGCGATAGGGCTGCATGGCGTCGAAATCCTCGCAATTGCCGCAGTTCTGCACGATCGCGAAGGTGTCGCAGGCATCCTAGAGAATGACCCGGAAGGTGCCGCCGAGGCCCGAGGGCACCTCGTAGGTCCCGCCGATGAGATAGTCCGAAGCCCGGCGCACGAAGACGCGGATGCTGTGGCCATCGGTGGCGAGCCGGATGGCCCCCCGCCCCCGGTCGATGAGCACCTGCACGTCATCCAGGATGTCGGTGTAGAACTGGCCGGTCAGATCGCGAAACGCCATGCGGCGCTGCGCCATCCAGTCGGTGTCCCGAAACGGGTTCATGCCTTCGGCGAAGGCGAAGGACGGATCGGCCTGTTCGGTGGTGACGATGCGGGTGGTCGTGCCATCGATGCCGTTTGAGCGCAGATGCACACCATTGCCGACGATGAGGATCAGGGCGGGCCTGTCCACGGGTCCGTTCCAGTTGGGCAGGAAGGTTTTGCAGGCGCGCGCATGGGCGATTTGCGCCGCGACAGCGGACGCAGAGAACTTGAGAATAGCCATGGGGATGTCTTTCTGTTCGGTTTGGAAGGGTCGACCCGCGCGGGTGGCATGATCCACGCGCGGGTCGCGTGAGGACTCAGGCCGCTTGCGGGACCTCGCTGTCAGGCTCCGGGGTTTCCGCAGCGGGCTCCGCCTCATCAGAGGCGACACCGTTGGTCTGCATCATCGGCGGGCACCAGGCGGCCACGGCAGCGCGCTGCGCGTCCGTCAGCGTGGCGAAGGGTTCGGCGAAGAGCTTGTCGCAGAAGGCGACGATCTCCTTCTTGCTCGACGAGGCCAGCGTCACCGCCTCCTGGGCGAGACCCAGATCCTCGCCGAGGATCTTCAGGAGCCAAGCCTTCTTGAAGCGGTTGAAGAGCGCCGCATTCGGCGTCCAGTGGGCGCGGATGTCGGGCATGATCTCGATCTCGAACGCATGCATCAGGCTGTCGCGCTGGCGGTCTCGCGCGAAGCAGGACTGCGTGGTGCTGGCCGTGGCATAGGCCACGAGCTTGGCCTTCTCGCCGGCCTCCAGCGCGCGAAACGCCGCGAACTGATCGGCGGGCGCGCGGGCGTCATCGAGCCAGGAGAGATCAAGTGCATCATGCGCCGCCGCCACCTGCTCGAGCGAGGTCTCGTCGATCTCGTCCATCTTGGCATGGCTGCGGTATTCCTTGCGGGCATCGATCTTGATCGCCTGCGTGACACTCATGCCGCTGGCCAGAACGTCACTGACCAGCTTGAAGAGCGTCAGATCGAGCGTGGCTTCCGGATGCAGCGCCATCGCGGCCCCAAGCGCCATGGCTCGCTCGGTCTTGAGGTCCTCAGCCAGTGAGGCTGGATAGGTGATTTCGTCCGGGTCCGGGGCCTCCTCCCCGGTCGGGCTAGCCGAGGAGCCGCGCGCGCCCTCCTCTTTGACGGTGTCCTCGGGGCGGACGAGACCAACATGGAGCGTGATCTGCCCACCCTGCCACGACGCGATTACCCCAGACCGCGCTAGGTCCTCGGCGCTGTAGGCCTCCTGCAGATCGCGCGCTTCCTCTTCCAAGGCGTCCACGCGCTCGTAAAGCGCGTTGTAGGCACCGTCCTCGAGCCCCTCATCCTCCATCTCGAGCTGCAGTTTCTCGAGTTCGGCGGTGATCTCATCGATGCGCTTTTGCGCAGCCTCATCAGGCTCGATCGGGCCGGGATAGACGCGGCCGTAGTCGGCCATGGTCGCGTAATCATAGCGGACCATCGCATCGGCCCAGGCAAAGCCCAGCTTTATGCGGGCCTCTTCGGCAGCGGCACCGAGCTTTTCGAGCAGGATGGTCTCGACCAGCGCCGCATCCTCGAGCACGGAATGCTCTTCCAGAAGGTCAGCCGCGACTGCGCCGCCACGCGCCTCGTAGTCCGCGCGCACGAAAGCCCCGATATCATCGCTGACCTGCACCCCGCGGGATTTGAGCGCCTGACGGACGGAGTAGGCCTGCAGGTAGCTGTCTTCCTTGGTGAGTGCCTCGTAGACCTCCTTCTGCACCTCCTGGCTGGGATGCTCGGCAAAGGCCTTCATCGTATCGAGCGTGATCGTCTTGGCCCGGGCCACGGCGCGGATGTCAGCGTGGATCAGACCGTAGCGCAACCGGCCTTTCACAGCGGCGACGGTCGTGCCGAATGTCTTTGCGATCGTCTCGGGCGTCTGGCCGTCGACCTCCATCATACGGGCGAAAGCCTCGAACTCGTCGATGGCATTCATCGGCGCCTGGGTAATGTTCTCGGCGAGCGACAGCGCCGTGGTGGCGTCGCTCTCCTCAGGGACAAGGCGGCAGTCGACCTTGGTTTTCGCCGTGAACCCCTTGCTGGCCTTGTCAGCGATCAGCTCCTTAAGCGCGGCATGGCGCCGGCCACCGGCGAGGACAGCATATTTGCCGTCAAGCTTCTGGACCAAGAGCGGCTGGAGTAGGCCCAGCACAGCGATGCTGGCCTTCAGATGAGCGATGTTCTCAGGATCATAGGTTTCCGGCGCGTTGCTGCGCACATTGGCGGGGTGAGCTGTCAGATCGCCGATGGCGACGGAGACGGGTTTGAAACTTGCGGTCATGGGATATCCTTTTCGATGGGTAGGATGCGGTCCGCGCGCTCGCGCGCGGCCAATCCCCGGCTTCAGGGATCACCACGACAAAAGGCCCACTCTCCCTTTGAAGGGTCAGTGGGCCTTCCGTGTCGGAGGTGTAGGACTTAAGGCTCCCCCCGCCCTACCAGTCGCGCGCCAGCATGATGGTCAGCACGCGCGTGGTAGTAGCGGGATTGTCCGGGGCCTCGGCACCGTAGCGGAAATCAGAATCCGCTTCATAGAGATCGATTTTCCAGAACACGGTCTCGCCCCGGATCTCGACCGCCCCGAAATCGTGCCAGCCTTCCGGGTCATTCTCGGGCTCGAACGTGGCAAACTCACCGGTGGCCTTCACCGCCTCGGCCATGAAGCCGTCACCGACCTCCATGAGCGAGCGGGTGACATGCATCCGGCCTTGGACGGGCTGCGCGGGCGGCACTCCAAGGCACGCGAGCTTGCGGAACGCGTCGTTCTGCGCGGCGATGACGCTCGGATCCGGGCATTCTGTATGGGGCTGTGCAGTGATGGTCATAGGGCTCTCCTTTGAGAAGTTGAAACACCCTTCCCAAAGCCTGCTTTTTCTTTTCCGCGGGGCGGAGGAACCGAAGCAGAAGGCGCCCTACCCGAACAGCCCCTTGGGTCTGTAATTCGGGTTGGGGATGGTTTCGATCCAGCCGCCCTAGTCCTTGATGCTCTCAAGTGCCGCCGAGAGCGGATAAGCGCCCTCAGACGCGCTCCACCAATAGGCACCGCGTTTGAAGGTGATGATCTTGCGACGGCCGTCTTTGAGTTCGCGCCGGTCCGCGAAACGGCAAACTGTCCGGGGGACAGTTTGAGGCAAGAACGGGCGGAGCCCGGCCA
>NZ_JBIFFJ010000025.1:0-30893 GCF_043556915.1 Sulfitobacter sp. 1A15299 | reverse complement strand
TCTGTATGTGCCATGTCTGTTCTCCTTGCTTTTTCAGCAAGATACCGGAAGTGTCGCAACCCAGTTTAGAATGTGCCGCGGCTACATAAGCAAAACCGATAATCAGTATTATGTAAATAAAACGCGTCCTGAGAGGAGCTACAACGGTTTAACCCAAGGCATAACCCGCGCCACGCACGGTTCGGATCGGGTCTTCGCCGCCCTCGCGGGTCAGTGCTTTGCGCAGCCGCGCAATATGAACGTCCACGGTGCGCGTATCGACATAGATGTCGCGGCCCCAGACGTGATCGAGCAGTTGGTCGCGGCTGAACACGCGACCGGGTTTTTCCAGCAGCGTCGTCAGCAGCCGATACTCCGTCGGCCCTAGTTTCAGCTCATTGCCCGCACGGCTCACGCGGTGACGCTCTGGGTCGAGCTGGATGTCGTCAAAGCTCAGGAGCGCGCCAGCGGCTGCGGGACGTGTGCGTCGCAACTGCGTGCGCACGCGCGCCATGAGTTCGCGCAGGTTGTACGGTTTGATCACGTAGTCGTCCGCGCCGGTCTCAAGCCCTCGCACGGTATCCACTTCCTCGGAGCGTGCGGAAAGCATGATGACCGGAATGTGCCGCGTCGCCTCGCGCGATTTAAGCTGGCGGCAAACTTCGATGCCGCTCATCAAAGGCATCATCCAATCGAGGATCACCAAATCCGGCGCGGCCTCCGAGACGAGAAGCATGGCTTCTTCGCCGTCTTCGGCCCGGCGCACCTCAAAGCCTTCGGCTTCAAGGTTGTAGGCCAGTACCTCACGTTGCGCGGGTTCGTCTTCTACCAGCAGAACTTGCGGTCGTGTGACGTCCATCGTCTCAGTCCTTCGTGGTGATCGAAGTGCGGTCGGCCTTGGGACGGTCATCCTCGGGCGTTTCACCGGTCACGAGGTAGACGACCTGTTCGGCAATGGCAGTCACATGGTCGCCCATACGTTCGACGTTTTTGGCAATGAAATGCAGGTGCATACAGGCGGTGATGCTGCGCGGGTCTTCCATCATAAAGGTCAGGAATTCGCGGAAGAGCGCGTTATACATCTGGTCAACATCTTCGTCGCGGGTGATCACATCCCGCGCGAGGTCTGCGTCGCGCTGGATATAGGCGTCGAGCGCGTCTTTCAGCATCGCCTCAACCGCGCCAGCCATGCGGCGGATCGCGCCGGTGCTGTCGCTCACCGGCTCCATCTGGTTCAAGACGCTGCTGCGCTTGGCCATGTTTTTCGCATAGTCGCCAATACGTTCGAGGTTGGCGCTGATCTTGATGACGCTCAGCGTCAGACGCAGGTCGATCGCCGTGGGCGCACGCAGGGCGATGACACGGGCGGCGCTTTCGTTGATCTGCTCTTCCAGCCCGTCGATGGCCTTGTCCCCTGCCCGCACCTCATTGGCGAGCTCTTCGTCGCGGGTTTCCAGCGATTGCGCGCCGCGGCGAATGGCGTCTTCGACCAGTCCGCCCATCTTGAGGATCTGCGCCTGAACGGCTTCCAGATCGCGGTCGAATGCTGAGGCAATGTGTTGATCTGACATGATATTATCCAATACGGCCGGTGATGTAGCTTTCGGTGCGCGGATCTTGGGGCCGCGTGAAGATGTCGTCGGTGTCGCCATATTCCACGAGATTGCCGAGGTGGAAAAAGGCGGTTTTCTGGCTCACCCGCGCGGCCTGTTGCATGGAGTGGGTGACGATCACGACGGAGAAGTTCTGGCGCAATTCGTCAATCAATTCCTCGACTTGCGCGGTGGCGATGGGGTCGAGAGCCGAGCATGGTTCGTCCATCAAAAGCACTTCGGGTTCGGTCGCCACGGCGCGGGCGATGCACAGGCGTTGCTGTTGGCCGCCCGAAAGGCCGGTGCCCGGGGCGTGCAGACGGTCCTTCACCTCGTTCCAGATCGCGCCCCGGCGCAGCGCCTGTTCGACGATATCATCAAGATCGGCCTTGTTGCGGGCCAGCCCGTGAATGCGCGGGCCGTAAGCCACGTTGTCGTAGATCGACTTTGGGAAGGGGTTCGGCTTTTGAAACACCATACCCACTTTGGCACGCAGCTGCACCGGGTCGACCCGCTTGTCATAGATGTCTTCACCGTCGATACGGATGTCACCGGTCACACGGGCCGCATCAATAGTGTCGTTCATCCTGTTGATACACCGCAGAAAAGTCGATTTGCCGCAACCCGAAGGGCCGATAAAGGCAGTTACGGTCTTGTCGTTGATGTCGATGTCCACGTCGCGAATGGCGTGGCTGTCACCGTAGTAGACCTGCACGTTGCGGGCCGCGATCTTGACGGGTTGGGTTGTCACGTCACTCTCCGAATATCTGTTGTCTTTCATGGTCCCGTCCTTGGTTTACCAGCGACGCTCAAAGCGTCGGCGCAGCAGCACGGCGATGGCATTCATCGTGATCAGGAACACCAGCAAGATAATGATACCGCCCCAAGCGCGTTCATAGAAGGCGGGGTCGGCGCGTTTGGCCCATTCGTAGATCTGGGCCGGCATGGCGGAGTTCGGGGCCATGAGCCCTTCGGCGATGCTGTCGGGCGGGTTGGAGGCGATGAAGCCCACCATGCCGATCAACAGCAAAGGGGCCGTTTCGCCAAGGGCTTGGGCCAGTCCGATGATTGTGCCGGTCAGAATGCCCGGTGCCGCGAGGGGCAGCACATGGTGGAACACCGATTGCATTTTCGAGGCCCCTACCCCAAGCGCCGCGTCGCGGATCGAGGGCGGCACCGATTTCAGCGAGGCGCGGGTCGAGATGATGATCGTCGGCAGGGTCATCAGCGTCAGCACCAGACCACCCACCAGTGGGGCCGAGTTCGGCAGGTGCATGTAGTTGATGAAGACCGCAAGGCCAAGGATACCAAAGACGATCGACGGCACCGCGGCGAGGTTCGAGATGTTCACTTCGATGATGTCGGTGATCCAGTTCTTCGGTGCGAATTCTTCAAGGTAGATCGACGCGGCGACCCCGATCGGCAGCGCCAGCACCAGCACCACCAGCATCATCGCGAAAGAGCCGATCATCGACACCCCCATGCCCGCCGCTTCGGGCCGTGCGTCAGAGGCATCGGCGCCCGTGATGAAGTCGAGGTTGAACCGCTTTTCAATGCTGCCCTCGGCGACCAACGCATCCACCAGGTCAAGCTGCGCGGCGCTGATGTTCTTGTCATTGGCAATGCTCTCGCGGGTCACGCGGCCTTTGAGATAGCCATCGACACGGCTGTTGGTCAGAAACTCGAACTCGGCATTCGTGCCGATCAGATCGGGGTTGGCCAAGACATAGTTGCGCAATTGCGCGGCGGCGTCTTTCGACAGGATATCGGCCATCGCCTTGGGCTTGAGATCGGTCGCGACCTCGCCCGCTTCGACCTTGTTTTCAAAGGCAGCTTTCAGCAGCGGCGCATATCCGAAGGTCGAGACCTTCTTGATGTCTTCCAAATCGCGGTTGCCGTTTTTGTCGAGCTTGTCTTCCAGCAGCGGCACGGAGAGCGTCACATAGGTCTGCTGAAACGCGCCGGTCCCGCGTGAGATGATGGTAAAGAGCAGCGTCAGCAGCATCAGCAGGCCGATCACGATGGCAATGATGCCATAGAGCTTGAAACGGCCCTCGGCGGCGTTGCGGCGTTTGGTGCGCCCGTCTTGGACCAGCAGGGAGGCTCCGCGCGGGTCTGCGATAGGGGCTGCGGGGTTGGGGATATCACTCATTCGTACTGCTCCCGGTATTTGCGCACGATGTAGAGGGCCAGCACGTTCAGGCCCAGGGTCAGGACGAAGAGGGTCAGGCCAAGGGCGAAGGCCACCAGCGTCTCGGGGCTGGCGAAATCGCTGTCCCCGGTCAACTGGCTGACGATGCGGGTGGTGATGGTGGTCATGGCCTCCAGCGGATTGGCCGAGATGCGGGCGATGGCCCCTGCCCCCAGCACCACGATCATGGTCTCACCAATGGCGCGGCTCGCGGCCAGCAGCACGGCGCCCACGATGCCCGGCAGCGCCGCAGGCAGCACCACTTGGCGGATCGTTTCGGACTGGGTGGCACCCAGCCCGAAGGAGCCGTCGCGCAGCGATTGCGGCACCGCGTTGATGATGTCGTCCGACAGGGAGGAGACGAAGGGGATCAACATGATGCCCATCACCAGCCCGGCGGTCAGGACCGAGGTCGCCCCCGACATCCAATCGACGCCCAGAAGCCCCTCTTCCCCGCGCCCGAAGACTTGCACGAGGAACGGCCCCACGGTCAGCAGCGCGAAAAGGCCGTAGACGATCGTGGGAATGCCTGCGAGGATTTCGAGCAGCGGCTTGGCCGTGGCGCGCACCTTTGGGCCTGCATATTCACTCAGATAGATCGCGGCGAAAAGCCCGATGGGCACGGCCACCAGCAGCGCGATGAGCGAAATATAAAGCGTGCCCCAAAGCAACGGCAGGATCGACAGGTCACTGTCGCCGCGGAAATTGGGTGCCCAGGAGGAGCCGAAGAAGAAGTCGGTCCATGGATGCAAGTTGAAGAAATTGATCGTCTCGAAGAGCATCGACAACACGATGCCAACGGTGGTCAGAATGGCGAGCGACGCCGCAAGGATCAGCAGCGCTTTCACGCCGCCTTCGACCCGGTTGCGGGCGCGGAAGGTGGCCGTGGTTTCGCGGTAGACCATGGCCAACCCAGCCAAGGCAATCAGCGCCACGATGATGTTGCGCCAGAAATTGCCCGTCGCCGTCATCTCACGGTAGGCCTGCGCGGCTTGCAGCACTTCGGGGCTGATCTCGGCTCCCAAGGCAATGCCCTGTTCGCCCAGCCAAGTGCGCAGGTCTTCGGCTGCGGAAAGGTCGGTCGCATCCGCTGCGCTAAGCGCGCCGGAAGAGACGGCCGCGTCCAGCCCATCGGCCAGACGGCGCACATCGCTCATGATCAGATTGACGGAGGAGCCTTCGGGCACGACCTCGGCGGGGATCATATCGACCACCGAAGATTGCACCAGCATCGGCTGGATCAGCAGCCAGAGCCCTAGAACCAAAAGTGCGGGCACCGCCACGCTCATCACCGCGTTGTAGCCGTAGTAGCTGGGCAGCGAATGCAGCTTGCGGCTGTCGCCTTGGGCAGAGGCCAAAGCTCGACGCCGCGCAAGGAAATACCCGCCCAGTGCCAGCGCCGCGATCAAGATGACCAGCGGCAGCACCGCACTTGTTGTCAGTATTTGTCCCACATGTCCCCCGGTGGATCAAAAAGCGAAAAACCGGGGGCAGTCACCCGCCCCCGGCGATAGTGGTAAAGGCTTAGGAGCCGCTGCCCATCACGGTTTCATCGGCAACCACGGACTGGGTGTCGGCCAGTTCAGGGTCCGAGACCAGACCGTATTCGGCCAGCGGGCCGTCGGGGCCGGCAACTTCGTCGGCGACGAAGAACTCAGCGTATTCCTTCAGGCCGGGGATCACGCCGATGTGGGCTTTCTTGACGTAGAAGAACAGCGGGCGCGACACGGGGTAGTCACCCGAGGCAATGCTCTCGGTGGTCGGCTCGACGCCGCCCATGGTGGCAACTTGCAGCTTGTCGGTGTTGTTCTCGTAGAAGGCCAGACCGAAGACGCCGATGCCGTCTTGGTTGCTTTCGATGCGCGCCAGCGTCTCGGTGTAGTCGCCGTCGATGTCCACGGACTTGCCGTCGGTGCGCAGGCTGATGCATTTTTTCTCAGCCGCTTTCTCATCGCCGCCCGCCGCTTCGGCGAAAACTTCAAGATCGCCGGTCTCTTCGCAGCCCGCAAGGATCACTTTTTCCTCGAAAACTTCGCGCGTGCCGTGTTTGGTGCCGGGGATGAAGGCTTGGATCGGCTGCGCGGGGAAGTCGGGGTTGACCTGATCCCATGTGGTATAGGGGTTCTCGGTCACTTCGCCATCGACGACGACTTTGGCGGAGAGGGCTTTGTACCAATCGACCGGCGTGAACGCGAAGGTCTCGCCATTGATGTCGGAGGCGAAGACGATGCCGTCATAGCCGATGCGCACTTCGATGATGTCGGTCACGCCGTTCTCGGCACAGGCCGCCACTTCGGCGTCTTTGATCTGGCGCGAGGCATTGGCCACGTCGATGGTGTTCTCGCCCACGCCTTCGCAGAAACGCTTGAGGCCAGCCGAGGAGCCACCTGATTCCACAACCGGTGTCGGGAAGTCGAAGTTCTCGCCAAAGGCTTCGGCGACAATGGAGGCATAGGGCAGCACGGTCGAGGAACCGGCAACCTGTACTTGGTCACGCGCGGCAGCGGCGGTTGCGGATACGGCGGCAATCGCCAGGGCGGAAGTGGTGAGTTTTGCGAGTGACATGATATCTCCTGTCAGATGCGAATTGGTGACCACCCCATGGTGATCTGCGCCCCGTCTATGAAGGCGGTGCTGTGCTTTTGTGACAGCAACGTTACAGTTTCATGACAGTCGGCGTGAATCACCAAATTTCTGCAAAAATCAGTCAGAACCCGCTTTCATCGGCAAAATCACGCGAAATTCGGCCCCTTCGCCGGGGGTGCTGGTGATCTTGAGCCGCCCGCGGTGGCGATTCATGATATGTTTGACGATGGCCAGACCCAGCCCCGTTCCGCCAAGCGCGCGGCTGCGGTGGCTGTCAACCCGGTAGAACCGTTCGGTCAGCCGCGGCAGGTGGATCGCGTCGATCCCGGGGCCATGGTCGCGCACGCTTACGTAAACCGCGGGGCCACGCATCGCCGGGTCATGGGCTGTGTGCGCGACCGAAATCTCGACCCGGTTGTCGCGCCCGCCGTATTTGATCGCGTTCTCGATAAGGTTGGTAAAGACCTGCACCAACTGATCTGCATCGCCCAGCACAGAGGCCGGTGCATCGCCCAGTTTGGGCGCCAGCGTCACATTGCTGTCCACCGCCAGCGGCGCGAGGTTGCGCAGGGTCCCGCGCAGCACATCGCGCAGATCAACCGGCGCCTCGGGGCGCACGCGCTCTTCGGCTTCGACCCGGCTGAGCGACAAAAGCTCGCCCACCAGCCGGTTCATCCGTTCGGCCTCTTGCGCCATGATCCCCAGAAACCGCTCGCGCGCCGCCGTGTCGTCGCGTGCCGGGCCTTGTAGCGTCTCAATGAACCCGATGAGCGCGGTGAGCGGGGTGCGCAGCTCATGGCTCACGTTGGCCACGAAATCGCGGCGCATTTGGCCTGCCTGCGCCATCTCCGTCACATCGTTGAAACTGAGCAGGACAATCCCGTGGTCCCCCACCGGGCGCAGGCTGACGTCATAGGTGGTGCCATGTTCGCCGCCGATGCTGGTAAAGCGCGCTTGGCAGGGGCCCGCGCCCGCGAGACAGCGCTCGACCGCTTCGACCAGCCCCGGCTGGCGCAGCGCGGTGACGAAATGGCGGCCCAGCAGCCCCTTGCCCAGCAAATCCTCGGCGGGCGCGTTCAGAACGGTGATCCGCTCTTCGGCATTGATGGCAACGCTTGGCAGCGGCAGGGCCGCCACCACATCGGAAAGGGTTACGGCGGTGCTGCCCATGTCAGAGCGGTTCAAGATCGCGGCGGAAGCGCGTGGCGTTCTCGGCATAGTGTTTGGCACTCGCGGTCAGCCGCTGGATCGCTTGCGCATCAAGCTCACGCACCACTTTGCCCGGCACACCCATGACGAGCGACCCATCGGGGATCACCTTGTTTTCGGTGATCAGCGCCCCTGCCCCGATCAAGCAGTTCTTACCGATCTTGGCACCATTCAGCACCGTGGCCCCCATCCCGATCAAAGTGTTGTCGCCGATGGTGCAGCCATGCAGCATGACCTTATGGCCGATGGTGCAATCTTCGCCCACGGTCAGCGGATAGCCCATATCGGTGTGAAAGACGCAGTTCTCCTGCACATTGCTGCCGCGCCCCACGGTGATCATCTCATTGTCGCCGCGCAGGGTGCTGCCGAACCAGACAGAGGCTTCGGGGCCGAGTGTCACCTTGCCGATGACATTGGCATCAGGCGCGACCCATGCATCGGGGGAGACTTCGGGGCGGGCATCGGCGAGGGCGTAGAGGGTCATTTCAATTCCTCGAATTCGGATTGCAGACGGCGAACGTGATCCTTGATGGCGGGCTGTTGGCTCAGCCGCAGCCGGGCGGCGGTGATGATGGATTTCAGCCGCGCCTCCGTCTGGTCAAGGTCGTCGTTGACGAGCACAAAGTCATAGCCGTCCCAGTGGCTGATCTCATCCCAGCTTTTGCCCATGCGCTTGGCGATGGTGGCGGCATCGTCCTGCCCCCGGCTCTCCAAACGGCGTTTCAATTCGGTGATCGAGGGCGGCAGCAGGAAGATCGACAGCGTGTGCGTGTTTAGATCCGAGTTGCGGATCTGCTGTGCGCCCTGCCAGTCGATGTCGAAAAGAATGTCCTGCCCCTCACTGATCGCTGCCTGCACGGGGGCTTTGGGGGAGCCGTAGAAATTGCCAAAGACATGGGCGTGTTCCAGCATTTCGCCCTCAGCCACGGCCTGCCGGAACTCCTCTTCGCCGACAAAGCGGTAATCCTTGCCGTCCTCTTCGCCCGGACGGGGGGCGCGGGTGGTGGCGGAGACCGAGAAGTTGATCGTCGGATCCCATGCGCGCAGGGCGCGGGCCATGGTCGATTTGCCCGCCCCGGAGGGGGAACTGAGGATGATCAGAAGGCCGCGTCGGCTTGGGTTTGTCACGTCTTACTCCACATTTTGCACTTGTTCGCGCATTTGGTCGATCACCGCCTTCAGGGCCAGACCGACGGTCGTCAATTCGGTGCTCTGCGCCTTGGAACAGAGCGTGTTGGCTTCGCGGTTGAACTCCTGCATCAGGAAATCCAGCTTGCGCCCAACCGGCCCGCCCTGCCCGATCAGCGCGCGCGCGGCGGCGACATGGGCGGCAAGGCGGTCGATCTCTTCGGTGACATCGGCTTTGACCGCGATCAGGGCCAGCTCCTGCGCCACCCGGTCCGCATCCGCGCCCTCGCTGTTGTCGAGCACGCGCGCCAGGTTGCGGCGCAATTGGGCAGCGGTCTCTTCCTTGCGGGCCTCGGCCAAGGCTGCGGCTTCGGCGGCGCGGTTTTCGATCTCGGTCAACTGCTCTTGCATCACACGGGCCAGCGCCGCGCCTTCCTGCGCGCGCATCTCGTTGAAATCACGCAACAGGGTCGGGACTTCCGCCAGCAAAGCGGCGCGCAGCGCGCCGATGTCCTGCGCCTGATCGGCCTGTTCCAGCACGCCGCGCATGGTCAGAATGTCGCTCGCCCGCGAGGGCGCCAGCGACACACCGGCATCCATCGCACGGGCTTCGATCTCATGCAGGGCCGTTAACAGCGTGTCGACATGCGCCTCGTTGATCTGCAAGCTGCCGTCACTGTCGGCCGAGGAGATGCGCAGGTTGCAGGTGATATTGCCCCGCGCCACCTTTGCCGAAATCTGCTTGCGCAGGGCGGCCTCGAGCCCCTCAACCCAATCGGGCACGCGCAGCCGCAGGTCGAGCCCCTTGCCGTTGACCGCGCGCAGCTCCCAAGACCAGCTCCAACCCTCCAAAGCGCCGGAGGCTGAGGCGAAACCTGTCATGGACCTGATCATCGGCGCGTTCCTTGCGAGGGCGGACATGCCCTGCCTTACGGCGAAACCCCCGCGAGGGGCAAGCCCCCGGCCCCTCGGTCCGGCGGTTCGCGTGGCGCAGGCGTTAACCACTTCAGCGAAAGCGGGACGAATTCCTTAACCGCCTGCGGTATTAATGATTTGGTAATGTTTTCGGCCGCATTGTGCCGCTGTCGTTGCAAGAACGGCTGCTGTATTGGCCAAGTCCTTAGGGGTGAGTTTCGATGGGCAATACAAGCCACACCGCGCAGAATGTTGTCGCCATGTCAGATCATCGGACGCATGTTGGCTATGGGCCGCTGGCGCAGGTCGAAGCCTATTGGGAAGCCCTGCGCGGCAACAGATTGATGCCGCGGCGGTCCGATATCGACCCGCGCGGGATCGAACAGGCATTGCAATATGCCTTCATCCTCGAACGTGTCGCCGTGGGCGTCGGACGGTTGCGGATCGCGGGCGGCCATCTGCGTGACCTCATGGGGATGGAGGTGCGCGGCATGCCGATCACCGCCTTTTTCAGCACAGAGGCGCGCCCCTGCGTCAGCGAGGCGCTGGAAGAAGTGCTTCAGATGCCGGGCCAGACCACGCTGCATTTGGCTGCGGCGGCGGCCTATGGGCGGCCTGCGTTGACGGGGCGGATGTTGCTCTTGCCGCTAAAAAGCGATCTGGGCGATGTCAGCCGGGTGCTGGGCTGTCTCGTCGTGCTGGGGCAGATCGGCCAAACCCCGCGGCGCTTCGGTCTGGCGCAGGCCACGCGGCACAGCGCCTTTGGGCGGCTGGCCAAACCTGTGCGCTTTGCCGATCCGCTGCATGAACCGCTTTTGCCACGCGACACCGGTTTTGCAGAGCCGAAAGCGCGCTTCACCACCGCCCCGCCGGGTGACATCCCGCCCTATCTGCGTCTGGTGAAGTCAGAGCAGGAATAGCCCGTCCGCCGCCCTCGGAACGCGAAAACGCCGCCTCGGAAAACGGGACGGCGTTTCTTTCGTCACAATCAAGCGCAGGCCGAAGCCGTTACCCGGCGGCCCGCGCCGTCTGTGCCACGCGGCGGTTCGACAGTTCCTCGGCCACGAGGAAGGCCAGTTCCAGCGACTGGCTGGCGTTGAGCCGCGGGTCGCAGGCTGTGTGGTAACGGTCCGACAGGTCTTCGTCGCTGACCGCCCGCACACCGCCGGTGCATTCGGTCACGTCTTGGCCGGTCATCTCGAAATGCACACCGCCGGGGACGGAGCCTTCGGCGTTATGCACGGCAAAGAACTCATGCACTTCGCGCAGCACGGAATCGAAAGGCCGGGTCTTGTAGCCCGTCGAGGATTTGATCGTGTTCCCGTGCATCGCGTCACAGGTCCAGACGACATTGGCGCCCTCTTCCTGAACGGTCTTGATCAAACGCGGCAGGTGATCGCCCACCTGCCCCGCACCAAAGCGCGAGATCAGGGTGAGACGGCCCTCTTCATTCTCGGGGTTCAGCTTGGCCATCAACTGTTTGAGGTCATCGCTGGTCATCGAGGGGCCACATTTCAGGCCGATCGGGTTTTGCACGCCGCTGGCAAACTCCACATGCGCCCCGTCGGGCTGTCGCGTGCGGTCGCCGATCCAGATCATGTGACCCGAGCCTGCAAGCCACTTGCCGGTCTGGCTGTCGCGGCGGCAAAGCGCCTCCTCATACTCCAACAGCAGCGCCTCGTGGCTGGTGTAGAACTCCACAGATTGCAGCGTATGCGCGGTTTCGGCAGTGACCCCGGCGGCGGCCATGAAATCAAGCGTGTCGGAGATGCGGTTGGCGATCTCGCGGTATTTCTCGGCCTTTTCGTCGTCGGTGAACCCCAGCGTCCAGCCGTGGACCTGATGCACGTCGGCGTAACCCCCGGTCGAAAACGCGCGCAACAGGTTCAGCGTGGCGGCGGCCTGCGTATAGGCGCGCAGCATCTTCTGCGGGTCGGGGATGCGCGCCGCTTCGTTGAAGGCCAGATCGTTGATGATGTCGCCGCGGTAGCTGGGCAGTTCCACGCCATCCACCACTTCGGTCGGGGCCGAGCGCGGCTTGGCGAATTGGCCGGCCATGCGCCCCAGTTTGATCACCGGCACCTTGGCCCCATGGGTCAGCACGATGGCCATCTGCAACATCACCTTGAAGGTGTCGCGAATGGCGTCCGAGCTGAATTGCTCAAAGCTCTCCGCGCAGTCGCCGCCCTGCAAAAGGAAGGCGTCGCCACGGCCCGCGGCCGCCAGATGTTTCTTCAACCGGCGGGCTTCGCCTGCAAAAACGAGGACCGGATAGCGTGCCAACTGTGCCTCAACCGCTTCCAATGCGGCTTGGTCAGGGTAATCGGGCATCTGGACGCGCGGTTTGCTGCGCCAGCTCGAGGTGCTCCAGTCTGTCATCTTTCTACTCCGCTCCACAGCGCCGAGTGTCGGCGCTTCGTGATCTTTCTCTATACAAAGGCGCGGGGAAAGTGACCAGAACCGAAATGCGCCCTATTGACGTGGCGACAGGCCCGTGGGCAATGTTTCCGGCAAGTTCTGGCGGCCATGGCACTTGTCGGCAGAGACGACCTGAAGAGAAAGACGCCGTGATGTCCCAACCGCGCCCGGCCACCCGCATGCCCCCCCAGACCGACAAGCCGCGGCGCTTCGTCTTTGTGTTGTTGGAGAATTTCACGCTGCTGAGTTTTGCCTCGGCGGTGGAGTGTCTGCGGATCACCAACCGTATGCTCGAACGCGAGGTCTATGAATGGCGGGTCGTGGGCGAAAGCGGTGAGACCTGTGCAAGCTCCTCCGGCGCAGTTTTCGCGTTGGACGGCGGGCTTGAGGAGTTGGGCCGCGACGATACCATCATGATCTGCGGCGGCATCGGCGTGCAGGCCGCGACCACCAAAAAGCTGCTGGCATGGCTGCGCCGCGAGGCGCGCAAGGGGCTGGTTGTCGGCGGGCTGTGCACCGCGGCGCATACGCTGGCCAAGGCGGGGCTGCTCGACGGCAAACGCGCGACGATCCACTGGGAGAATCAGGACAGTTTCGGCGAGGAATTCGAAGAGGTAATTCTGACGAAATCTGTCTTCGTGGTCGACGGCAACCGGCTGACCACGGCGGGCGGCACCTCTTCTTTGGACATGATGCTGAAACTCATCGCTGATGATCACGGTGAGGAGACGGCCAATGCCGTGGCGGATCAGCTCATTTATTCCTCGATCCGCACCGATCAAGACACGCAACGCCTGTCGGTGCCCACGCGAATCGGCGTGCGGCATCCCAAGCTTTCCCAAGTGATCCAGCAGATGGAGCGCAACATCGAAGAGCCGATCAGCCCCTCCATCCTCGCCCGTGACGTGGGCATGTCGACCCGGCAGCTAGAGCGTTTGTTTCGCCGCTACCTCAACCGCAGCCCAAAACGGTATTATATGGAGCTGCGGCTACAAAAGGCGCGCAACCTGTTGATGCAAACGGATATGAGCGTGATCAACGTGGCACTGGCCTGCGGCTTTGCCTCGCCCTCGCATTTTTCGAAATGCTACCGGGCGCACTACCAGACCACGCCCTATCGCGAACGCGGCAGCCAATCCACCCGGCAGCCCGCCTGAGGGTCAGGGCGTGATCCGGTAGACGGTGCCGTTGACCTCTGAGATGAACCAGATCCCGCCCTCCGGCCCTTCGACGACATCGCGCACGCGGGCGGTCTCGGCGGTTTTGATCTGCGCCACCTCTTCCAGCGGCGTGCCGCTTAGCCGGGCGATATAGTCGAACTTGAGCGAGCCGACAAAGATATCACCCTCCCATTCAGGGAAAAGCGCGCCGGAATAGACCATCAGCCCCGCAGGCGCGATGGAGGGATCCCAATAGAATTCGGGCTGTGCCATGCCCTTTTTCGCCCTGCCCTCACCGATCTTCGCGCCCGAATAGTGTTCCCCGTAGGAAATCACGGGCCAGCCGTAATTCGTGCCCTTGGTGATACGGTTCACCTCATCCCCGCCCTTGGCACCGTGTTCCGACACCCAAAGCCGCCCCTCCAGATCCAGCCCCGCCCCTTGCGGGTTGCGATGGCCGTAGGACCAGATTTCGGGCAGCACGTCGGGCGTGTCGACAAAGGGATTGTCATCGGGGACAGAGCCGTCGCGGTTCACGCGGATGATGCTGCCATTATGGGTGCTGCGGTCCTGCGCCGCCGGACGATCGCCGCGTTCGCCGATGGTCACCAGCAGCGTGCCATCCGGCGCTTCGACCACGCGCGAGCCGAAATGCTGGCCGCCGTTGCTGCCCGGTTTCATGGCGAAAAGCTCGGTCAGGTTTTCCAGACTGCGGGCATCCTCCGACAGGCGCGCGCTGGCCAAGGCGGTCCCCGCGCCGCCGCCTTCTTGGGGTTTGGCATAGGTCAGGAACAGCAGGCGGCTCTGTTCGAAATCCCCGGCTAAGGTGATGTCCAGCAGGCCGCCCTGCCCGACCACGGCCACCTCCGGCAGGCCCGAGACCTCATGCCCTGTGTCGTCCTTTTGGTAGAGCAACCGCCCGGCCTTCTCGGTCACCAACAGACCGCCACCGGGCAAGGGGGCAACGCCCCAAGGGGCTTCGAGATCCTCGGCCATGGGGGTGATCGTGAGACCGCTCTGCGCTGTGGCGGCGCCTGCGGCGCAAAGGCTGCCGAGACTGATGAAGGCGGCGGTGGCGAGGTGTTTTGCGCGGGTCATGGGCAGGCTCCTTTGGGCATGGGGGCTTGGATCAAGACATAGCCAGCGCACCGCCCATTTCCACCATCGTTCCCGGTCCACGCGAAAACCCGCCCGCGAAAAACACTTTATAAATCGCCTTTTCTTTTTCGAAACCACGACCTAACGTTCGATCAGAACGAGAGTTCAACTAAGGGAGAGTACCAAATGAAAAAAATACTGATGGCCACAACGGCCGTTGCTCTGCTCGCCACTGGCGCGCAGGCGGAGGACACCAAAATCGGCATTCTGCTGGGCTTCACCGGCCCGCTGGAATCGCTGGCCAATGACATGGCTGCCGGCGCCGAATTGGCGATTTCCGAGGTTAACGAGAGCGGCCTGTTCCTCGACGGCGCCACCGTGACTTCCGAGCGTGGCGACACCGGCTGCATCGACGCAGGCCTTGCCGTGGCCTCGGCTGAGCGTCTAATCACCTCCGACCGCGTGAGCGGCATCGTGGGCGGCATGTGCTCGGGTGAGACGACCGCCTCGCTGCAAAACGTCGCCATTCCGAACGGTATCGTGATGATCTCGCCCTCCGCGACATCCCCGGCGTTGTCGACGGTTGAAGACAACGGTCTGTTCTTCCGCACCTCGCCGTCGGACGCCCGTCAGGGTCAGGTCATGGCCGACATCCTGAACGACCGTGGCATCAAGGAAGTCGCCGTCACCTATACCAACAACGACTATGGTAAAGGCTTGGCCGACAGCTTTGAGACCGCCTATAAAGAATCCGGCGGCACCGTGACCATCAACACCTCGCATGAAGACGGCAAAGCGGACTACTCCGCCGAAGTCGGCGCGTTGGCCTCCGCCGGTGGTGAGGTTCTGGTCGTGGCAGGCTATGTTGACCAAGGTGGCGCGGGCATCGTGAACGGCGCGCTGGACGCTGGCGCATTCGACACCTTCATGTTCCCCGACGGCATGGTCTCCGACACACTGGAAGAGAAATTCGCCGAGATCGCGGATGGCTCCTTTGGTCAGAACCCCAGTGCGGCGGGCGAAGGCCCCGACAACTACAAGAAGATGGGCAAGGAAGCCGGTTTCGAGCCGACCAACGCCTTCTCGCCTGAATCCTACGACGCGGCGGCGCTGATGCTGCTGGCGATGCAGGCGGCAGGCTCCAACGATCCGGCGGCGTATAAGGAAAAGGTGATGGAAGTCGCCAACGCCCCGGGTGAGAAAATCCTGCCGGGTGAACTGGGCAAAGCGCTTCAGATCATCAAAGACGGCGGCGACGTGGACTATGTCGGTGCCTCGGCGGTCGAGCTGATCGGTCCGGGCGAGAGCGCGGGCAACTACCGCGAGATCGAGATGAAGGACGGCAAGATGGTCACGGTCGGCTACCGCTGATCGGCGCCACCATCTAACCGCTATGAAAGGCCCGGTTGCAGTGCGATCGGGCCTTTTGCTTAGGAAATCGGCTTTTCTTCCGCGCAGGCAGCCAGTACAAATCCCCTATTGAGGACGTGGAAAACACGTCCCGTCTGGGAGGACAGGATGAAAAAGCAACGTATGGCCGTCTCGGTCAGGGCTTTGGGCATGTATTTTGCTGAACGTGATTTCGGCGATGCGGCGCAATCTGCCTCTGACAAGGCAACGCAAAGCTTTCTTCAGATCAGGGCCGCAGCGGTCCCTTCCAAGATTCTCAGCGCATTGTAAACTGGTATGGCGGCGCGCATCTGCCTGCGCGGCCCATATGACGACCAATAAAAACCAGCCACAAGGTGGCGGACACGGGGATGGACATATGATCGTCGTAGACGACGTACACAAACACTTCGGCGGGTTTCACGCCGTCGACGGGGCAAGCCTGTCGATCGAGAAAGGATCGATCACCGGTTTGATCGGCCCCAATGGCGCGGGGAAAACCACGCTGTTCAACGTAATTGCCGGCGTGCTTCAGCCCACTTCGGGCCGCGTCACCATGGACGGGGAGGACATCACCGGCCTGCCCCCGCATGAGCTGTTCCACAAGGGGCTTCTGCGCACTTTCCAGATCGCGCATGAGTTTTCTTCGATGTCCTGTCGCGAGAACCTGATGATGGTGCCGGGCAACCAGTCGGGCGAGACGCTGTGGAACACATGGTTCGGCACCAAGCGCATCGCCAATGAGGAGCGCGCGCTGAAGGCCAAGGCCGACGAGGTGCTGGAGTTTCTGACCATCGAACATCTGGCCGAACAGAAAGCGGGCCAGATCTCGGGCGGGCAGAAAAAGCTGCTGGAACTTGGCCGCACCATGATGGTCGACGCCAAGATCGTCTTTCTGGACGAGGTCGGCGCGGGCGTGAACCGCACGCTGCTAAACACCATCGGCGACGCGATTATTCGCCTTAACCAAGAGCGCAACTACACCTTCGTTGTGATCGAGCATGACATGGATTTCATTGGCCGCCTTTGCGACCCGGTGATCTGTATGGCTGAGGGCCACGTTCTGGCCGAAGGCACGCTGGATGAGATCAAGGCGAACGAACAGGTGATCGAGGCCTATCTCGGCACCGGGCTGAAGAACAAGGACAAGGTAGGCGCATGAGCAATGATCCCTACGGCGACCGCGGCAACAAAGATTGGTCGGTCGGCAACGCAAAGGGCCAAGGCAGTATCATGCCCAAGGCCAGCGGCAAAACCCACCCCGCCCCCGGCGGCCCCTTCCTGATCGGTGATGGCATGACGGCGGGCTACGGCAACGGCCCCGACATCCTGCATGATTGCACCATCGCGGTGGACCGCGGCGAGATCGCGGTGATCGTCGGCCCCAACGGGGCGGGCAAGTCCACCGGCATGAAGGCGGTCTTCGGCATGCTCGATATGCGCAAGGGCCATGTGCGGCTGGATGGTGAAGACATCACCGAACTCAGCCCGCAGGACCGTGTGGCCAAGGGCATGGGTTTCGTGCCCCAGACCTCGAACATCTTCACCTCCATGTCGGTCGAAGAGAACCTTGAGATGGGCGCTTTCATCCGCCGCGATGACTTTCGCGATACGATGGCGCAGGTCTATGACCTTTTCCCGATCCTCAAGGAAAAGCGCCATCAGGCGGCGGGCGAGCTTTCTGGCGGGCAACGCCAGCAGGTGGCCGTGGGCCGCGCGCTGATGACCCAGCCCAAGGTGCTGATGCTGGATGAGCCGACGGCGGGTGTCTCGCCCATCGTCATGGACGAGCTTTTCGACCGCATCATCGAGGTCGCCCGCACCGGCATCCCGATCCTGATGGTCGAACAAAACGCCCGTCAAGCGCTTGAGATCGCGGACAAAGGCTATGTGCTTGTGCAGGGGGCGAATGCCTTTACCGGCACCGGCAAAGAGCTTTTGGCCGATCCTGAAGTCCGCAAATCGTTTCTGGGGGGCTGAACATGGATCTGCTCAACGCTTTCATTGCACTTTCGAACTATGTGCTCATTCCGGGCATCGCCTATGGCTCGCAACTGGCGCTCGGCGCGCTTGGGGTGACGCTGGTCTACGGCATTCTGCGGTTTTCAAACTTCGCCCATGGCGACACGATGGCCATGGGGACCATGGCGACGATCCTGATGACATGGCTGTTCCAGTCCATGGGCCTCAGCTTGGGCGTGCTGCCCACGGCGCTTCTGGCCCTGCCCTTCGGCATCGCCTTTACCATGCTGCTGGTGCTCGGCACCGACAGGGTGGTCTACAAGTTCTACCGTGAACAGAAGGCCAAACCGGTGATCCTTGTGATCGTCTCGCTTGGCGTGACCTTCATCTACAACGGGATCACCCGCTTCATCATCGGCGCGGACGACCAGAACTTCCTCGACGGGCAGCGCTTCATCATGTCGGCACGGGATTTCAAAGAGATGACCGGGCTTGATGAAGGTCTGGCCTTCAAGACCACCCAAGGCATCACTATCGTCACCGCGATCATCGTCGTGGCGCTGCTGTTTTGGTTCCTCAACAAGACGCGGGCGGGCAAATCCATGCGCGCCTATTCCGATAACGAGGATCTGGCGCTTTTGTCGGGCATCAACCCCGAGCGGGTGGTGATGATCACATGGATGATCGTGGCCGCCTTGGCGACCATCGCAGGCACGCTCTACGGCCTTGATAAGTCGTTCAAACCCTTCACCTATTTCCAGCTTCTGCTGCCGATCTTCGCGGCGGCCATCGTCGGCGGGCTCGGCTCTCCGGTGGGGGCCATCGCGGGCGGTTTCGTGATCGCATTCAGCGAGGTCACGATCACCTATGCATGGAAAAAAGTGCTGGGCTATGTGATGCCCGAAGGGTTGCAGCCGGACGGCTTGGTGCAGCTCATGAGCACGGATTACAAATTTGCGGTCAGCTTCGTCATTCTTCTGATCGTTCTGCTGATCAAGCCCACCGGCCTGTTCAAAGGGAAATCGGTATGACCCAGACTGTGAAAAACACGATCCTTTTCGCGATCATCGCCCTGATGATCATCTACACCGGCTTTGCCCAAAGCTGGAATTCGGCTCTGCTGATCATCGCCATGGGTCTGATCTCTTCGATCATGGCGCTTGGGGTGAACCTGCAATGGGGCTTTGCGGGGCTGTTCAACGTGGGCGTCATGGGGTTTGTGGCGCTTGGCGGTCTGGCGGCTGTGCTGGTCTCCATGCCCCCGACCGAAGGCGCTTGGTCCACCGGTGGTTTCGCCATTCTGGGGGCGCTGGCGCTTGGGGCGGGCACCGTGGTGGCGGCGGTCATGCTGATGAAACGGATGGCCCCGGGCCCGCTGCGCACGCTTTCGGTGATCGCGGTCTTGGTCATCGGTTTCTTCATTTTCCGTGCCCTGCTCGACCCCGCCGTTCAGGCGGTCGAGGCGATCAACCCCGCGCAGACCGGCTATCTCGGCGGGCTTGGCTTGCCGGTGCTGATCTCTTGGCCCGTGGGCGGCCTCTTTGCCGCTGGCGCGGCGTGGCTGATCGGCAAGACGGCCCTTGGCCTGCGGTCGGACTATCTGGCGATTGCAACGCTGGGGATTGCCGAGATCATCATCGCGGTGCTGAAAAACGAAGACTGGATGAGCCGTGGCGTGAAGAACGTGATCGGCCTGCCCCGTCCGGTTCCCTACGAGATCGACCTGCAAAACAACCCTGCTTTCGTGGAACGTGCGGCGGGCCTTGGCTTCGATCCGGTAGACGCCTCGACGCTTTGGGTCAAACTGCTCTATATCGCGCTCTTCGCGGCGGTTCTGATCGTCCTGTTGTGGATGAGCCAGCGTGCGCTGCACTCGCCATGGGGCCGGATGCTGCGCGCGATCCGTGACAACGAAGTCGCGGCGGAGGCCATGGGCAAGGACGTGACCGCGCGGCATCTACAGGTCTTCATCCTCGGCTCCGCCATTTGCGGCATCGCAGGCGCGATGATGACCACGATGGACAGCCAGCTCACACCCGGCACCTACCAGCCGCTGCGCTTCACCTTCCTGATTTGGGTGATGGTGATCGTTGGCGGGTCGGGCAATAACTTCGGCGCGATCCTCGGTGGCTTCCTGATCTGGTTCCTTTGGGTGCAGGTCGAGCCGATGGGTCTGTGGCTGATGAGCCTGATCACGGCGGGCATGTCCGAAGGGTCGGCGCTGAAGGCCCATCTGATCGAGAGCGCGGCGCATATGCGACTTCTGACCATGGGCATCGTCCTGCTCTTGGTGCTGCGCTTCAGCCCGCGTGGGTTGATCCCCGAGCGGTAACGCTCGCTGAGCTTCACAAGATAAAGAGGGGCGCGGTCGCAATGCCGCGCCCCTTTTACATTTTTCGGGCCGCTTCAACGCCCCTTGAACAATCCGCCCAAGATGCCGCGCACGATCCGGCGCCCGGTGGTGCCTTTAAGTTCCTTGATCACCGCGCTTGCGATGGCATCGCCGAAACCGTCCGTCGCCTTGCCGCTTGACCTGCTGCCGCCGCTGCGCACCCCGCCATAGCGGCGGGCCTTTTGAAACTCACGCGCGGCCGCGTCCTCGGCCTCTGCCGCGGCTTCGATCTTTTCTGCCTCTTTGGCCGCCGCCTCTGCGCGGGCCTTCAGCATTTCATAGGCCGACTCGCGGTCCTGCACGGTCTCGTATTTGCCTGCCAGATCGGAGTCCGCCAGCACCGCCGCACGCTCTGCCACGGTGATCGGACCGAGCCGCGAAGACGGCGGCCGGATCAAGGTACGCTCCACCACACCCGGCACGCCCTTGCGTTGCAACATAGAGGTCACGGCCTCGCCCACACCGACCTCGCGGATTGCCTCTTCGGTGTCGAAACGCGGGTTCTCGCGGTAGGTCTCGGCGGCTTGGCGCAGTTCCTTACGGTCCCGCGCGGTAAAGGCGCGCAGCGCGTGTTGGATGCGGTTGCCAAGCTGGCCAAGGATATCGTCGGGCACATCGGCGGGGTTCTGGGTTACGAAATAGACGCCCACGCCCTTGGAGCGGATCAGCCGCGCCACCTGTTCCACCTTATCGACCAGCGCCTTGGGCGCATCGTCGAACAGCAGATGCGCCTCGTCGAAGAAAAACACGAGTTTCGGTTTGTCGGGGTCGCCCACCTCGGGCAGTTCCTCGAACAGTTCGGACATGAGCCACAAAAGGAAAGTCGCATAGAGTTTGGGCGAGGCCATGAGCTTGTCAGCAGCGAGGATGTTGATCCGCCCGCGTCCCTCGTCATCACGGCGCATCAGGTCCGAGAGCGCCAGTGCCGGTTCGCCAAACAACTGCGCCCCGCCTTGGTTTTCCAGCACCAGCAGCCGCCGCTGGATGGTGCCGACGGAGGCGGTCGAGACATTGCCATAGCGCAGCGCCAAGTCCTTCGCATTCTCGCCGACCCAGACCAGCAGGGATTGCAGGTCTTTCAGGTCCAAAAGCGGCATCCCCTCTTCATCGGCCACGCGGAAGGCGATGTTCAGGATGCCCTCCTGTGCCTCCGATAGGCTCAGCAACTGCGCGATGAGCAGCGGCCCCATCTCGGAAACCGTGGTGCGGACGGGGTGGCCCTGCGCGCCAAAGAGATCCCAAAGGGTCACCGGGAAGGATTGATAGCGATAGTCGTCAAAGCCGATCTTGGCCGCGCGTTCGGTGAAAGCGCCGTGCAATTTTGCGGCCTCACTCCCCGCGACGGCAAGGCCGGACAGATCGCCCTTCACATCCGACAGGAACACCGGCACCCCGGCATTGGCAAAGCCCTCGGCAAGGATTTGCAGCGTCACTGTTTTGCCCGTGCCCGTCGCCCCGGCGATCAGCCCGTGGCGGTTGGCATAGCCAAGATCGAGGAACTGCTTAGTCGCATGGTCGGGACCGCCGCCGCCGATAAAGATGTCACTGCTCACGCTAGGGCCTTTCTGTCAATTTTAGCCATTCGTCCGTTCCACCAGAGCATACAAACTTAACCTTTGCGCGCCATAGTGAAGGCATCCCGCCCGCATGTCCTTTCATCGGGTGGGTGTACTTCCTCCCTGTTAGACTTGGCCGCGCCTTCGGGTGCGGCCCTTTTTCTGCCGTAGGTCGTGCTAAAACCCTGACAGATTGTCGCATTTTTCCTGTTGACCGGCATCACGCGCTTGCCTAACGTGGCATTAATAAGTCGGCCCAGTCCGACGGGGAGAAAGTACACGGAAAGGGGGCGCGCTGCGTCCCCTTTTGCATTTTTGGTCGTTAAGCTTCTGACATTACGGGAAAACCGCGATCATGGGGTCGGCATGAAATTGCCCGGACCATGATTGAAATGCGGCCCAAGCCGCTGACAATCCTCAGGTGGCGTGGTAAGGGGCGGTAACGCAACAAATGTGGATATGACATGAGCAAGTTTATGACCGCCCTGCCGCTTTGTGCAGCGCTTGCACTGACGGCCCCGATGACGGCTTTCGCCCAGACCGCCACGGAAGAAGACACCACCCAGACCGAAGAGCAGCAGCCCCAGCCCGGCACCAGCGGCAATGCCGCCCAGATCGAAGAGCAGCTGAGCCTTGGCGAAGATGCGGACAAAGACCCCGATCTTGGCAAGCCCTACACCAAGAAAGAGATCGGTTCCTGGGAGATGCGCTGCATCAAGACCGAGGAAGAGGTCGACCCCTGCCAGATGTATCAACTCCTCGCCGATGGCGAAGGCGCGCCGGTTGCCGAAGTCTCGCTCTTCCGTCTGCCCGATGGGGGACAGGCCAAGGCCGGTGCCACGGTTGTCGTCCCGCTTGAGACCGCCCTGCCCGCGCAGCTGACCCTGTCGGTCGACGGTGGCAAGGCCCGCCGCTACCCCTATGCCTTCTGCAACCCCGTGGGCTGCTATGTACGCATGGGCCTGACCGATGCCGATATCGGCGCCTTCAAACGCGGCAAAGAAGCGGTGATGACCATCGTGCCCGCGCTGGCCCCGGATCAGGAAGTGAAACTGACCCTCTCGCTCGACGGCTTCACCGCCAGCTACGACGAAGTCTCGGTGATCGAACAGTAAGACCGGAATTTACCGATTTGGATGCCGCGCCCGACCTTGGGGGCGGCATTTTTTATGGCCGCGCGTCGCTCAGGCGCGGCGCAGCGCCAGCACGGCATTCATCCCGCCAAAGGCGAAAGCATTGCTGAGCGCCACATCGACCTGCGCATCGCGCGCTTCATTGGGCACCACGTCGAGCGCGCATTCGGGGTCGGGTTCCTCATAGCCGATGGTCGGCGCGATCACCCCATCGCGCAGCGCCATGATACAGGCCAAAAGCTCAACCGCGCCGGTGCCACCGATGACATGGCCATGCATCGACTTTGTGGAAGAGATCATCAACCGGTCCGCATGGGTGCCAAAGACATCCGCCACGGCGGCACATTCGGTCTTGTCATTCGCCGCGGTCCCGGTGCCATGGGCGTTGATATAGCCGACCTCTTCGCGGTTGATGCCCGCGTCGGCCAGCGCCCCTTGCATCGCCCGCGCGGCCCCGGCCTTGGAGGGCATGACGATGTCACTGGCATCCGAGGTCATGGCGAAACCGGCCACTTCGCAGAGGATCTCGGCCCCCCGCGCCCGGGCGTGGTCATAGTCTTCAAAGACAAAGACCCCCGCGCCCTCGCCCTGCACCATTCCGTTGCGATTGGCCGAGAAGGGGCGGCAGGCATCGCGACTCATCACGCGCAGCCCTTCCCATGCTTTCACCCCGCCGAAGCAAAGCATGGATTCCGATCCGCCCGTCACCATCACAGGGCTCATGCCGGAGCGGACCATGGCAAAGGCCTGCGCCATGGCGTGGTTCGACGAGGCACAGGCGGTGGAGACGGTGAAGGACGGCCCGCGCAGGTTCCATTCCATGCTGACATGGCTGGCCGCAGCGTTGTTCATCAGCTTGGGCACCACGAAGGGATGCACCCGATTTTTGCCCTCTTCATAGACCGCGCGGTAATTGTCGTCCCATGTGGAGACCCCGCCCCCCGCCGTGCCCAGCACCACCCCGGCGCGGGCGGCCAACTCATCGGTGAAGGTCAGGCCCGATTGCTCGATCGCCTCGCGGGCGGCGGTAAGGGTGAATTGCGTGAACCGATCATAAAGCGCGATTTGCTGGCGGTTGTAGCGGCCCTCGGCCTCGAACCCGCGCACCTGACCGCCGATGCGGATGGCCAGCCGCTCCACATCCCGGAACTCCAGCGGGCCGATCCCGCATTTGCCCTCGCGCATGGCCGCCAGTGTCTCGGGCACCGACAGGCCCAGAGCGTTGATCGTGCCCGCGCCGGTGATGACAACGCGCCGCATCGCTTAGCTCTGTTCGGCTTGCAGCCGCTCCACCCCGGCGACGATGCTGCGCACGGTCGAGATGTCGAAATCGCTCTCGCTGGGGCTGTTGGCGTTGAAAGGCACGTTGATGTCGAATGTCTCTTCAATCGCAAAGATGCATTCCACGACACCCATGCTGTCGATCCCGAGGTCTTCGAGCGTGCTGTCGAGCGTGACATCCTCTGGCTCGATCATGGCCTGTTCGGCGAGGATGGTAATGACCTGATCCTGAGTGCTCATGCGGCGTCCCCCAACATATGTCCGCGGCAGGTTTAGTCAGCCTTGTCGGCTTTGGAAACCACCTTTTGCAGGGCCGCGACATCACGCAGCAGCTTGGGCAACCGGCGCAGCGCTTTGTAGATTTCGGTTTGCTTGCTCATCTGGGTGGCGGGGTAGCCTAGCATGGTGCGCCCCTCGGGCACGTTGGAAAGCACAATGGTCCCCCCGCCCGCAATAACCCGGTCGCCAATGGTGATATTGTCGGCCAGACCGACCTGCCCGCCGAGCACCACATTGTCGCCCACGCGGGTCGAGCCGCCAACGCCTGCCTGCCCGCAGAGCAGGCAGTTTTTGCCAATCACCGCGTTGTGACCGATATGCACGAGGTTGTCGATTTTCGTGCCGTCGCCGACCTGCGTGTCCCGAATGGTGCCGTTGTCGATGGTAGAGCCCATGCCCATTTCCACATTCGCGCCGATACTCACGGCGCCGAGCGAATGGATACGGGTCCAAGGCTGGGGCGCGGCATCGCCCTGATCACCCAGCGTTTGCCGCGCGCTTTCCACGGTGGAAAGTTCGGCCGTCACGAAAGAGAAACCGTCGCCGCCCAAGCGCACGCCCGATTGGGCGATGAAACCCGATCCGATGGTGACCCGCGCGCCGATGCTGACATGTTCGCGCAGGAAGCAGCCCTCGCCCAATGTCGCATCCACGCCGACAAAACACAGCGGCCCGATGACGCTGCCCGCGCCGATCCGCGCACCGGCAGAGATCACCGCCAAGGGCCCGACCGAGACGCCCTCGCCCAGCAGGGCCTCGGGGTCGATCACGGCGGTGGGGTGAATGCCCGGCTTGAACCCCTGCCCCTTGTCGAGCATCCGCGTGACGCCGGATAGCGCATAGCGCGGGCGGTTGGGCAGGATCGCGGCCTTGAGGCCCAGAGCGCGCCAATCGGCCCCTTCCCAAAGCATCGCCACTTCGGCAGCGCCATCGGAAAGGCTGCTGGCATAGCGCGGGTCCATCGCCAGTGCCATTTCGCCCGATTTGGCGCTGGCGGGTTCGGCGACGCCGCTTACCTTGAGTTCGATGTCGCCCTCGGCGCGAGCGCCGACGGCTTTGGCGATTTGCTGAACACTATAGGTCATTTCGGGCGGCCCTTACTTGTTGCGCGCCCGAGAGTTACCCCTGAACGCCGCGCAAGGCCACCCCCGCCTTGGCGAGCGCGTTCCAGATCAGCGCATCCCGGCCATATACGTCGTGGCGGTATTCGGTGTGACCACGGGCGTTGGTGACGGCGGTGCGGTAGATCAGATGCACCGGCACCTGCTCTTCCAAGACGATCCGGGTCTCGCGTCCGCTGCGCAGCACTGTCTGAAACTCACCTTCCGGGTCTGCTGATTGCCGGGCCAGCAGCGCATAGGCGAATTCAAACGGCTCGGCCAAACGCACGCAGCCATGGCTGAAGGCGCGCACATCGCGGTCAAACAGGCTCTTGGCCGGGGTGTCGTGCAGGTAGATGTTGTATTTGTTGGGGAACATGAACTTCACCAGACCCAAGGCATTGGTGTTGCTGGGCGGTTGGCGCATGGAAAAGGGGAAGGTCCGCGCGGTGTAGCGGTTAAAGTTCACCGCGCCGCGGTTCACCTTGCGGCCCCGGCTGTCGGTGATCTCAATATGATTGACCGCATAGGGGTTGCGCTTGAGCTGCGGCAGGTATTCTCCGGTCACGATCGACCGCGGCACATACCAGCTTGGGTTCACCACCATATGCTCCATCACGTCCGAGAATTCGGGCGTTGGGCGGTCTTCGCGCGCGGCCCCCACGACCGAGCGGGTCTGGAAGGTGATCTTGCCATCGTCGATGATCTTGGCCGAAAAGTCGGGGATGTTCACAAGGATATGACGTTTGCCGCGGTCGGTGTTGAACCAACGCTCACGCTCCAGTGCCACCATGACCGATTGCAACCGCTGCTCGACGCCGATGTTGATCTGCTTCATCGTGGCCGGACCGGCGACGCCATCGGTGTTCAGCCCATGGGCCTCTTGGAACTGGCGCACGGCTTCGGTCAGGCTGGCGTCATAGCTCACGGCGTTGGACCGTTCCAGATAACCCATGGCAATTAGGCGGTTGCGCAGCGCGATCACGTCGTTCCCGGTATCGCCCGGCTCAAGCTTGCCTGCGGGCACCAAGGGGCCCCAGCCGCCCTGCGACAGCAGCTTTTCCATCGCGATCTTCTCTTTCAGCAGCGCATTATACTCAAGGCTGCGCGGCGGCAGGGCGCGGAAATAAGCGGCGGGTGTCGATTTGGGCAGGTCTTGCAGATAGGTCTTGCGGTCACGATACGGAATTTCGCGCACGATCTGACTGATGATCCGTTTCGGGATCAGCACACCGGTCTGTACGTCGCGGGCATAGCGCAGGAACACGCGGCTCAACTCCACCTCGGCGAATCCCCGGTCGCGCGGGGTCTTGGCCGTGCGCAGCATTTCCAACACGGCATCGGGGTTGTAGCGGGTGACCGGCAGGCCATGATCATCCGCCGTGGTGATCGCCCGCATCAGCTCCGACCGGCGCGCGCGGTGTTCTTCGGCGGCCCCGGTCCAGATGGCGGTATAGTCGTTCTCGCGGTAGAAGGCCGCGATGTCATCGTCTTGGGCAGCAGCTTCGGCGACGGCTTGTTTGAAAGCGGTGACCTGCGCCGTGGCAGGCGCGGCAAGGGCCAGTGCCGAAATCAACAGGGCAAATCCTGCGATGAATTTGGGCAATTTCCGTGAAAAAGTCGCGCTGAATCCCATGTCGTACCCCGTGAATATACCATTGCCGCCGCGCGACCCTATTGCCTGCCCGGTTTGCCAATATTACTACGCGCAAGTCCATTCAAATTTCCGTTCGCAGGAAAAACGCGTGATGGCCTGTGCGGATTGCGCATCGGTTTCCCCAGTAAACATTGGGTTTTTTAACTCCATTGCGCAAAAACTCGCCTAAATTTGAACCACTCGGGAACCATTCCGATTCAGCCCTTGGTCAGATTTTCCCGCTATGCAATAACAATGTTGCATCTGGGGATGAGATGAATGGCCCATGTAACATCTTGGGTAACTTAGGCAGACGACGGGACAGAGACACATGACAGGCAAAAGCTCCTCGGGGATGACCCGGCGCGCCCTTCTCGGCGCATTCGCAGCAACCACCGTTGCAGCAGCTCCCACCTTCTCGAACGCGGCAGGCTTTCTGCGCGGTGCAGGCGACATTCGCCGCATCCGCATGTATTCGGGCCGCACGGGTGAGCGGCTGGACATGATCTATTGGATCGAAGGCCACTATATCAAAGACGCCTTTGCCGAGATCAACCACTTCATGCGCGACTGGCGGACCGACGATGTCATCAACATGGACCTGCGCACCATCGACATCATGGCCGCGTCGCATAATCTGCTGGATGTGAACGAGCCCTATATGCTCCTCTCCGGCTACCGCAGCCCGAAAACCAACGCGATGCTGCGCTCCCGTTCCAGCGGTGTGGCCAAGAATTCGCTGCACCTCAAAGGTCAGGCCGCTGACCTGCGCCTCGCCTCGCGTTCGGTGCATCAGGTGGCCCGCGCGGCGATGGCTTGTCGTGGTGGCGGTGTCGGGCGCTACTCCGGTTCGAACTTCACCCATATGGACTGCGGCTCGGTGCGCAGCTGGGGCGGCTGATCGCAGCCTCCCGGACGGCATGAGTGAATTGTTAAGGGCGCCTTCGGGTGCCTTTTTTGTTGCGCGATTTTGTCACCTGTGGGCTTTCGCTGGCGGTGGTACGGCTCTACGGTCGCGCCAAAGACATGCCGGGGAGAGAGATGCAGGTAAAGACAGCGCGGATTGCGGTGATCGGTTTCGGGCCGCGCGGCCTTGGCGCGTTGGAGGCTCTGGCGCATCGGCTTATAGGGACAGAACGGCGGATAGAGATCGACATCTACGAGCCCGGCCCCCATCCCGGTGCGGGTCCGAACTTCGCCCCCTCGGAGCCCGCCTATTGTCTGCTCAACATCCCAAACCGCGATATCGCCATCCGTCCGCCAAAGGGGTCGCGTGTCGGACATTTCGCCCAGTGGCAAGACCGCCCTGTCGATCCCGACAGTTTCCCCTCCCGCGCCGAGATGGGCCGCTACCTCATGGCGCGGCGGGATGATCTTTTTGCGCAGGGTTTTACGAAAACCGGTGTGACTTGCAGGGTGCTGCCCGCCTCCGTGGCCCGCATCTCACCCGCGGCTTCGGGCTGGCGTGTGCAATCCGAAAGCGGATCGGAAGCGCGATATGACGAAGTGCTCCTCACCCTCGGGCAGCCCTCTGTCGCGCTAGACGCGCAATGGGCGGAATGGCAGGAGCACGCGGCGAGGAGCGGGGCGGAAGTCGCGCAGGCCTATCCGGCAGCAAAGCTGCGCGCGCAGGCGGCGACATGGCAGGGCAAGCATGTCGCAATCCGGGGCTTGGGCCTGTCGACCTATGACGTGTTGCGCGGCCTGACCATGGCTCTAGGCGGGCGCTTCGATACGGTGGGCTATCATGCCTCGGGCCGGGAGCCGAGCCGTATTCTGCCCTTCTCGCTCAACGGGCACCCCCCATTTCCAAAGCCGCAGAATGCCGCTTTCGACGCGCTGTTCGACCCGACACCGGAAGAGACCGCAGGTTTCTCCCAAGCCGCTATCGCTGCGGTCGGTACGCGGCCCGAGGCGGCACCCTCGTTGATCTCAGACGCCCTGCTGCCCGTGGTCGTGCGTATCCTCACGCCTCAGAATGTACGGGCGGAGCAGATCGAAAACTGGTTGGACGCCGAATGGTCAGACCCTGGCGCGCAGGACCAGTCGCCGCCGCTGGAGACGCTGCGCCACGGGATAGACCTGGCCGCCGGTGAGGTCGCGCCGAGCATTGGCTACACAGTCGGGCAAGTCTGGCGCAAATGGCAGGACGCATGGCGCGCGGCTTTCAACCCGGGCAACGCATGCCCCCAGACGGCCAAGCGGCTGATCGACTTCGACGAAGGGTTGAAACGATATTCCTACGGCCCGCCGCTATCCTCCGCACGGGAGCTTTTGGCCCTGATCGACGCGGAGCTGGTCGACCTGTCCTTCGCCACCAATCCAGAGATCACAAATAGCGCCCAAGGCTGGACATTGCAGGTGGAGGGGCACGCGGCGGAGGTGTCGGTCATCGTCGACGCGGTGCTGCCTGCGCCGAACCTCTCGGGCATCGTGGGGCCGCCTCTGCCCGATCTCATCTCTCAAGGTTTTCTGTCCCCCTTGTCCTCCGATCTGGCCGCAGCGACCGCGCCTGACGGCACGCTGCGCGGGCGTGACGGACGCCCCGTGCCGGGCCTTTGCCTGCTGGGTCGGCTCGCGCTTGGTAGTGTGACGGCGGTGGATTCCCTGCACGATTGCTTTGGTCAATCCGCCGACCG
Organism: Sulfitobacter sp. 1A15299; assembly: GCF_043556915.1. Lineage (NCBI taxonomy): Bacteria > Pseudomonadati > Pseudomonadota > Alphaproteobacteria > Rhodobacterales > Roseobacteraceae > Sulfitobacter > Sulfitobacter sp. 1A15299. Next base: position 1,250 of record NZ_JBIFFJ010000025.1, on the reverse strand, counting down.
TTGGGCGCAGGGCGTGATCGACAGGCTATCGGGGTGACACGCTGCCTTATCTCTACAAGAGTTTGTGAACCTGCGCCCGCGATGGAACAGCAAGGCGCTGAAACGGTTTCCCTTTCAACACGCGATTGAAGAATAGGGGAACGACGCAATGAAGAGACGACATTTCATCACCGGTGTAGCCGCCAGCGGTGCCGCATTTGGCAGTGGCCTTGCCACACCCGCGCTGGCGCATCCACCCAAGGAAATGCCGAACTATGACGTGCCGCCAGACATGATGCCGCGCCAGGTGCCGATCGCGGCAGGCGCACCGCCCTATGAGATCCACGTCGATCCCGACAATTTCGCGCTCTACTGGACGCTGCCCGACAATATGGCGTGGCGTTATACCGTGGGCGTTGGCCGCCCCGGTCTCTACGAATCCGGCGAGTTCTTTGTTGGCGCCAAGAAGGAATGGCCCAGCTGGACCCCTACCCCGGATATGATCGACCGCGAGCCGGAGAAATACGAGAAATACGCCGATGGTATGGAGGGCGGCTTGGACAATCCGCTGGGGTCGCGCGCCCTCTATCTCTTTACCGAAGAGCGCGGCGACACATTCCTGCGCATCCATGGCACCAATGACGCCTCCACTTTGGGCAAACGCGTCTCAAACGGCTGTGCTCGACTGGTGAACGATCAGATGGCCGAGCTTTATGACCGCGTGCCAATGAACACCCGCGTGGTACTCTACGAACCCATCGGCTGAATATTCTTTTCGGTCGGATCAACCAGCCCGGAGCGGACGATACCCGCTTCGGGCGTTTTTGTGCCTCTCGGTCGGTTAGTAGGATTGAAACATTTCACACAGGCCAAAGAGGTTGCCCGCGGCGGCGGCACACAGGTTTTTTCGACGGCTATGTAACAGGTCTTGAACGCTTCTCGCCAGGCCGACCAGCGCCATAAGTCCCGGTCGGCGGCGCGTAGATAACACACTGATAACAGTATCTTACGGGGCGGTGGCAATTTGTTACGATCCAATCGCGCCGGGTCTCGTTCTGACACCGGGCCGTGAACCGAGTTGCTTTGTAACCGCCCCTTACCGCGCCTTAATATGATTGCATCGAACGGGCTTCCAGACCTCCCCGCCTCTCCCCAGAGCGAGAAAGCCGACGCCCTTTCCCAAACCAGAAAGGACTAGGGCCTGTGGACATTGAGGATTTTCAAATCACCTGAGGTTTGATTCAACCTTCCAAAAGGGAGGTTTGAATGGA
>NZ_JBIFFJ010000024.1:0-31743 GCF_043556915.1 Sulfitobacter sp. 1A15299 | reverse complement strand
CAGACTGACCGCGCAGCGGGCGGGCGTCGGGCGGGCTCACCACTGGGGCAACCGGTTGATCCAAATGAATAGGTTGGGGATGATGGTGGGTCGCGAGAGGCTCGAACTCCCGACCCAGACTGACCGCGCAGCGGGCGGGCGTCGGTCGGGCTCACCACTGGGGCAGCCGGTTGATCCAAATAAATAGGTTGGAGGGATGGTGGGTCGTGAGAGGCTCGAACTCCCGACATCTTCGGTGTAAACGAAGCGCTCTACCAACTGAGCTAACGACCCGACTTGGACCTGATAGCCCAAGGTGGGGGCGGGCTTCAAGCCTATAATGTCAGCCTTTCTTGCTGGCCGTTCTCAAGACGGAAAACCACCCCCTGCCCGCCCTGCATGTCGCGCAGCGCGGCGGGGGTGCGGCCCAATAAAATAAGGCGCAACATGCGTGATGTGATGCCATGGGTGACCAGCACATGGGGGCCGGTCAGACTGTCCAGAAAACGCGCGCAGCGCGCGTGCAGCGCCGCGAATCCCTCGCCCTCGGGGGCGTGTTGGTAAAGATCGTAGGAATCACGCGCGGCGGGGGTTTGGCGCAGCAACGCCTCACGTGACTTTCCGGCCCATGCGCCGATGCCAATCTCCGCCAAACGAGGATCGGGCGCAGCCTTCAGCCCCGTCTCCGCCAGCGCGATTTCGGCTGTGACCACCGCCCGCCCCTGCGGGCTGCTGAGCGCCGCGAACCCCGTCAGATCGCAACGCTTCAGAATCGCATTCTGCGCCGCGGCCTGTTCACGCCCCCGCTCGGTCAGCGGGGAATCGAAATGCCCCTGCAGCCGATTGGCGAGGTTCCACTCCGTCTCCCCATGGCGCAGGATATAGAGCGTTGGGTAACGGGTCATGCGGGGGCTTCCAAGATGCGCTCGCGCCCGTTTTCCAACAGATAGACGCAGCCTTGCCTATTGCTGAGCCGACCGGCCTCTCCCGGAGCGACGCCGCAGACCTCTGCCCGAAGCACCTGCCCCCAGAGCCCGTGGGCCACCAGCACCGTGGGCGCGGTCAAACTGTCGAGCACCGCCCCGATCCGCGCCCGAAAGGCCTCTACCCCCTCCCCGCCAGGCGCGGCGGCGTAGATGTCCAACGGAGCCGGGTCGCGGCCCGCAAGGTCGGGGTGCGCCGCGAATATCTCATCCCGTGTCAGCCCCTGCCACTCGCCCGCATGTATTTCCATCAATCGCGCATCCGTTTGAAAAGCGGCCCCATTCAACGCAATCCGCGCCGTCTGCTGCGCGCGGCCAAGCGGAGAGACGAGGATATCCGGCTTTTGCGCAAGGATCGCTGGCATGATCTGTGCCTGCCGCTCGGCCTCAGCAATGCCCTGATCGGTCAGCGGTGAATCGAGATGCCCCTGGAGGCGAAACGCGCGATTCCACTCGGTCTGCCCGTGGCGCAGGAACCAGATCTTGGGATGTGCCGACATGCTCTCTCCGCCCGTGGTGCCCGTGGGTCGGGCCAATGAGGGATAAGGATCACTCCGACGCGGAGAAGGCAAGCCATGGGACATGGGCGCAGGCTTAGCGCGGCAAGCTATTCTAACGCGAAGGACGGGGAAAATGGTGGGTGATAAGAGATTTGAACTCCTGACATCTTCGATGTGAACGAAGCGCTCTACCACTGAGCTAATCACCCTTGCGGGGCGAAGTAGCCAATTGCGGCGCGGCTTGCAAGAGGGTTCGGCGCAAAAACTGTCGCGGGGTGCGGCGGGCCCTGCCCCACGGTGGATACGAAAAACGCGCGCCCCGGAAGGCGCGCGTTGATGACTTTCTGACGGGCCGTTCGCCTTAATGCGTGGTCGTGGCGTCCACGCCTGCGGCGCGGGCCTTCATCGCGGCGGCTTCGGCGGCCTCTTGGGCGGCTTCATCCCAATCAATCGCTTTCGGCTTGCTCACCAGCGCATGTTCCAGAACTTCCGAGACATGGCCAACCGGGATGATCGTCAGACCTTCTTTGACGTTGTCGGGGATGTCCGGCAGGTCTTTCTCGTTCTCCTTGGGGATCAGCACCGTGGTGATACCGCCCCGCAGCGCCGCCAGAAGTTTCTCTTTCAGACCGCCGATCGGCATGGCGTTACCGCGCAAGGAAACCTCACCTGTCATGGCGATGTCGCGCCGCACCGGGATCTGGGTCAGCACCGATACGATCGAGGTCACCATCGCCAGACCGGCCGAGGGGCCGTCCTTGGGGGTGGCGCCATCAGGCACGTGCACGTGGATGTCCAGCGTGTCGAACTTCGGCGGCTTGATCCCGATCTGCGGAGAGATCGACCGGACGTAGGAACTCGCCGCGTCGATGCTTTCCTTCATCACGTCGCCGAGCTTGCCGGTGGTCTTCATCCGGCCCTTGCCCGGCAGGCGCAGCGCCTCGATGGACAGAAGCTCACCGCCCACGGAGGTATAGGCCAGCCCGGTCACGACGCCGATCTGGTCCTTCTCCTCGGCCAGACCGAAGCGATGCTTGCGCACACCAAGGAAGTCTTCGAGGTTGTCGCCGGTCACGGTGACGCTCTCGGCCTCCTTCTTCACGATCTTGGTCAGCGACTTGCGCGCAACCTTGGCGATCTCACGCTCAAGGTTCCGCACGCCGGCCTCGCGGGTGTAGTAGCGGATCATCCCGGTGAGAGCGGAGTCCTCGATCTCGAACTCCTTCTTCTTCAGACCGTGGTTCTTGATCTGCTTCTGCACCAGATGCTGCTTGGCAATCTCGCGCTTCTCGTCTTCGGTGTAGCCCGACAGCGGGATGATCTCCATCCGGTCCAGAAGCGGCCCGGGCATGTTGTAGCTGTTCGACGTGGTCAGGAACATGACGTTCGACAGGTCGTATTCCACTTCGAGATAGTGGTCCACGAAGGTGCCGTTCTGCTCCGGGTCGAGCACTTCGAGCATGGCCGAGGCCGGGTCGCCACGGAAGTCCTGACCCATCTTGTCGATTTCATCGAGCAGGATGAGCGGGTTCGTGGTCTTGGCCTTCTTCAGCGCCTGGATGATCTTGCCGGGCATGGAGCCGATGTAGGTCCGGCGGTGGCCGCGGATCTCGGATTCGTCACGCACACCGCCAAGCGAGATGCGAATGAACTCGCGCCCCGTGGCCTTGGCGACCGATTTGCCCAAGGATGTCTTGCCGACGCCCGGAGGGCCGACGAGGCACATGATCGGGCCTTTCATCTTGGTCGAGCGCTGCTGCACCGCCAGATACTCTACGATGCGCTCCTTGACCTTCTCAAGGCCATAGTGATCGTCATCCAACACCTTCTGCGCGCGACCCAAGTCTTTCTTCACGCGGGATTTCACGCCCCACGGGATCGACAGCATCCAGTCGAGGTAGTTGCGCACCACGGTCGCCTCGGCCGACATGGGCGACATGTTCTTGAGCTTCTTCAGCTCGGCCTCGGCCTTTTCGCGGGCTTCCTTGCTCAGCTTGGTCTCGGCGATCTTGGCTTCAAGCTCGGCAACCTCGTTCTTGCCGTCCTCGCCATCGCCCAGCTCCTGCTGAATCGCCTTCATCTGTTCGTTCAGATAGTATTCGCGCTGCGTGCGCTCCATCTGGGATTTCACGCGGGTCTTGATCTTCTTCTCGACCTGCAGCACGGACATTTCGCCCTGCATCAACCCGTAAACCTTCTCGAGGCGCTCGGAGATGCTCAGCGTTTCCAAGAGGTCCTGCTTCTGCTCCACCTCAATGCCGAGGTGACCGGCCACGAGATCGGCCAGACGCGCAGGCTCGGCGCTTTCGCCAACGGCGGCGAGCGCTTCTTCGGGGACGTTCTTCTTGACCTTGGCATAGCGTTCGAACTCGTCCGCCACGGTGCGCAGCAGCGCCTGCGTGGTGGCCGCGTCGCCCGGCATCTCGGTCAGATACTCGGCGCGGGCCTCGAAGAAATTGTCATTCTCAAGATATTCGGTGATGCGCACCCGTGCTTGGCCTTCGACCAGCACTTTCACGGTGCCATCGGGCAGTTTCAGCAGTTGCAGCACATTGGCCAGCACACCGGCCTTGTAGATGCCGGAGGTGTCGGGATCATCCTCGGCGGGATCGATCTGGCTCGACAGCAGAATTTGTTTATCGTCCGCCATCACCTCTTCAAGAGCGCGGACGGATTTTTCGCGGCCAACGAAAAGCGGCACGATCATGTGGGGAAACACGACGATGTCGCGCAGCGGAAGCACCGGGTAGGATGCGTTCAGTGGCTCTAACATGCTCAATTCCTTATCTTAGCAAGACATCCGGGCCCCTGTCATAGGCGGCCTCTGACATCCCCTCTTCTGGACAGGACATGTGTGCATCCCATCCGCCTGTTTCAATCCCTTGCGGGCTGTTCGGCCGCCATCATCGCGCTTCGGCGGGGTGGAGGCAAGCGCGTGTTGGGGTGATTTCGCCCCAATAGCGCGCGTTGTAGGACAGGGGCGCCGCGCGGGCGCCCCTGATCGGTCAGGCTTCGGCCTGTTCCAGCGTCGGGTAATCGGTGAACCCTTCGCGCCCACCGCCATAATAGGTATCGGTATCGCCCTCGTTCAGCGGGCCATTCATCAGCCATCGGCGCGGCAGATCGGGGTTGGCGATGAAGGGGCGGCCCACGGCGATCAGATCGGCCTTGTCATGGGCCACGGCCTCGATCGCCATCTCGCGGTCATAGCCGTTGTTGGCCATGTAAGGCCCGTCAAAGAGCGCCCGCAGCGCGGCGATGCTTTCGCCTTCGTCCAACTCGCGCGACCCGCCCGTGGCCCCTTCGACAAGGTGCAGATAGGACAGGTTGTAGCGGTTCAGCCCCTTCACGACATATTCAAAGGTCTCTTGCGGATTGGCGTCTTCGATCCCATTGGCGGGCGAGAAGGGCGAGAGGCGCAGCCCCACACGTTCGCCGCCCCAGACTTTCGTCACTGCATCCAACACCTCGAACAGCAGCCGCGCGCGGTTTTCCACGCTGCCGCCATAGGCATCGTCGCGTTTGTTGCTGCCGGTTTTGAGGAATTGATCCAGCAGATAGCCATTGGCCCCGTGAACCTCGACCCCGTCAAAGCCTGCTTTCTTGGCCATCTCGGCGGCATGAGCATAGTCGGCGACCAGACGCGGCATCTCATCCAATTCAAGCGCGCGCGGCTCGGAAGTATCCTCAAACCCGTTGGCGGTGAAGGTTTTCACGCCAGCGGCAATCGCAGAAGGCGCGACGGGCTTGCCGCCATCGGGCTGTAGCGAGGTGTGGCTGATCCGCCCCACATGCCACAGCTGAATGACGATCCGCCCGCCTTCCGCATGCACCGCGTCGGTCACCTTGCGCCATGCGGCGACTTGGCCCTCGCTATGAATGCCGGGGGTCTGGAAGTACCCCTTGCCCTCGGGGCTGATCTGGGTGGCTTCGGTGATGATGATGCCTGCACCGGCCCGCTGGCGGTAATAGTCGACGTGCATATCCGAGACTTCGCCAGTCTCATTGTCCGCACGGTTGCGCGTCAGCGGGGCCATCACCAAACGGTTCTCGGCCGCGATCTCACCGGCGGTGAAAGGGGTAAAAAGCTTCTCGGTCATATTCGGGCCTTTCCTTGCAATAGAATGTGCAAGGCACCTAAGACCCTGCCGCCCCGCAGCAAGGATCAACCGCACAAATTCGCGTGAGGCGGCAGCGCCCGCCCCTCAGAGCGGGTCGATGTCGCCCTGTTCGCGACCCGCGTGAAAATCGGCCTGCCATTGGGTGAACCGGCCCGCCGCGATGGCCGCGCGCATGCCGGCCATGATGTCTTGGTAATACTGCAGGTTGTGCCATGTCAGCAGCATGGAGGAGATGATCTCTTGGCTGCGGAAGACGTGATGCAGATAGGCGCGCGAATAATTGCGGCAGGCCGGGCAGCAGCAATTCTCGTCCAGAGGGCGCGGATCGTCCTGATGGCGCGCGTTCTTGATATTGAGCACGCCCATCCGGGTAAAGACCTGCCCCGTGCGGCCAGAGCGGGAGGGCAGCACACAGTCCATCATGTCGATGCCCCGCGCCACGGCACCGACGATATCGTCGGGCTTGCCCACGCCCATCAGGTAACGCGGCTTGTCCTCGGGCAGCATGTCGGTCGAGAAATCCAAGGTGGAGAACATCGCCTGCTGCCCCTCCCCCACGGCCAGACCGCCGACGGCATAGCCGTCAAAGCCGATCTCGCGCAGCGCCTCGGCGCTTTCTTGGCGGAAGTCCTCTTCCAACCCGCCTTGCTGGATGCCGAACAGCATGTGCCCGGGGCGGTCGCCAAAGGCATCGCGGCTGCGCTTGGCCCAACGCATCGACAGGCGCATGCTTTCGGCAATACGGTCCCGGTCAGCGGGCAGCGCCGGGCATTCGTCGAAACACATGACGATGTCGGAGCCCAAAAGCTCCTGAATCTCCATCGAGCGTTCCGGCGTGATCTCATGTTTGGAGCCGTCGATATGGCTTTTGAAGGTCACGCCGCGTTCGGTCAGTTTGCGCAGCCCGGCAAGGCTCATCACCTGAAAGCCGCCACTGTCGGTCAGGATCGGCTTGTTCCAGTTCATGAACCTATGCAGCCCGCCCAAGGCGGCCACACGCTCTGCCGTTGGGCGCAGCATGAGATGGTAGGTATTGCCCAGCAGAATGTCCGCGCCGGTGGAGGCCACGCTTTCGGGCATCATCGCCTTGACCGTCGCCGCCGTGCCCACTGGCATGAAGGCGGGCGTGCGGATCTCGCCGCGCGGGGTCTGGATCACGCCACTGCGTGCCTTGCCGTCCTGCGCGTGTTTGGTGAATCCGGTGCTGGTCATACGCTGCCCTCTCTGCCTGCGACTGGCGCGATAAACCAGTGGCGGGAAACATGCAATAAAGCGGAAATAGCCTAGATCGCCCGAGAATGGTATCGTTCAAAGGATAACGGGCTTAGAGCGAAATCGCTGCCGCTTGATCACCCCCAACGCACTCCTGCGAACGCTTTGAAGCCAGCAATCCAACTATGCGCGGATCGCTACGCGCAACCTCAACGCGGCCCAAAGCCCGCAAATAGCGTTTCAAAACGCGGTGCAGCCTTGAATTGCCCGAACCCCCGCTACATTGCGCTATCCATGCAGCAGCTTGCCTTACTCCCACGCGCTTTCGCGACTGTGTTGCCTCGTTTTCTGGGGGCTTTCGTGCTGGCGATTGCGCTGCTCTCAGGGGCCGCCACCGGGCAGGCGCAGGAAAAATGGTTTGAAACGACCGAACTGAACCCCGGCCTGCCGCCCCCGCCCGAGACGCTGGACCGCGGTACACCGATGGCGGCGCTGGAAAGCTTCATCTACCTCACGGACAATGGCCACTATTCGGACGCGGCCCATATCCTAGACCTGTCGGATCTGCCGCAAGGGGATCAGGCGGTTATCGGGGCCGAGCGCGCCTTCCAACTCTCCGTCTTGATGGAGCGCAAGGTCGTCGTGCCATGGCGCAGGCTGGCGGACCGCCCCGATGGCTGGCTCTCTGGCTCGGCCGAGGACAATGACACCGGGCGCGTGCGCCGCTCGCTCTTGATCGACAGGCTGGAACTGGGCGGACATGACGTGCCGCTGCGGCTCAACCGGATCAAACCCGGTGAGGATGCCGAGCCAGTCTGGGTCTTCTCCCGTCAGAGCATCGACAACATCCCGGATCTGCATGCACAGTATGGGCCGACGGACCTTGAGACGATGCTGCCCGACTGGCTGCGCATCCGCGCCTTTTGGGGCATGTATCTGTGGGAGGTGCTGTTCCTGCCGCTGCTGGTTGGCGTTGCCCTCATGGCTGGCTGGTTCGCCTTCGGCGTCATGCGCCGTCTCGGAGAGGCCGCCAAACGCCGTTGGATGCGCTTTGTGTTTCGCTCTTTCCGCTGGCCCGCCGCCATCGTGCTCTGCGCGGCAATCATCGGCACGGCCACCAGCCGGGTCTTGGTCGTCTCAGGCTTTATCGACGCGGTGCTGAGCCCGATTTTGCTGATCGCCTATGTCACCGCCGCGGCTCTCGCCATCGTCTTTACCTTTGACGAGATCTTTGATCGGATCAGCCCCAACAATGCCTATGAGCTTGCCGATCCGATGAACGCCCATATGCGCTCTATCGCCACGACAATCGCGGCGGCGCGCAAAGGGGTGATTGTGATCGCCGTGCTGGTGGCCTCTGGCGTGATCCTTGTTTCCAGCAATGCGGACAACACCCTTGGCCTGTCGCTGCTGGCCTCTGCGGGTGCGGTGACCATCGTCTTGGGTTTCGCGGCGCGTGAGGTTCTGGGCAATATCCTCGCCTCCATCCAGATCGCGCTGAACCGCTCCGCGCGGATCGGGGATCAACTGATCTTCGAAGGGCATTTCTGCACGGTCGAGCAAATTCACTTTACTTACGTGCAATTACTCAACTGGAACGGTACCCGGCTGATCGTGCCGGTCAGCTATTTCGTTTCCGACGCCTTTGAAAACTGGTCGATCGAGGATCACGCCATGGTGCGCCCCATCATCCTCACCCTGTCGCAAAACGCCGATGTGGCAGCGCTGCGCCGCGTGTTCTTTGACCTTTTGGCGCGGGAAGACCCCAATGACGTCAAACCGATGGACAAGGCCAAGGTGCATGTGCTCGACCAAGATGCCTTCGGCATCAAGGTGCGCTTCGAGTTGCCCACCGACAATGCCGCGACCTTTTGGGATATCGAATGCCGCGTGCGCGAAGAACTGCTTGCCGCCGCCGCTCGGATGGAGAAAGAGAACGATGTCCGCATGTTGCCCCCCGCCCCTGCGGATATGGGCACGCCGTAGCATCACGCCGCTTGATGCAGCGCTTGCCGCAGGTTAGGCAGGCGGACCAATGACCCAAGGAGCAGGCAATGGAAAAACTGACATTCGGCTGGGAAGAATGGGTTGCCCTGCCCGATCTCGGCCTGCCCGCGATCAAGGCCAAGGTCGACACCGGCGCGCGCACCTCGGCGCTTCATGCCCATGACATCGAAGTCTTTGGCCCCGCGTCAAAACCCAAGGTGCGGTTCAACGTGCATCCCATTTCCGGGCGCGAGGATATCTCGATCACCTGTTCCGCCCCGATCATCGACCGGCGCGAGGTGACCTCTTCCAATGGCGAATCCGAGCAACGTTTCGTCATCGCCACCACGCTTGAGGTCGGCGGCCAAAGCTGGCCCATCGACGTGACCCTGACCAACCGGAGCACCATGACCAGCCGCATGTTGCTGGGCCGTCAGGCGCTGACCGAACATATCAACATCTCGGCCACCGAACGGCGGTTGCAGCCTGACCTGAATTACGACGTTTACCACACCGCCAGCCTGCGCCACAAAGCGCCGCAGCGCGCGCTGCGCATCGCGGTGCTGAGCCGGGAAGACAACTATTCCACCCGCCGGCTGGTCGAGGTGGGCGAAGCGCGCGGCCATGTGGTCGAAGTCATCGACACCACGCGCTGCTACATGGCGATCAACCAACTGGCCCCCGAGGTGCATTACGACGGCAAGCGCCTTCCGCGCTATGACGCGGTGATCCCGCGCATCGGCGCGTCGATCACCTCCTACGGCACCGCCGTGATCCGCCAGTTCGAGACCATCGGCACCTTCTGCGTCAACGGCTCTGCCGGGATCACCGCCAGCCGCGACAAGCTGCACGCGCATCAGGTCTTGGCCGCCAAGCGCATTGGCATGCCGACCACGGCCTTCGCCGCCTCGCCCAAAGACACCAGCAACCTGATGGCGCTGGTGGGCACCGCGCCGTTGATCGTAAAGCTGCTGGAATCGACCCAAGGCAAAGGCGTCGTGCTGGCCGAAACCAAAAAGGCCGCCGAGTCGGTGATCGACGCCTTCCGCGGTCTGCGCGCCAACTTCCTCGTGCAGGATTTCGTCAAGGAGGCCGCTGGCGAAGACATCCGCTGTCTCGTGGTGGCGGGCAAGGTCGTGGCCTCCATGAAACGCACTGGCGCCGAAGGGGATTTCCGCTCGAACCTGCACCGGGGCGGCTCGGCCAAGGTGGTGCGCATCTCGAAAGAGGAACGCGACACCGCCGTACGCGCCGCCCGCGCCTTTGGCCTTGGCATCGCCGGGGTCGATCTGCTGCGCTCCGAGAGCGGGCCAAAGGTGCTTGAGGTCAACTCCTCCCCCGGCTTCGAGGGGATCGAGAATGCCACCAAGAAAGACATCGTCGGCAAGGTCTATGATGAGATCGAAGCCCGCGTGAAGCCACAGCCCGTGCGGCGTCGCAAAGGCGGATAACGGGGGCGGCAGCGGCCCCGCCCGGCTCGGGGCCACTTTACGCCCCTGCCCGCAATCCCTATATAAAACGTCGAGAATGATGCGAGGCAAGAGATGACCGAACAGACCCAACCGCTCGAAGGGACACCGCTGATTGCGCCCTCTTCTACCGATCACCCGCTCTACGAGCAGGTCGTTGAGGCTTGTCGCACGGTCTATGACCCTGAGATCCCGGTGAATATCTATGAACTGGGGCTGATCTACACCATCGACATCAACGACGAGAATGAGGTCGACATCAAGATGTCGCTGACCGCGCCCGGCTGCCCCGTGGCCGGTGAGATGCCCGGCTGGGTAGCCGATGCGGTCGAGCCGATCGCCGGGGTCAAGCAGGTCAATGTGGCACTGGTCTGGGAGCCGCCTTGGGGCATGGACATGATGTCGGACGAAGCTCGCCTTGAACTGGGCTTCATGTAAGCGACAGTTTTACAACGCAAAGAACGGACGCCGTCGGTGCAGGGCATCGGCGGCGTTTTCTTTGGCCGCATCCCGCCGAGCGGGGCGGCCAAGGATTGTTCATTTGACTGACATGAACCGGTCGTGAAACCGTTACATCGGGCACCCATAGAAGCCCCAGAACTTCATTCACGAACGGATAACATTATGCGAACACTTGTTTCTCTCGCCGCTCTGGCCCTCGCGCCCGGCATGGCGCTGGCCGAGGCCCACGCCACCGCGACCCCGGTCGAATACGGCCCCCGCCCGGCCTATCTGGTGGACAAGCTGCCCGAGGGCGCATTGAAGGACAAGCTGGCCTCCTGCATGGGGCAAGACGCCACCAAAACCGATTTCTCCATCGGCCACCGTGGCGCGCCGCTGATGTTTCCTGAGCATACCGTGCAGTCCAACGTCGCTGCCGCGCGGATGGGCGCGGGCATCTTGGAATGCGACGTGACCTTTACCGCCGATCACGAGCTGGTCTGCCGTCACGCACAGAACGATCTGCACACCACGACGAATATCCTCGTCTCCGATCTGGCCGAGAAATGCACCACCGGCTTCACCGCCGCGTCGGGTGACACGCCCGCCAGCGCCGAATGTCGCACCTCCGACATCACCTTGGCCGAATTCCGCACCCTGACGCCCAAGATGGACAGCGCCGACAAGACCGCCACCACCGCCGAAGACTATCAGGGCGGCGTCGCGACTTGGCGCACCGAGCTCTACAGCGACAAGGCCGATCTGATGACCCATGCGGAATCGATCGAACTGTTCAAATCTCTTGGCGCCAAGTTCACGCCTGAGCTGAAATCCCCCTCCGTCGAGATGCCGCACGAAGGCTTCTCTCAGGCAGACTACGCGCAGAAGCTGGTGGATGAATATGTCGCCGCAGGCATTCCCGCCTCCGACGTTTGGCCGCAGTCCTTCAACCTCGAAGACGTGCTTTACTGGGTTGAGAATACACCGGAATTCGGCAAGCAGGCCGTCTATCTGGTGCAGTGGTCCGACGGTTTCGATGAGCAAAACCCCGAGACTTGGGCCGAAGATTTCGCCGATCTGAAAGCCAAGGGCGTGAACTACCTCGCCCCCTCGCTCAACATGATGCTGACCAATACGGACGGCGCCATCGCCGCATCCGAATACGCCATGGCCGCGAAAGAAGCAGGGCTGACCCTGATTGCATGGACGCTGGAGCGTTCCGGCCCGCTCGCCTCGGGTGGCGGTTGGTACTTCCAGTCGGTCAATGACATCGTGAAAGACGACAGCGACTATCTGGTGGCGCTGGACGTGCTGGCCCAAGACGTGGGCGTGGCCGGTGTCTTCTCCGACTGGCCCGCGACCGTGACCTATTATGCGAACTGCATGGGTCTCTGACCGGTCCTAGCCGTTAGAATGCCATCAGGGCCGCCCCCTTTTGGGCGGCCCTTTTCCCTAGCCGGGCTTGCATGGATTTCGCCTTCCTGCGACATTGCGGGAAACAAGGGGCAAGCCATGGAAACTTGGGCAATTTTTACCGGCGATATCGTGAAATCCTCCGCGATGAGCCGGGCGGAGTTGGACGCCATTTTCGTGCGTCTCGATGACGCCGCCAAGGCGTTGACTGCTTGGCAGGGCCAGCCCGCCCGCATGACCCGTTTTCGCGGAGATGGCTGGCAGATGGCCGTGACCCCCAGCTTCACCTTCCGCGCAGCCCTCGTCCTACGTGCCGCCGTGCGCCGCTGCGGCAAGACCGCCGACACCCGCTTTGGCATCGGTATCGGCCCCGCGCATTTCACAAGCGACGACCTATCCCGCGCGGACGGAGCGGCACTTGTCAGCTCCGGCCACGCGCTCGACAACATGCCCCGCGCGCGGCGCATGCACGCGCCCGACGCCCCCCTCGCCCTGCGCGCGGCCCTGCCCCTTGCCGACCGGATCGCGGGCGGTTGGACCAAGCGCCAAGCCGATGTCGCCTATTACATGCTGGCCCCCGAGCCGCCCGTCCAAGCAGAGCTTGCGCGGCAGTTTGACCTGACACAGCAAAGCGTGCAGGGCCATGTGGAGGCGGCGGGGATAGATGAGTTGCGGGAGGTCTGCGAGGTTTTGGAAGAAAGTAAATCAGCCATATAAAGCTGTTATCACACTTTACAGCCAAATAAGGCTGTTTAAATTCACGACAAAGCACTTGCCCCAGCCCGCCATGGCTTTTCAAATAGTAAGCATTCACACCAAACGGGATTTCCATGACCGAACAGGCCATCGCCACCGCTCTCGCTTGCCTGATCGCTCATCTTCTGGCTGATTTCGTGTTTCAAACCAATGCGATGGTCGCAGCCAAGCGCAAGCCGGGGGTGCTATTGCTGCACGGCGCTATCGTCTTTGGCCTGACGACGCTGGCCCTCGGCGGCAGCCTGATCCCCGCCGCATCGCTGGCCCTTGCCCATATCGCGATCGACGCGGTCAAGACCTACGCCGTGCCAGAGCGGCAGCGCGACCGGCTCTGGCCCTACCTTAGCGACCAGATCGCGCATCTGGTTAGCATCGCGATCTTTGTCTTCTTCCTACCCGATGCTTTTGCCAGCGGCCTCTGGGCCAGCCATAGCAGCACGCTGATCCCACCTGCCCTGTTCATCGCGGGGCTGGTCACTGCAACGCTCGCAGGCGGTCCCGCCGTGGGCGGCTTGATGCTGCCGCACAAGGAACAGGCCCAACCGGATGGGCTGGAGAATGCGGGCCGGATGATCGGCCTGCTGGAACGCGCGTTGATCTTTCTGATGGTCATGATCGGCGAGCCTGCGGGCATCGGATTTCTCATCGCGGCAAAGTCGATCCTGCGTTTCGACACGGTGAAAAAGAACCAGAAGATCAGCGAATATGTGATCATCGGCACGCTTGCCTCTTTCGGCTGGGCGCTCATCGCTGCCTTCACCACCAAGGCCGCAATGAATTCCTTCTGACGGCTTGAGATCGCCGCGCCGCACCCCTATCTTGGCCGCATAGGAGATTTGTGATGTTTGGCATTCCCGGCAAGCAAGCCGTTACCATGACCCCCAAAGCCGCTGGCCAGATTGCAAAGCTGATGCAATCGGCAGGCCACGCCGGGCTGCGCATTGGCGTCAAGAAAGGCGGCTGTGCGGGCATGGAATACACCATGGAATACGTCGAAGCGACCGACCCCAATGATGAGGTGGTCGAACAAGACGGAGCGCGGGTGATGATCGCCCCCATGGCGCAGATGTTCCTCTTCGGCACCGAGATTGACTATGAGACAACGCTGCTCGAGTCCGGTTTCAAATTCCGCAATCCCAATGTGACCGAAGCCTGCGGGTGCGGCGAATCGATTAAATTCGACGAAAGCCTCGGCGCGAAGTAGGCGCGCCGATCTGCCCCGGCCTTGACGCGAGGCCACGGGCCTGCGAACTGATCTGACAACGTAAACAGATCAGGACGGAACCGATGCGCCCCAAAATCGCCGCCGGCAACTGGAAAATGAACGGCACCGCCGCCGCGCTGACCGAGCTTCACAGCCTTGCCACCGGCCTGCCCGAGAACCCGCCGCAGGTCGTGATCTGCCCGCCCAGCACCCTCCTCTTCCGCGCCACCGACGCCACTCACGGCACCCCGATCCAAATCGGCGCACAGGATTGCCATGCTGAAGAAGCGGGCGCCTACACTGGCGATATCTCCGCCGCGATGGTTGCCGACAGCGGGGCCAGCCATGTGATCCTCGGCCATTCCGAGCGCCGCGATGCCCACCGCGAGACCGATGCCGATGTGCAAGCCAAGGCCGTTGCCGCATGGGGTGCCGGTCTCAACGCCATCATCTGCATCGGCGAAAGCGAGGCGGAGCGGGACGCGGGCCAAACGCTCGACATCATCGGCGCACAGCTTGACGGCTCCCTCCCCGATGCCGTGGAGGCCGGGAACACCGTCATCGCCTATGAACCGATTTGGGCCATCGGCACCGGCAAAGTTCCCAGCATTGCGCAAATTAAAGAGGTGCATGACTTCATCCGCACCCGCCTGATCGACCGTTTCGGCGCGGAGATCGGCAAGGCGCTCCCCCTGCTTTACGGCGGTTCGGTAAAGGCCGCGAATGCGGTCGAAATCTTCGCGGTCGAAAACGTCGATGGCGCGTTGGTCGGCGGGGCCAGCCTCAAGGCCGAGGATTTCGCGCCCATCGTGACGGCCCTCGCCCAGTCCTAAGCCAATGCGGGGCGGCGGAGGCTCCTGCCGCCCCGCCCCCTTACAGCGGCAGCATCGTCGTCGATTTGATCTCTTCCATCGACAAAAGCGCGGTGACGTTATGCACTTTCACCTCGGAAATCAGCGCCTGATAAAAGACGTCATAGGCCCGCGCGTTCTTTACCCGCACCTTTAGGATATAGTCGATATCCCCCGCCAGACGGTGCGCCTCCTGCACCTCTGGCCGATCTTTCAACGCCTGCAAAAACGCCGCCTGCCAGGCCGCCTCATGCTCGGACGTGCGGATCAGGACAAAGAAGCAGGCCTCGAACCCGAGCGCTTCGGAATCCAGCACGACGGTCTGCTGGCCAATCACCCCGGCTTCGCGCAGCTTGCGTATCCGATTCCACACCGGCGTCTTTGAAGACCCCACTTCACGGGCGATATCGTCCAGCGATTGGCTCGCATCCCGTTGCAGCTGCGCCAAAATCTTCCGGTCGGTCTCATCAATTCGGACAGTCATTCTCTTCTCTCTTGTCCCGGCAGGACGTTCATACTCAACCTTCGGCCAAAGCGAACACATGTTCTTATCTGCGCCAGCATATAGCCAATTATCGGGAATATTTCCTATATAAGAGGTCACGTCAAACAGAATACAGGGCGCATCATGGATCACTTTCCCATCTTCTTCGCCACCCGCGGGCAAAAGATCCTCCTTTCCGGCGGCGGCGAAGCCGCTCTGGCCAAGCTGCGTCTGCTGATGAAAACCCAAGCGGCACTGCATGTCTTCGCCCCCGACCCGGCGGCAGAGATCGTCGACTGGCAGGCGGCAGGAAAGCTCACCCTGCACCGCCGCCGCCTCACCGCCGCCGACCTGCCCGGCGCGCGGCTGTTCTACGCAGCGGATGAGGATGACGCGCTGGATGCCGAAAATGCCGCGCTGGCCCATGCGGCGGGCGTGCTGGTCAACATCGTCGACAACCTGCATGACAGCGAATTCATCACCCCCGCCATCGTCGACCGCGATCCCGTGACCGTGGCCATCGGCACCGAAGGCGCCGCCCCGGTGCTGGCCCGCGCCATCAAGGCCGATCTGGAAGAGCGTCTACCCGTCACCCTCGGCCCGCTGGCGCGCATCGGCAAAGGCTTTCGCAAGCTGGCCGATGCCCTGCCCATGGGCCGCGCGCGCCGTGATTTCTGGCGGGAGTATTATTTCGCCACCGGCCCCCGCGCCATGGCTGAGGGCAAGGATACCGTGCGCCCGGCGCTGAAAACCCTGCTGCACACCCATCTCACCCGCAAAGCCCGCGCTGGCCATGTGGCCTTTGTCGGGGGTGGCCCGGGCGACCCGGAACTGCTGACGCTCAAGGCCCGCCGCGCGCTGGATGAGGCCGATGTGGTGATCTACGACCGT
Organism: Sulfitobacter sp. 1A15299; assembly: GCF_043556915.1. Lineage (NCBI taxonomy): Bacteria > Pseudomonadati > Pseudomonadota > Alphaproteobacteria > Rhodobacterales > Roseobacteraceae > Sulfitobacter > Sulfitobacter sp. 1A15299. The sequence goes on along the minus strand of NZ_JBIFFJ010000024.1, from coordinate 15,453 downwards.
CTGATCAGCTCCGAGATTCTCGAACTCGCCCGCCGCGAAGCGCTGATGATCGACGTCGGCAAAGAGGGTTTCGGCCCCTCCACGGCCCAAGAGCACATCAACGCCCTGCTGGTCGAACACGCGCAAAGCGGCGCGCAGGTGGTGCGGTTGAAATCCGGCGATGCCACGGTCTTTGGCCGCCTCGACGAAGAGATCGACACGGTCGACGCCCATGGCATCGGCTGGCACATCGTGCCCGGCATCACCGCCGCCTCCGCCGCCGTGGCGGGCATCGGGCAAAGCCTGACCAAACGGGGCCGCAATGCCTCGGTCCGCTTCCTCACGGGGCATGACATGAAGGGTTTCGCCGATCACGACTGGGCCGCCCTCGCGCGCCCAAACGAGGTCGCCGCGATCTACATGGGCAAGAAATCCGCTCGTTTCGTCCAAGGCCGCCTGCTGATGCACGGTGCCGACCGCGCCACCCCCGTCACCGTGATCGAAAACGCCTCGCGCGCTGATCAGCGGGTGCTGGCGACCACGCTGAACGATCTGCCGCGCGATCTGGCCGATGCCGAAATGACCGGCCCCGCGCTCACCTTCTACGGCCTCGCCCCACGCGCCGCCGTCCAAGTTGCCACCGAAACCCCGCTAGAGGAGCTGGCCTGACATGCCCAAACCCTTCACCCCCAAGGTCATCACCGCCAATGCGCTGCTCGAAGGCGATGTCGTCTATCAAACCGCCACCGGCTGGACCCGCAAACTCAGCGAGGCCGAAGTCCTCACCGATGAGGCCGACGCCGACCTGCGCCTGATCGACGCGCTGAGCCAACAAGACTTGGTCGTCGGCGTCTACCTCGCCGATGTGGCCCCCGAAGCGGGCGGCCCCCGCCCCACCCATTTCCGCGAAGAGTTCCGCGCCACCGGCCCCTCGAACTACGCCCACGGCAAACAGGAGACCGTCTGATGTACAGCTACACCGAATTCGACGACAAATTCCTCGCCGAACGCAATGCCCAGTTCCGCGCCCAGGTCGAGCGCCGCATCGACGGCTCGCTCACCGAGGATGAGTTCAAACCCCTGCGCCTGATGAACGGGCTCTACCTGCAACTGCACGCCTATATGCTGCGGGTGGCAATCCCCTATGGCACGCTCAACAGCGCCCAGATGGATCAACTCGCCTATATCGCCGAGCGGTGGGACAAGGGCTACGGCCATTTCACCACGCGTCAGAACATCCAGTACAACTGGCCCGAATTGCGCGATGTGCCCGATATGCTCGACGCGCTGGCCGAGGTAAAGCTGCATGCGATCCAGACCTCCGGCAACACCATCCGCAACGTGACGGCAGACCATTTCGCTGGTGCCGCCGCTGACGAGGTCGCCGACCCGCGCCCGGTGGCCGAGCTGATCCGGCAATGGTCCACCGACCATCCGGAATTCCAGTTCCTGCCGCGCAAGTTCAAGGTCGCCGTCACCGGCGCCGCCGCTGACCGTGCGGTGATCAAGGCCCATGACATCGGCCTGCGCATCGTCGAGCGCGACGGCGAGCAGGGGTTCGAAGTCATCGTCGGTGGTGGCCTCGGCCGCACCCCGATGATCGGCAAGGTGCTCTATGAATTCGTGAAGTATGAGGACCTGCTGCCCACGCTCGAAGCCATCGTCAGCGTCTACAACGTGCTCGGCCGCCGCGACAACAAGTATAAGGCGCGCATCAAGATCACCGTCCACGAAAACGGCATCGAAGACATCCGCGCCCGGGTCGATGCGCAATATGCGCTGATCCGCGACCAATTCACCGGCGTCGATCAGCAAATGCTGTCGCGCATCGAGGCCGATTTCGCAGCGCCCGCGTTCAAGACAGCCTCCCTCGGGGCCTACGAATCCGCCTATACCAACGATCCGGTTTTCCGCGCATGGGCGGATACCAACCTCGCCGCGCACCGCGCGCCGGGCTATGCCATCGTCTCGATCAGCCTCAAGGCCCATGGTGCAACGCCGGGCGACGCCACCGCCGGCCAGATGCGCGTGATGGCCGACCTCGCCCGCCGCTTTGGCCATGACGAGCTGCGCATCAGCCACGAACAGAACGTGATCCTCCCCCATGTGCACCGCAGCGACCTGCCCGAACTGTACGCCGCGCTGAAAGAGGCGAAACTCGCCACCGCCAACATCGGCTTGATCTCGGACATCATCGCCTGCCCCGGCATGGATTACTGCGCGCTGGCCACCGCGCGTTCCATCCCCATCGCGCAGGAGATCGCGACCCGTTTCGACGAGTTGAAGCTCGAGCATGACGTAGGTCCGCTCAAAATCAAGATCTCGGGCTGCATCAACGCCTGCGGCCACCACCACGTGGGCCATATCGGCATCCTCGGCCTCGACCGCGCGGGTGTAGAGAACTACCAGATCACGCTCGGCGGCGATGGCACCGAGGATGCGAGCCTTGGCACCCGCACCGGCCCCGGCTTCTCGGCAGAGGAGATCATCCCCGCCATCGAACGCCTCGTGCGGGGCTATCTCGACCTGCGCAACGATCCCGGCGAGACCTTTCTGCAAGCCTACCGCCGCCTCGGCCTCGCGCCGTTCAAGGCGGTGCTCTACCCAGACACGGCCAATAAGGACCGGGCCAATGCCGCTTGACACCCCCGAACTTCATCCTTTCTCAAATACCGATGCGCCGCCCCCCGAGGGGCTGCGCGCGGTCGAGGAAAAGGTGGCACGGCTCAACGCCGAGTTGCGCCACCACGGGGCAACGGATGTGATCCGCCGCGCCGATGCTGAGATCGAGAACCTCACTCTCGTCTCCAGCTTTGGCGCGGAATCGGTGGCGCTCTTGCACCTCGTATCCATGGTATCGCGCGATATCCCGGTGCTCTTCATCGACACCGAGATGCTCTTTGCCGAAACCCTCGTCTACCAGCAGGAACTGAGCGAACGCCTCGGTCTGCGCAACGTCACCACCCTGCGCAGCGAAGAGATCGCAGCACAGGATCCCGACGGCACGCTGCATCAATATGACACCGACGCCTGCTGCGCCCTGCGCAAGACCCGGCCCCTGCAAAACGCGCTGGCGGGCTATGACGGCTGGATCACCGGGCGCAAACGTTTTCAATCGGGCAGCCGCGCGGCCTTGGAGTTTTTCGAGGTCGAAGTCCCCGAAGACGGTGCCGCGCCGCGCATCAAGGTGAACCCGTTGGCCTATTGGGCCAATTCTGATGTGAGCGACTACATCACCGAAAACCGCCTGCCCCGGCATCCGCTGGTGGCCAAGGGCTACCCTTCGATCGGCTGCGCGCCCTGCACCTCGCCCGTGGCCCCGGGCGAAGACCCGCGCGCCGGACGCTGGCGCGATCAGAACAAAGAAGAATGCGGCATCCATTTTGTGAACGGCAAAGTGGTCCGAACAGGAGACAAATCATGAGCGTACTCGTCACCGACACAGGCTTCACCGCCGACGACTGGACGCAAGGCTATTGCGAGGAGGGCGCCGCGAACGATTGCCGCGCCGTCGATCTGGCCTCTGACGCCGATGCCCATGCCCTCACGCTGACCCCGGCGCTTGAGATGATCCGCGTCGACTTCCCCTCTTTCGCGGATGGGCGCGGCTTTACCATCGCCCGTGTCCTGCGCCTGCGCGGCTACAAGGGCCGCCTGCGCGCCCGCGGGCATGTGCTGGCCGATCAATACGCCATGGCCCGCCGCGCCGGGTTCGATGAGGTCGAGATCGACGAAGACCTGGCCGCCCGCCAGCCTGAGGACCAATGGCGCGCCCGCGCTGATTGGCAGGCGCATGACTATCAGTCCCGCCTGCGCGGTGCCGCATCCGGACCGGCGACTGCGGCCAAATAGGCCGCTTCATTGCCCTCCCCCCTTCCTTGCCATAAGTAGAGGCCGCAACCCGATTTGCGGAAACCATGATGACCGAGCAGAGCACAGTGAACCAAACCGCCGCCAAGCCCGTCCCGACATTGCCCGACGCCCAGACCGTGACCTCGGTCACGCACTGGACCGATCAGCTTTTCTCGTTCCGGGTGACCCGGCCTGCAAGCCTGCGGTTCCGCTCGGGCGAATTCGTGATGATCGGCCTGATGGGCGACCCGCATCCCGAGACGGGCAAGCAAAAACCGCTCTTGCGCGCCTATTCCATCGCCTCGCCCGCATGGGATGATGAGTTGGAGTTCTACTCGATCAAAGTGCAAGACGGTCCGCTGACCTCCAAATTGCAGCACATCCAGCCCGGCGATCAGATCATCCTGCGGCCCAAACCCGTGGGCACGCTGGTGCATGACGCGCTGCTGCCCGGCGACCGGCTGTGGATGTTCGCCACCGGCACCGGCTTTGCCCCCTTCGCAAGCCTGCTGCGCGAGCCTGAGACCTATGAGAAATTCGACGAGGTCATCGTCACCCACACCTGCCGCGACGTGGCGGAGCTTGAGTATGGCCGCCAGTTGATCGAAGGGCTGAAGGCCGACGAGCTGATGCAGGAACTCATTGGCCCGGAAAACCTCGCCAAGATTCGCTATTACCCGACCACCACCCGCGAAGAGAGCCCCAAGATGGGCCGGATCACCAACCTTTTGCAGAATGGCACCGTGTTCGCGGATTTGGACGTGCCCCAGATCAATGCCGCCCATGACCGCGCCATGGTCTGCGGCAGCCTTGGGTTCAATAAGGATATTATGGAGATTCTCGAAGGCTTTGGCCTGACCGAGGGCGCCAATTCCGACCCCCAGCATTTCGTCGTCGAAAAGGCATTCGTCGGCTAAGCCGAATTAAGCCTTACGAAAGGTCGCAGCGTTACAACAGGGGCGTCGGCACAGCATTGCCGACGCTTTGGCAGAACCCTGCGCATCCCGAAAACGCCCCCTTCCGCTGCAATGCGGCAGGGCTTAGCTGACGCCTTGCGAGCGCGGGGGACTGCCGCGCAAAACGCAACCACAGGCGAAAGGCATATCTATGGCGAGCAATGGGACCCCGACCCCAAAGAAAGTCTCCGATCTGGCAACTGAAAAGGCCGACCTGTCCAGCACGGCGCTGATCGGCATCTTCGGCAGCGACAGCACGCCCGGCGCGCTGATCCGCGAAGGTGGCGGCAAAATCTCTCGTGTCGAAGTGGGCGATCAGGTCGCCGGCGGCATCGTCTCTGCCATCGGGCAAGGGACGCTGGTGCTTTCCAGCCGTCGCGGCAATCAGGTGCTGCGCCTGCCACAGGGCTGAAACCTTGAAGGAGGCGCGGCGCGCGCCTCTTGACCTGCCGCGCGGGGCAGTGCACATCCCGCGCATGAGCAAGACAGCATTGATCACCGGCGCGTCGCGCGGCCTTGGGGCTGCATTGGCAGAAGCCTTGGCCCCCACCCATCACATCATCGCGGTCGGTCGCACGACCGGCGCATTGGAAGAGTTGGACGACCGTATCCAGGCCAAGGGCGGCAGCGCCACCTTGGCACCGATGGACATCACCAACGCCGATGCCATGGCCGTGCTCTGCCGGGGCATCCATGACCGTTGGGGCGGGCTCGACCTGTGGCTGCATTGCGCCGTTCACGCGGCCCCGCTGACGCCGACCGATCACATCGACGCCAAGGATATGGAGAAATCCATCGCCGGAAACGTCACCGCCACCGCGCGGCTGATCACCTTTGTCTCGCCGCTCTTGGGGGCGGAGGGCACGGCGGTCTTCTTTGACGATCCGCGCGCGGGCACGAAATTCTTCGGCAGCTACGGGGCGACCAAGGCCGCGCAGATCGCGCTGGCAACCTCTTGGCAGGTCGAGACCGCGCAGATCGGCCCCCGCGTCCATATCCTCACGCCCGAGCCGATGCCCACCGCCACCCGCGCCCGCTTCTTCCCCGGCGAAGACCGCGCGGCGCTGAGCGACACCGCCACGCAGGCCGCTGCGGTATTGGCGCAACTCTCGGAAAACTCCGCCTCCTGAACCGCGCGGCACCGGCGCGCTGCGCTTGCCGCCGGTCCGCCCCTCGCCTATCAAGGCAAAAAGGGGCCATTCATGCGTATTTTGATTACAAACGATGACGGCATCAACGCACCCGGTTTGGCCGTGCTGCGCGCCATCGCCGAGGAACTCGCCGGGCCCGGGGGCGAGGTCTGGACCGTGGCACCGGCGTTCGAGCAATCCGGGGTGGGACATTGCATCAGCTACACCAAGCCGATGATGATCACGCAATTGGACGACCGCGTCTTCGCCACCGAAGGCTCTCCCGCCGATTGCGTCCTTGCCGCGATCCACGACACGATGACCGCCGCCCCTCCCGATCTGGTGCTCTCCGGCGTGAACCGGGGCAATAACGCGGCTGAAAACGCGCTCTATTCCGGCACGCTCGGCGGTGCGATCGAGGCGGCGTTGCAAGGTTTGCCCGCCATCGCCCTGTCGCAATACTATGGCCCCGCCAACCGCGATCTGGCCGATCCTTTTGAGGCCGCTGCCAAACACGGGGCCGAGACCTGCCGCCGCATTCTGGACCACAGCCCCAAGGAAGACGCGGCCTACGGGCTCTTCTATAACGTGAACTTCCCCCCGGTGGCCGCCGCCGATGTGCGCGGCACCCGGCTGGCCCCGCAGGGCCGCCGCCCCGGCACCGGGTTTTCGACCGAGGCACATCTGTCGCCCTCGGGTCGCCGCTTTTTGTGGATCAAGGGTGGCGATCAACGCGTGCAAACGGCCCCGGGCAGCGATGCCTGCGTCAACCTTGACGGCTATATCTCAGTCACCCCGATGCGCTGCGACCTGACGGATCACGCGGCCCTCGAAACGCTGGCGGGCATCAACGGATGAATGAGCCCCCCATCTCTGAAGCGGAACGCAAGATGCAGTTCCTCTACGCGCTGCGCTCGAAGGGCGTGACCGATGCGCGTGTGCTGACAGCGATGGAAGCGATCGACCGCGGCCCCTTCATCCGCGGCCTCTTTGCCAGCCGCGCCTATGAGGACATGCCCCTGCCCATCGCCTGCGGCCAGACCATCAGCCAGCCTTCTGTGGTGGGATTGATGAGCCAAGCCCTGCAGGTGTCCTCGCGCGATAAGGTGCTCGAAATCGGCACCGGATCGGGCTATCAGGCGGCGATCCTCAGCAAGCTCGCCCGGCGGGTCTATACGATCGACCGGCACCGCCGTCTGGTGCAAGAGGCGCGCGGCGTCTTCGAGGCGATGGACCTGAGCAACATTACCGCGATCACCGCCGATGGCAGCTTTGGCCTTGCCGAACAGGCGCCCTTTGACCGGATCATCGTGACCGCCGCCGCCGAAGACCCCCCCGGCCCCCTGCTTGCGCAGCTAAAGGAGGGCGGCATCATGGTACTGCCCGTCGGCCAATCCGACACGGTGCAACACCTCATCCGCGTGCGAAAGACCGCTGATGGGCTGGAATACGACGAATTGCGGGCCGTGCGCTTTGTCCCCCTGCTGGAAGGCTTGGGCAAGGACGGCTAATAGGTTACAGAGACACGGACAACGCCCCATACCGTCTGGGGGCGAAGATGAGGACTTGCAGATGCGCCAAACACGCTTGCGCCGCCCCATGCGGCTGACCCTAATGGCCGGGACCAGTGCGATACTGCTGGCAGGTTGCGAAAATCAGCCCCTGGATTACGATATGCGCAGCACCTTTGGCGATGGGTTCTCCACCGCCGAAGCCGCGCGCGGGCCTTTGGCGGACCGGCCCAAACCCGACGCCCGGGGCGTGATCTCCTATCCCAATTATCAAGTAGTCGTTGCCCGCCGGGGCGATACGCTGAAAGACGTGGCCGCTCGCGTGGGCGCCGACAGCGGCGAATTGGCCCGCTACAACGGGATCGAACAGGGCGTCCCGCTCCGCCAGGGCGAGATCATCGCCCTGCCCCGCCGTGTCTCTGAGCCTGCGCCGGGCACCAATGGCGCCGTGGACATTACCACCCTTGCCGGCGGCGCCATCGACCGCGCCCCCGCGACCCCCAGCGTGCAAACCCAGAGCCTGCCGCCCGCGGGCACCACAAGCACCCCCGCGCCACAGCCCGCAGCCCCGCAGGCGAAAGAGCCCGTGCGCCACCGGGTCGAGCGGGGGGAGACGGCCTATACCGTGGCGCGTCTTTACAACGTGCCGGTCAAATCACTGGCCGAATGGAACGGCCTCGGCCCCGATTTCGCGATCCGCGAGGGGCAATTCCTGCTGATCCCGGTCGAGAAACAAGCGCCCCCGCGTCAGGCGACCAACACTGCCTCAAGCGCCGCCGCCTCGCGCCCCGCGCAGCCGGCCACCAGCGCGCCCGGCGCGGGCACCCCCACGCCGACGCCGCCCTCTGCCGCCAAACCGCTGCCGCAGGATGAGACCGCACAGCCCCTGCCGCCCAAGGTCGAGCCGAAAGAGCCTGTGGCCGATGTGGGCAAGCCCACCGCCCCGGCAAAGGCCACCAAGATGACACCCCCGGTCCAAGGCTCCATCATCCGGGCCTATTCCAAGGGCAAGAACGAGGGGATCAACATCAAGGGCAGCCCCGGCGGGCCCGTGAAAGCCGCCGACGCGGGCACCGTCGCCGCGATCACCAAAAGTGCGGAGGGCATCCCGATCGTCGTGGTGCGCCATGCCAACAACCTGCTTACGGTCTATGCGAATGTCGACGGCGTGAACGTCGCCAAGGGCGACAGCGTCAGCCGGGGCCAGCAGATCGCCAAACTACGCGGCGGGTCGGAATCGCATGTGCATTTCGAAGTGCGCAAAGGCTTTGAGAGCGTCGATCCGACGCCCTATATTCAGTAACCAAACGACAAAGGGCCCGCAGAAGTTGCGGGCCCTTTCACTCACACCGTCCGGCGCTCAACCGCCCGAAACGGGAACGCCTTTCCGGCCAGCCAAATCCACGAAATACTGCCATGCCACCCGGCCCGACCGCGCGCCGCGTGTAGCCTGCCACTCGACGGCTTCGGCGCGCAATGTGTCGTCGTCGATCTCTACGCCGAAGGCATCGCAATAGCCGCGGATCATCGCCAGATATTGGTCCTGATCGCAGGGGTGGAACCCCAGCCACAGCCCGAAGCGGTCAGAGAGAGAGACCTTTTCCTCGACCGCTTCCGAAGGGTTGATTGCACTGCCGCGCTCGTTCTCGATCATGTCGCGCGGCATCAGGTGGCGGCGGTTCGATGTGGCATAGAGCACGACATTCTCGGGCCGCCCTTCGATGCCCCCATCCAACACGGCCTTCAGCGATTTGTAATGCGCGTCGTCATGGCCAAAGCTGAGGTCGTCGCAAAACAGGATGAAGCGCTGCGAAGCGCCGCGCAGGAGGGACAAAAGCCGCCCGACCGAAGGCAGGTCTTCGCGCTGCAGTTCAACGATGCGCAACGCTTCATGTGATGCTTGAACATCCGCGTGTATCGCTTTGACAAGGCTGGATTTCCCCATGCCCCGCGCCCCCCAGAGCAGCGCGTTGTTCGCCGGCAGCCCCGCCGCGAATTGGCGGGTGTTGGCCAAAAGCGTATCCCGCGCCCGATCCACGCCCACCAGAAGCGGCAGGTCGATCCGGGCGACCTGCGGCACCGGCACCAAACGGTCTGGGTCGGTGTGCCAGACGAAGGCCGTGGCCGCATCGAAATCCGGGGCGGCGAGCGGCGCGGGAGACATACGCTCCAGCGCCGCCGCGATACGGTCCATCGGATCATTGATCACAGCAGGTCTTCCTCGTCTTCGTCGTCAAAGTAGCCCTCTTCGCGCAGCTTTTTGTTGCGCTTCGTCTCGACCCGGCGCACGAGGAAAATCGAGATTTCGTAAAGGCCATAGACCACCACGAAAAGGATCACCTGCGTGATCACATCCGGCGGGGTGACCAGCGCGGCCAGCACAAGGATCGCCACCACGGCGTATTTGCGCACATTGGCCAGCCCTTCGGAGCTCACCAGCCCCGCCTTGCCCATCAGCGTCAGCAAAACCGGCAATTGGAAACACAGGCCAAAGGCCACGATGAATTTTATCGTGAGCGAGAGATACTCCTGCGCCGAGCCTTGGAAGGCGATGGCGGCGATGCCGTTTTCGCCATCCGGCCCACCGACCAGAGTACCCGCCTGCTGGAAGCCAAGGAAGAAGTCGAAGGCCAGCGGCGTGACGACATAAAAGGCGAAAGCCGCGCCGAGGAAGAACATCACCGGCGAGGAGATCAGAAAGGGCAGAAAGGCCCCCTTCTCGTTCTTGTAAAGCCCCGGCGCCACGAAGCGCCACAGCTGGTAGCTGATGAAGGGAAAGCCCAGCACCAGACCGCCTAGAAGCGAGATCGAGATCGCGACGAAGAAACCCTCTTGCAGTTTGATCAGGATCAGCCCGCAATCCTCTTGGCCCCGTTCGGCCATGGCCGAGCAAAGCGGTTCGGTCAGGAAGTTGAAGATCGGGTTCCAGACGGTAAAGCAGATCACCATCCCGATGATGAAGGCGATGACCGAATGGATGAGCCGCGTGCGCAGCTCGGCCAGATGCTCGATCAACGGGGCGGAACTGTCGTCGATCTCGTCATAATCGTCGGTGGCGCTCATTCAACTCACTCTTTCTTGGCGGCAGCTTCGGGTGCCGTTGAGGTCTTGGCGGCGGCATCGTCCGAAGCCGCTTGGGCCTGACCTGCGTCTTTTTCGATCACAGGCCGGGCCGGTGCTTCCTTGGCCGGGGCGGCATCCGATAGTTTCGCCTCTGCCGCTTCAGCCGCGGCCATGGCTTCCGCCGCTTCGCGTTGCTTGCGCTCGGCGGCGGCCCGCGCGGTGCTGGCTTGGATCTTCTTCACATCCTCCGCCTTTTGGGCGGCCAGTTTGCCGGTCTCGCTCTCGGGGTCGAAGTTGGTCAGGGACCGGGTCGCGTCCTTGACCTCATCCATGGCGCTGCCCAGAGGGTTGCTGGCCGTTTTCAGCGATTTGTTCAGAGACGACGACATCTCGCGCATGCCGCTTTCATCGGCGGCATCGTTCATCGCTTGGCTGAATTCACGCGCCATGCCTTTGGCCTTGCCCACGAATTGCCCGACACGCCGAAACAGCACGGGCAAGTCCTTGGGGCCGACCACGATCAGGGCCACCACGCCGATGACTAAAAGCTCCGTCCAACCCAGATCGAACATCGGGTTACACCCGGTCCTTGTCGGCCTTCAGGTCGGTCTTGGGATGGGTGCCCTGATCGGCATGTTCGGGCAGGTCAGCATGGTGCACGTCTTCGACATGTTTGATCTCGTCGCGCTTGTTCTCTTCTTCGCCTTCGCTGATGCCTTTCTTGAAGCTGGTGATGCCCTTGCCGACTTCGCCCATGAGCGAGGAAATCTTGCCACGGCCAAAAAGCACCAGCACGACAACCGCGATCAGCAGCAGGCCCGGCAATCCGATATTGTTCAACATGTCTGTTCTCCCATCATGTTTGGCGCGCTCAGGTCGCGCCGGTCTGCACCGTGATAGCGGGCGGCGCCGGGACCATGAAGGGGCAATGCAACGGATGGGCGGTGCGGCGGGCGAAGGACTGCCGATTTTCGGACGTGCAATTCGCCTTATGACATGTTTTTGTCAGGAGCGTCAGGAGGCGTGATGGTATCAACGAAAACCGAAGATCGGCTTGTCCGGCTGATCGACAGGCTGCGGGATGGGCAGCTGCACCGGGCCGAGGATTTGGCCCTGCAATTCGGCGTCTCCCCCCGGACGATCTACCGCGATATGGGCAAGCTCAGCGCGGCGGGCCTGTCCATCACCGGCACCCGGGGCGAAGGCTATCGGATCACGCCGGCGATCACCCTTCCCCCGCTGACCCTGACGGCGGCGGAGTTGGAGGCGCTGAACCTCGGTCTTGCCGTGGCGGCGGAGGTGGGTGACCCCGCCCTACAAGCCGCGGCAGAGACATTGGCCGCCAAGTTCGACGCGGTGCTGCCAACCGAGACCATTGCCGAGGGTGCCGCATGGGCGCAGGCGCTGAGGTCGCAGGGCAATGCCACGCGGGTTTTCACCCATCTTCCGGTGCTGCGCGCGGCGGTGCAGGCCCGCCAAAAGCTGCGGATTGCAGTGATCGGCGACGCGCCGCAGGTGATACGTCCGTTGGAGGTGCGCAACTGGGGGCGGTTCTGGCTGCTGACGGCCTGGAGCGAGGGGGCGGCGGGTTTCGTGACCCTGCCGCTCGATCAGATCGAAAGCGCCGAGCCGCTACCGGAGTTGTTCGTGGACGAGCCGGGCAGAACGCTCGCGGACCATCGCCCCTAGCCCCAGATCAGGGCCGCCCCCTCAGCCCTTCAATAGCCAGCCGGTTTGCGGGGGCAGAAACGCCTCGACACTGGCCTGCGCGATCACGATGGTATCCTGCCCCGTGGCCACGTTCAGCCCGCCCTTCACCGCGCGGACCTCGGCGCGGCCGCGAGGAAGTTTGGCCACCAGCGCGTCGACATCCACCTTCTCAGGCTCTTGCACCGCGACGGTGACCTGCACGCGCATCTGATCCGGCGTCACCTCCAGCGCGCCGAACAGCGGCAGGGAAGAATGGCGCAGGGCATCCTCGATCGCGCGGGCGGCGGCCTTGGTATAGTCCATCCCATGCAGATCGTTGCCCATGCCCATTTCGATGATGATCCGCTGCTCAGCCATCGGTACGCTCCATGTCGAAGCCCACGGAAAGCGCCACATTGGCCATGACGGTTGGGTTCCCTTCGCCTTCGGGGCGCGGCACATCAAGGCCGCCGTGATGCAGCGTCACCGTCACCTCACCATAGGGAAAGACCGCGCGCAGCGCTTCGGTATCCACCAGATCGGGGCGTTGCACGCCCACGTCGAGGGTGATGCGCATGGCCGACCTGTCGAAACCGAAAAGCTCGGCCAGATTGATCGAATTATGCCACAGCGCATCCTGCACCGCGCGTTTCGCGGCCTGCGTATAATCACCGCGCCGCAGGGAGGAGCCCATGCCGAATTCCACCAACAGCGGCTTCATGAGGTCACCGGAAAGACAAAGCAACGGTCGCGGCGCACGGTCAGCCACATGACGGCACCGGGCTGCGGCAAAAAGACATTGGGCACCGTGGCCTTGAGCCGCGATCCGTCCTCTTCCAACACGAATTCCACCAGGCTTTCGTTGCCCATGAAGCGCGCGCGTTCCACCAGCGCGCGGGCCGGGGTGCCATCGGTTGCCGTGGGGCGCGGCCCTTGTCCGGCGCGGTCAAAGTCGATCCGCAGGTGCTGCGGGCGGAAAACGATATTCACGCGGGTGCCATCCGGCAGACCGGGGGCAAGGAACTCACCGAAGACCGTTTCGGCCAGTGCACCGTTCACAGTGGCATTCAACACATTCGCATCACTGAAGAACGCGACCGAGGCGCGGTCGACGGGCCGGGTGTAGACATTGTAGGGCGCGCCCTGCTGCACGATCTTGCCGTCGCGCATCAGCGCGATCTCATCGGCCATGCGCATCGCCTCGTCCGGCTCATGGGTAACCAGCAAAACGGCGGTATCTTCCTCTTTCAGGATGCTCAGCGTCTCATCCCGGATGCCATCGCGCAGGCGGTTGTCCAGTCCGGAAAACGGCTCGTCCATCAGCATGATGCGCGGCTGCGGCGCCAGCGCGCGGGCCAGCGCCACGCGCTGCTGCTCTCCGCCCGAAAGCTGGTGCGGGTAGCCGTCGATGTAGCGTCGTAGGTCGACCCGTTCGAGCAGTTCCTCGATCCGGGCGCGCTTCTGCTCGCGCGTGCCCTTCTTCAGGCCAAAGCCCACGTTGTCGGCCACGCTCAGATGTGGGAACAGGGCGAAATCTTGGAACATCAGCCCGATCTCGCGCCGCTCGGGTGGGACGCGGAAGACCGTGTCGCAGATCAGTTTGCCATCGACATGGATCGTGCCGCTGTCTTGCATCTCCACCCCCGCGATCATGCGCAGCGTGGTGGATTTGCCGCAGCCCGAGGGGCCAAGCAGGCAAGTCACCTGCCCCGGCAAGATCTGCAAAGATACGTCATCGACCACCTGCCGCCCGCCATAGGCGCGGCGCAGGTTGCGGATTTCCAGACGGGGGGTGGGGTCACTCATGGAGGCTGCGGTATCCGATCAAATCGCTCGGAAACCCAGCTATCAGCCCCGCCGCGCCCCCGCAAGCACCGCCGCAAACCCGGCCAGCAGCACAAGGACGCAGATCACCAACAATTGCTCGTATTTATGCCCCTCGGGCAGCAGCATTGCGACCCATTCCCAGCCCCGCGCGAAATAGGCCGCAGCCCCCAGCATCGCGGCGGCAAAGGCGGCAAGATAGCTCCAGACCGGGACCGCGCGCCCCGCCACCAGCCCGATGAGCAGCACCGGGGTGAGGAACATCGAGGCGGTGCCGCTGACCGCGACGGCATCAAAAAGCGTGGCGTTTCCCCAAAGCGTCAGCAGCGCGCCAAGCGCCATGAACCCCGCCATCACCAGCCGCCCGCCCGCGAGGCTGCGCGGGGCGATGCGCCATTCCTCAACCATCAGCCGCGCGGCAGAGGCGAGCGCCGAGTCGAGTGTCGAGAGGGCCGAGACCAGCAGCGACAGCATCAGCGCCACAAATATCCAGCCCGGGAACATTTGCCCCCATGTGCCGATCAACTCGCCCTCATAGGCCGCGCCGGTCAGGCTGGCTTGGATGCCGAAAAAGCCGAAGCCGATGATGCAAAGCGTCGAAATCCAAAAGGCATGGAGAAAGGACGCCCGGGTGGTCGCCTCATCCGCCAGAAAACCGCGGTCCATCATCACCGGGTCATGCGCCGGATAGGAAAAGACCTGCAACAGCGCCACGACCAAAAGCACCCAGCCGTTATACGGCCCCGAGGTGCCCGGCGCGCTCAGCACAGCGCCAAGCTCAAACCCCGGGCTGAGCAGCAGCGCACCGAGTGCAAGGCCGAAGACGACGAGAAAGACCAGCATCTGCACCACATCCGTGCGCAGCGCGGCGGAGAGCCCGCCCCATGCCGAATAGCCAAAGCCGAGGGCGGCGACGATCAGCACCGCCAGCGTGCCCGACCCGGGCCAGACGGCCTCGAAGATCAGCGCCACGACCAACAGATTGGCAAAGACCTCGGACAGCAGCCGCAGCCCGATCACGAGGTTATAGGCCGCCGTGCCCGCGCCCCCGAAACGCCCCGCCAGCCAGTCCTGCACCGACCGCGCGCCGCCGCGCCGCAGGTGGCCGACGATGAAACCGCCCGTCAGGAACGACCCGTAATAGGCCGCATAGGCCAGCGTGCCCGCGATGCCGTAGAAATAGCCCAAGATCGCCGCGTTCATCAGGCTGCGGGCGAAGATCCACGTGGTGACTTGGCTCAGCACCAGCACCCAAAGCCCCGGCGCGCGGCCTGCCGCATTGGCCCCGCCAAAAAAGCCCTCGATCGTCGCGCGGCGCGGGGCCACCAAGAGGCTGGCAAGGATCACGGCAGCGAAAAGAAGGACAAGAACAGTTCTCTGATTGCGGCTGTGTCAAGCGGGATAGCGATCTGTCCGTTCGGGGTCATGGTTCTCTCCGAGGTCGCGCAT
>NZ_JBIFFJ010000023.1:0-34910 GCF_043556915.1 Sulfitobacter sp. 1A15299 | reverse complement strand
TTCGCCTGAAAATATGCTTCACGACGCGGGCCTTCTCGGGAGCTGCTGCCCGTTCCCCTACCCCAGGGAGCGGCTCCCTGATAGCCTTGCAGCGATGCGCCCCACCGGTTTTCCCCGTCCCTCCCCTCGGGGGGAAAACCGGGGGCGCATTTGGCGATCTGGCCAGCGCTGTTTCACCTATCCGTAAGTATATCGCGCTATCCGCAGTGGCATCCGCATTGACCGGACGCATCTTCGCATTGGCTCCAACAATTCGCGATAAATGTCCGGTGGATTTTTGTTCGTATGCTCACGGGGGGCCTCGTTGCGCGGGTTTTCCGGTTCGGACCGAAAGGTGAATTGTGAAACGTCTCCCTTGCCGAAAAGCGCTGCGCGGTGTCTCCCTCGCCGCTTGCGCCGCGCTTGCCGTCTCCTCCTCTCCCGCGGATGCCGGGGATTTCTCTATCGATTGGTCCACTTTCGATTGGCCCGCTGGCTTTGCCGGACCTTTGCTGCGCACCCTGTCGGACCAATATGGTTTCGAGATCGACACAACGGTCGAGATCACTGGCAATCTGCGACCCTATAGCGCTGACGCGCAGGGCAATCCGATTTTCACCCCCGACGATGTGAATATTCTGGGCGGTGGTGTCGATTCGCTTGTCATCGTGGGCGATGCCGCGCCGAATGCGGGGCGGCGCGGCGATGACCGGCTCACCGCCAGCGTATCGGCCAGTTCCGGCGGCGTCGCGTTTCAGGTCGACAATCTCACCGTCGACATCCTCGATGTGGATCCCACCGACACCCACAGCACCGGGGACCGGTGCGATTTCGTGACGGCCTTTGGCGATAACGGCAACCCAAGCATCACGACACTGGGTCCGGCGCCCACCGTCGTGGTCGGCCCGGGGCCGGGGTCTGGTGATACCGGCCTGCTGAACGGGAACGAGGCGCAATGTCTGTTCATCGACGGCAGCGCCTTCCTCTCTCCCGGGTCGGGCGATGATACCAACGGCTCGATCCGGCTGAGCTATCCCAATGCGACCTCAAGGATTGAGATTTGGTACGACGAAAGTATTGGCGAGGTCCGCAGCTACTACAATCCGGTAACGCTGCCCTATGACGCGGGGGCGCGGGGGATCGGCATCTTTGCCGCTGTGAACTTTACCACCGAACAGACCATCAGCCTTGCACGTTTCACCAGCCCGCTCTCCGCGCTTCAGGGCACGACGGTCACCTTTATCTATGAGGTGACCAACACAGGGGAGTTGCCCTTCAACCCGAACCAGGACGTGGTGATCGAGGACAGTCTTGTCGGCACGGTTACGTGCCCGGCCATCACCGCACCCGTGGCGCCGGGGGGCAAGGTGACCTGTACGGCGGAATATACCGTGACGGCGGCGGATGCCCTGTCGGGCGCGGTCGACAGTACGGCCACGGCGGGGATCGGCGCGATCGGCACGCCTTTCGTGTCGCGCCTGCAGTCCAACCCGCAGAACGCCAATATCGTCGCCAATGTCTTGTCCACCGACACCGGCCCGCAAACCTGTACGACGCGCTCGGTTTTCTCTCAGCCGCGCACACAACTGGCCGGGACGGGCAGCGCAGCAGCGCTGACGACCTCGGACATCTTCGTCTTCGATAATGTTACCACCGACATCAATGGCAACGATCTGGATGTCGTCTTTCAAGCGACCCAGATCAGCAATGCCACCGCGGTCAATATCAACAGCTCTCTCGAAGCGCGGATGACCCCCGCTGACAACGGCTTTGTCACCTACCGTCTGCGCCTTGTCGAAGACGGCAGCGCCACCCCCTCGAACCCCGAAGGGCGCGCGGTCGAGCAGAGCCGGATCAATGGCGTGATTGTTCAGCAGACCGATGTGGACAGCCGTGGGACATCGGATGACAGTTCGGACGTGGTCGGCCCGCTGCTTGCGCCCGATGGCATCTCGTATTTCAATACCGCCCCCCTTGCCAGTTTTCCCGCCGGGGGGCAGGCGATCACCATGGACCCCGCCAAGGTCGGTGACCCGACCAATTGGACGGAAGAGCCGAACGAGACCGGCTTTGACAACTATGCCACCTATGAATACGGCACTTTCACCGAGGGGGAGTTCATCCACGGTTATGCCGGCTCTTCGCTGAATGACGCGAACCGCGGCTCGTCGATCCGACTTTGCGCCGTGGCGAATACCTCGGCCAGCGTGGTGGCGGGCGACGATGACTATACCGCGACGCCGCTCAACAGCCTGCTTGGCGGCACGGCGGGAGAGGTCATGTCCAACGACACGATCAACGGCTTGCCCGCCGCGTTCCCCACCGCGACGCTGGAGGTGCTGACCGAAGCCCTGCCGCAGAACAGTGGCGATCCGGTGCCCGTGCTTGAGACCGAAGGCGCGGATGCGGGCCGGGTGATCGTCCCGCCGGGGGTGCCCTCGGGCACCTATCTGATCGACTATGAGCTTTGCGACAGCATTGACCCCACGCAATGCGACAGGGCGCAGGTCACGGTCGCTGTTTTCGATGGTCTCGGGGTCGACTTCGGCGATGCGCCGATCTCTTACCTGACCGCCTCGCATGGGGTCAGCGACACGCCGCAGGTCTATCTTGGCGATGTGCCACCCGATATCGAACTGGTGGCGCAATCCGATGCCTCGGCTACGGCGGACGACCTGTTGGACAGCGATGACGAAGACGCGGTGGTCTTTCCGGTGATGACCCAAGGGATGATCAGCACGCTCAACATTCCGGTCAAAGGGGCGGGCTACCTGCAGGCGTGGATCGACTTTAACGGCGACGGTGTCTTCGAGGGGTCTTTCGGTGAGAATATCGCCCGTGACCTGCGCGACGATGGCACCGGCTTTGACGATGTGGCGGGCGACGGCGTGATCCAGATCGAGGTGACCGTGCCCAGCGATGCCACCACCTCCACCACCTTCGCGCGGTTCCGCTACTCCTCCGAGGCCGGGCTGCCGGTGGCGAGCTTTGCCGCCGATGGCGAGATCGAGGATTACTCCCTCATCATCGACGCCGCCGATCTGGTGGACCGGGGCGATGCCCCCGCCAGCTATGGTGAGCCGCGCCATATCATCGTGCCGGATATCTACCTTGGCGGTGGCCTCCCCGATTCCGAGACCGAGAGCATGTTCAGCGCCAATGCCGATGGCGACGACCTCGACGGGATCGACGATGAGGATTCCGTGGCCGAGTTCCCGGTGCTTGAGGCGGGCACCATCGTGCCGCTGACCATTCAGATCCATGAAACCCTCAGCGCGCAACTGGCCCTTGGCCTGCCGGTAACCGAAGGCATCACCAATCTTCAGCTCTGGATCGACTTCAACCAGAACAATGTCTTCGATCCGGTCGAACAGGTGGCCATCAACTTTCGCGATGGGGGCTTGGGCGATACGGATGGCGCGTTCAACAATCAGATCAGCCTGAACATTCCCGTGCCGGTCGATGTGGGCAATGGCGCCACCTATGCCCGCATCCGCTGGTCGACCTCGAGCGCCCTGACTCAAGACCCCTTCAGCGGTCTGAACTTCGATGGGGAGGTTGAGGATTACCTCGTGACCCTCGTCAACCTGTTGCCACAGGGCCGGATCGGCGGAACGCTTTATGAGGACACCGACAGGTCCGGCAGTCGCGATGGGGCAGAGGCCACGCTGCCCGCGGGCATCACAGTGACGCTTTTCGACGATGCAGGCACGCCCGGCGACCGGGCCGACGATACGCAGGTGGCGGTGACCGAAACCGATGCAGCGGGGGACTATTCCTTCAGCAACCTCGACCCGGCGCGCGCCTATCTGGTCGAAGTGGATGAGGCCGACCCCGAAATACCGGCGGGCCTCACCCTGACCACCGGAAACCCGATCGCCAGCCTTGCCGTCGATGCGGGCAGCGGCAGCCCGGTGAGTTCTGATTTCGGTTTCGAGAATCTGCCGACCGAGGCCGATTTGGCCCTGACCCAAACCATCCTGCGCGCGGCGGATGCCAGCTCCGCGACAGAGGCCACGGTGGGAGAGGCGCTTGACCTCGTGGTGACCGTGACCAACAGCGGCCCCGGCAGCCCTTCGGATGTGCGGGTACTCGATCTCATCCCCGATGGCTTCGCCTATGTCTCTGACGACGCGGCGGCGCAGGGCGACAGCTATGAGGCTTCGACCGGCCTGTGGCTGCTCGGCGACGTGCCTTCTGGCAGCAGCCACAGCCTGACCATCCGCGTCACGATGCAGGGCGAAGGCGCCACGGAAAATCAGGCCGAGATCATCGGCGCGTCGCTGGCCGACCCCGACAGCGACCCCGGCACTGGTGCGCTGGTGGATGACCTCGGCGATGGGCTGGCCGATGATGACGAGGCGGTAGCCCGCGTGGCCCGGCGCTCCAACGGGCCGGTGCTCTCTGGTGTGGTCTTCTTTGACATCGGGGCGGGGACCGACGCCTATGATGGGGCCCAGCAGACCGGCGAGACGGGCACGGACCGCGCCGTGGTCGAGATCTTGGACGCGGGAGGCGCTTTGTTGGTCACGCCCGATCTGGCGGCGGACGGCACATGGCGCGCGGCTCTGCCGGACGGGTATAGCGGCGCCGTCACCGTGGTGGCCCAGCCCGGCGCGGGTCTGCTCAATGTCTCCGAGGGCGGCGGCGCGGCCTTGCCCGGCCTGGTGAACGGCGATCCCCATGACGGGCGCCTTACCTTCACCCCCGCGGCGGGCACCACCTACGCCAGGCTCGACTTCGGCCTCATCGAGGCGGCGCGGCTGAACCAATCGCAGGACAAGACGATCCGGGCCGGGCAGGTCTTGGCGCTGCGGCATGAGTATATCGCCTCGGCCCCGGGACGCGTGACCTTCAGCGTCACCGCCGAAGCCGCGGCCCCCGCAGGGGCGTTTTCGACCGCGCTTTACGAGGATACGGATTGCGACGGCGCGCCGGACCAAGCGATCACGGGGCCATTGCCCACCGAGGCGGGCAGGCTGATCTGTGTCCTTGCACGGGTCACCGCCTCGGGCGCGGCGACGCAGGGATCTACCTATCGTTTCGATCTGGTCGCCGACACGAGCTATGGGTCCAGCGGGCTTGCCCAGCAAAACGTCAACACCGACCGGCTGGTGGTGGAGGCAGCGCAGGGCACGTTGAAACTGACCAAAACCGTCCGCAACGTGACGCGCGGTACGCCCGAGGGGATCAGCAACGGCGCCGCTGCCGGGGATGTGTTGGAATACCGCATCTATGTCGAGACCATCGGCACCGTGCCTGCGCGCGACATCGTGATTTACGACAAGACACCGCCCTACACGGCCTTGGCGGCGGCGGTGCCCAGCCCGGTCGCCTTGGCCGATGGGGTGAGCTGCACCTTGGACGCGCCCATGGCGAATGCGCCGGGCTATGAGGGGGCGCTACGCTGGTCCTGCACCGGGGCGCTGCACCCCGGCGCGCAGGGCTTCATCTCCTTCGCGGTCAGCATCCAATAACCCCAGTCCGGGGCCGTTTTGCACGCCGCCCCGGCACCGTCCGAAGCGGTGCTCCGATGAACTGCCCTGTTGCATCCCCGCCCACAGCGGAATAACAGGCAATAGTTTACTAAAAGAATCGGATTAAAGGGGGCCGCGGTGCTCAGAACGTTGTCATTCATTTGCTTGGCCTTTGGCGCGACCGCCGCCATGGCGCAGGACTTTCCCGTCACCGTTGAACACGCCTTTGGCGAAACCACCATCGAAGAGCGGCCCGAGCGGGTGGCCTCAGTCGGTTGGGCCAATCACGAAGTGCCCTTGGCGCTTGGCATCGTACCGGTCGGTTTCGCCCGCGCCTCATGGGGGGATGACGATGGCGACGGGTTGCTGCCTTGGGTGATCGACCGGCTGGACGAGCTCGACGCCGAGGTGCCCACGCTCTTTGACGAGGGCGATGGTATCGATTTCGAGGCCGTGGCGAGCACCCAGCCCGATGTGATCCTCGCCGCCTATTCCGGCCTGTCGCAGTCGGACTATGAAACCCTCAGCCGCATCGCCCCGGTCGTCGCCTATCCCGAAGCGGCATGGACAACGACATGGCGCGAGATGATCCGCCAGAACGCGGCGGGCCTTGGCATGGCCGAGGAAGGCGAGGCGATGGTCGCCGAGGTCGAAGAGCGGATCGCGACCGCCCGCGCGGCGCATCCCGAATTGGCGGGCAAGACGGGCATGTTCGTCACCCACCTTGATCCGCGTGACCTTAGCACCATCGGTTTCTACGCCGCTGCCGACCAACGGGTGAAGTTTCTGACCGACCTCGGCATGGCGACACCACAAGCGGTGCGCGAGGCCAGCGAAGCCGGGAAATACTCGGGCCGGGTGAGTGCCGAACGGATCGACCTGTTCGAGGACGTGGACGTTGTGGTGACCTATGGCGATCAGGCGCGGTTGGACGAACTGGCCAAAAACCCGTTGATCGCGCGTTTCCCGGCGGTCGCCCGTGGTTCGGTCGTGCTTTTGGCGAATGACCCGATGGGCACCGCCGCCAACCCGACACCCTTGTCGATCGACTATGTGCTCGACGACTACCTCGCGCGGCTGAGCGCCGCTGCCACACGCGGCGAATGATGCAAATGCAGCGCCCCCAACGGCTGGCGGGTCTTGCGGCTTTGCTGGGCCTGTTGCTGCTGATGACCGGCCTGTCGCTGACCGTGGGCGCGCGCGCCGTGCCGTGGGTCGAGATCTGGGCGGGCATGACCGGCCAGATCGAAACCATCGGCGCGGCGGCGGTCGCGGTGCGGATGCCGCGCACGGCGCTGGCGATCTTGGCGGGCGCGGCGCTTGGCCTTGCAGGGGCGGTGATGCAGGGCATCAGCCGCAACCCCTTGGCCGATCCGGGCATTCTGGGCGTCAACGCGGGGGCGGCGCTTTTCGTCGTGGTGGGCATCGCTTGGTTCGATATCAGCGGCGCGCAGAGCTTTCTGTGGCTCGGCATCGCCGGGGCGGGGGTGACGGCGGTTTTCGTCTATCTGATCGGCTCTGCAGGGCAGGGCGGGGCGACGCCGCTCAAGCTGACCCTCGCGGGCACCGCGACCTCCGTCGCGGTTTCGGCCTTCATCATCGCGGTGGTGCTGCCGCGCAATGACATCGCGGGCTCCGTGCAATCTTGGCAGGTCGGCGGCATCGGCGGCGCGAGCTTCGAGACGCTCTTGCCCGCCTTGCCCTTCGCGCTGGTGGGGCTGGCACTGAGCCTCGCCTCGGCCCGGGTGCTCAACGCTTTGGCCTTGGGCGAAGAACTTGCCACCGGCCTTGGCCAGAGCGTTGCCTTGGGCCGGGTGATGGCGGCGGCGGGGGCGGTGATCCTCTGCGGCACGGCGACGGCGCTTTGCGGGCCGATCGGCTTTGTCGGGCTGGTGGTGCCGCATCTGTGCCGGATGATCGCGGGTGTCGATTACAAGCTGGTGCTGCCGCTTTCGGCTTTGGCGGGAGCTTCCATGCTGGGGCTGTCAGACGTACTGGGCCGCATCATCGCCCGCCCGAATGAGTTGGACGTGGGCATCGTCACGGCCTTTGTCGGCGCGCCCTTCTTTATCTGGACGGTGCGTAATCACAGGATGCGCGGGCTATGAGCGATGTGACCGCCAGCGCACCCCGCCGTTTCCGCCCTGCCGCGACGCGCCGTATACAGGTGCTGGGCGCACTGTCTGCGCTCGTTCTCGCGCTTATGCTCCTCACGCTCAGCTGCGGGCGTGGGTGCCTGCCGCCGGGCGATGTCTGGGCCGCGCTGACGGGGGCGCCGGGGGCCAATGCCTCATTCGTGGTGGCCGATCTGCGCCTGCCGCGCGCTGTCATGGGGCTGCTGGCCGGGGCGAGTTTTGGCTTGGGCGGGGTGGCGTTTCAGATCATGCTGCGCAACCCGTTGGCCAGCCCCGACATCATTGGCATCAGCGCCAGCGCAGGGGCGGCGGCGGTCTTTGCCATCGTCATTCTGGCCCTCGACGGGTGGCTGGTGTCGCTCGTCGCGGTCGTGGCGGGGCTTGGGGTCGCGGCGATGATCTGGGCGCTGTCCTCGCGCCGCGGGGCCGCCGGGGCGCGGCTGATCCTGATCGGCATCGGCGTCTCGGCCATGCTCGACAGTGTGACGGCCTATGTCTTGCTGGAAGCGCCCGCATGGGACCGGGCCGAGGCGATGCGCTGGCTGACCGGCAGCCTCAACGGCATGCAACTCGTCCAAGCGCTGCCCGTGGCGGGGGCGCTGTTGGTCTTCGGCGGGCTCTTGGCCCTGACCGCCCGCGATCTGGAGGTGCTGCGTCTTGGCGATGACACCGCCGAAGCCTTGGGCGTGCGCGCCGATGCCACGCGGCTGCGGGTGACACTGGCCGCCGTCGGCCTTGTCGCCATCGCCACGGCTGCGACCGGGCCGATTGCCTTTGTCGCCTTCCTCTCTGGCCCCATCGCGGCCCGGCTGTTGCCGGGGTCGACCGGGTTGCTGTTGGGGGCCGGGTTGGTGGGGGCTTTGCTGGTCATCGCGGGCGATTTCGCAGGCCAGTTCCTGCTGCCCGCCCGCTTGCCTGTGGGGGTCGTCACCGGGGCGGTCGGCGCGCCCTTCCTTTTGTATCTCATCGTCCGCGCTAATAGAAATGGGGGCACGCTATGACCCACGACCACCGTCTTGAAACGCGCGATCTGGGCGCGGGCTATGAAAAGCGCGTGATTTTGGAGGGGGTGACCCTCACCGTGCCGGCGGGGCAGATCACGGCCATCGTGGGCGGGAACGCCTCGGGCAAGTCGACGCTGCTGCGGACGCTGGCGCGGATTTTGCAGCCCAAGGCCGGGGCGGTTCTGCTGGATGGTGCATCGGTGCACCAAATGAAATCGCGCAAGCTGGCGCAGGTCATGGGGCTGCTGCCGCAATCGCCCATCGCGCCCGAGGGGATCGCCGTGGCCGATCTTGTGGGGCGCGGGCGGCACCCGCATCAGGGGCTGTTCTCGCGCTGGTCGGCAGAGGATGACCGCGCCGTGGCCCGCGCGCTGGCCGCGACGGGGACCGAGGAACTGGCCGAGCGCGATCTCGACACCCTGTCGGGCGGTCAACGCCAGCGGGTCTGGATCGCCATGGCCTTGGCGCAGGAGACCGACCTTCTGCTGCTGGACGAGCCGACAACCTTTCTGGACGTGGCGCATCAGGTCGAGGTGCTGGACCTGCTGGTCGATCTCAACATGGCGCAGGGCACGACGATCGTCATGGTGCTGCATGATCTGAACCTTGCGGCGCGCTATGCCGATCACCTGATCGCCGTGGGCGACGGCGGCATCCGCGCCGAGGGGCCGCCTGCCGAGGTCTTGACCGAGGAATTGGTGAAAACCGTCTTTGGCCTGTCGTGCCGTATCGTCAGCGACCCGGTTTCGCAGACCCCCTGCATGGTGCCGATTGGGCGTCACAAGATCGGGCCGCCGCGCAAGAATGCCGCGGCCTAAAAATAACTGACTAATTTAGTCAGATTGACTCTGGCCTCCTCCGTGTCTTAGGGGTAAGGGAATTCCGACTGATTCACTAGGTTATTACGGAGACCGCCATGTCCTCTTCCAAATTCATTCCTCTGCAACTGGGGCGCGGCTCTCTCAAGACGGCGCTTTTGTGCTGTACGGCACTGGTGCCGGGCACGCTTTACGCGCAAGAGGCCTACCAATTGGATGACGTGATCCTCGAAGCCGAGGCGCAGACCTCCGGCGCGGCGGATGCCGAAACGGTTGTCGCCAGCGAGATCAGCAGCGGTGGCAAACTGTCGGGTGAGATCATCGACATCCCGGCCAGCGTCTCGGTCATCACCAGCCGCGAGATCGAAGCCCGCGGCGCGGATAGCGTGGAGCAGGTGTTGAACTACACCGCCGGTGCCAGCACCGACAGCTATGGCGCGGACGACCGGTTCGACTATTTCATCCTGCGCGGTTTCGAGGCCTATACCTACCGCGATGGGCTGACGCTGGGGGCGAACTTTGGCGCCGTCCGTGAAGAGCCTTTCGCCTATGAGCGGGTCGAGGTGATCCGGGGCGCGTCGTCTTCGACCTTTGGCCTGTCCGATCCCGGCGGCTCGGTCAACTATGTCTCCAAACGCCCCCGCGACGAGCGCTTTGGCAGCGTCTATACCTCGGTAGACTCCTACGGCAGCTTGGAAACTGGCGTCGATTTCGGCGACAAGCTGGATGAGGAAGGCACGCTCAGCTACCGTTTCACCGGTCTGCTGCGCAATGGCGAGCTTGAGTATCCCTATTCCGAGAACGATGAGATTTTCGCGATGGGCGGCCTGACATGGCGCCCCTCCGATGCCTCTGAACTGACCGTGATCGTCGATCACCTTAACCGCGATTCCGTGCCCGGCAGCGGCGGTTTCCCGGCGGGCGGTGATTTCGACCGCAGCGATGTGTTCTACGGTGAGCCTGACTACAACTACCGCGGGACGGAGCGGACGACCGTCTCTGTTCTGGGCGCGCATGACTTTGGCAACGGGCTGAGCTTTGGCGGCACCCTGCGCTATAGCGACAGCGCCGATGACTTCGGCTATGCCTATGTCAGCGATGGAACCCCGAATGACAGCACGGTGGACCGGGCCTACTTTGCCAGCGATGGCACGAGCGAGAGCATGATCTCCGATCTGCATCTGACCTATGAGGGGTTCCTCGGCGGGGCCGCCAGCACCACCACGGCGGGGGTCGAATTCTCTTGGTCCGACGGGTCTGACCAACGCTTCTATGGCCCGGCACCGTCGGTTGACCGCGACAATCCAACCTACACGGGCCGCCCCACCAGCGTGCCGATCTATGCCGATCTCGACACCCAGACGGAAGGCAAGGCGCTCTACCTTCAGCAAGAGCTGAACTGGAACGAGCGGTTCATCGCCTCCGTCGGGCTGCGCCACGACTGGATCGACGTGACCGAGACCAACAACCTTGCCGGCACGGTGCAGACCAACGACATCGTCGAAACGACAGGCCGCGTGGGTCTGACCTATAAGATCAAGCCCAACCTGTCGGTCTTTGGGAACTACGCGCAGTCGGTCGTGCCAGCGGGCCTTGGTGTCGAGCCGGAAGAGGGGGAGCAGTTCGAACTGGGCACCAAATGGCAGCCCATGGGCACCAACGCGCTGTTGACGGCCTCGGTCTATGACCTGTCGAAAAGCAACATCACCCGCACCAACCCTGCGACCAACCTGCCCGAAACCATCGGTGAGATCGGCGTGCGCGGCCTTGATCTGGAAGCCAAGGCCGAGATGGGGGCCTATACCCTCACCGCCGCCTACAGCTATCTGGATGCCGAGATCAAAGAGAACGGCACCGCTGGCAACGTCGGCAACCGCCCCGCTCTCGTGCCGGAAAACGTCGCCTCGATCTGGGCCAGCCGGACATGGGAAAACCTTGGCCGCGGTGATCTGACCGTCGGTTTGGGCGCGCGGTTCAACAGCGGTTACTACTATAGCGATAGCAACACCGCGGGCGAGACAGGCAGCTTTGTCGTGGTGGATGCGGCCGTAAGCTACGACCTGTCGGATCAGACCACCCTGTCGGCCAATGTCACCAACCTGTTCGACGAAAAGCACACCTCCTACGGCGGTTTCTACGCTGACTTCTACAGCCCCGGCCGTGAAGTCACCGTGAAGCTGGCCCATAGCTGGTGAGCCTAGAGCGCGGCACCACCCTCGTGTGCCGCGCTTTTCTTAGCCTCGGGAGGAGCCGCAGATGACCATCGCAAAAGCCAAGACCACCATCCCCATGGACGCCCCGCAGGATCTGCTGTCGCAAATCCTGTCCCATCTTGTCGATGATCACGGCATGGCCTTCCGCGCCAAGGGGCCGACGGGCCATGTGTTTGAGCAAGACGGCTACCGGGTGGCGTTCGATCTCTGCCCGCGTGGGCTGGAGGTCAGCCTCCAGGCGCCTAGCGAAAACGCCATGCAATTTTCGAAAGAGGGCATGGTCCATCATGTGGCGGAATTCGACCCCGCGCTGGCCGATCGCATCCGCTGGCAGGGCGTGGCGCAGGAGGTCGGAGAGACGCCGCAGAACTTCCGTTTGCTGGAGGTGCTGAACAGCGAAATCCTGTTCGAAGGGATGCAGCGCGTCACCCTACACTATCCGGATATTGCCGAACTTGCCCCGCAGGGCATTCATCTGCGCCTGATCCTGCCGCGCGATGCCAGCCGCACGCCGGTCTGGCCGGTGATGGGCGCCAATGGGGCGCCGGTCTGGCCCAAGGGTGCGGACGAGTTGCACGCCCGCTACGTCACGCTCAAGAACATCCGCCCCGAGCGCGAAGAGGTCGATATCGACGTGGTCCGCCACGGATCCGGCCTGATCTCGCAATGGGCGCAGAACGCCCACGCCGGGCAGCGGATCGGTGCGATGGGGCCGGTGGGCATCAGCGCCTTGCCCGAAGCCTCATCCTATTTCCTTGCCGCCGACGGCACGGGGCTGCCTGCCGTGGCGCAGCTATTGGCGCGGCTGCCCGAGGATGCGGTGGGCGATGTGGTGGCAGCTTTGCCGCGCGGCGTGTCCTATCGCGACTACCTGCCCAAGACCAAGCTGCGCGTCCATGCCCTGCCGCCCGCCACGTTCGAGGCCGAAGTGCTTGGCCATGCGCAGGCGCTGACGGATGACGGTTTGGGCTATGCCTTTTTCGCCGGAGAGTTCCAGAACGCGCAGCAATTGCGCGGGCATTTCAAAACCCAGCTCGGCATGGATAAAACCCGCCAGATTTGCACCGCCTACTGGCGGCGGGGCTAAGCGCAGCCTAGCGCCATGGCCCCGCGTCGCGGCGTCTGCCGGTCTTGGGGATGCGGCTGCTGCTGCTGGTGGGGCGCGGGCTTTCGGCGCGCCCTCGCGCGGCGTCAGGTGTCATCGCACGCAGGGCCGCGATGCGGTTCTCCGTCGCCGGGTGCGTGGCGAAAAGATTGTCATGTTTATGCGCGTGGAGCGGGTTGATGATGAACATATGCGCCGTGGCCGGGTTGCGCTCTGCCGCGTGATTGTCGATCCGCGCAGCCCCCATGGCGATCTTCTCAAGCGCCGAGGCCAGCCAGAGCGGCTGGCCGCAGATCTCGGCCCCCGCCTTGTCGGCGGCATATTCCCGGGTCCGGCTGATCGCCATCTGCACCAAAGCGGCGGCCATGGGGGCGAGGAGCATCATCATCAGCGTGCCGATCATCCCCATCCGTTCTCGCGCGCCGCCAAAGAACAGCGCGAAGTTTGCCAGCATCGAAATCGCACCGGCGAAAGTGGCCGTGACGGTCATGATCGCCGTGTCATGGTTGCGGATATGGGCCAGCTCATGCGCGATGACGCCCGCCAGTTCCTCGCGGCTGAGGCTTTGCATCAGCCCCTTGGTCACCGCCACGGCGGCATTGGCCGGATTGCGCCCGGTGGCGAAGGCGTTGGGCTGGGGCGTGTCGATCAGATAGACCTTGGGCTCGGGCAGGCCCGCATTACGCGCAAGCTCTGCCGTCATGGCGTAGAGCCCCGCGCGGTCCCCCGGCGAGACGGGCTGCGCATTGTGCATCTTCAGCACCATGCGGTCGGAGTTCCACCAGGTGAAGGCATTCATCCCCGCCGCCACCACCAGCGCGATCAGCGCGCCGCCCGATCCGCCGATCAGATAGCCGACCCCCATGAAAAGCGCGGTCATTGCCGCCATCAGCATCGCTGTCTTTACATAGCCCATCTTGGTCTCTCGCGGTTGTCCTTTGCAAAGAGATATGGGGCAGGTTCGGCGCGGTGCAAGGCAAGTTGAGCGGGCAGGGTCGGTCGCTTCGTCGGTTTACGCCTGCTCTCTGGCTTTCAGCCGCAGGAAGCTGTCCTCTCCGGCCAGAACGTAGCGCAGCAGCAAAAGCTCGACCTTGGCCGCATCGCGGGCGGTAAAGGCGCGCAACATGTCGCGCTGCAATTCCACAAGGGTTTCATGCGCGACCGCGTCGCGCAGCGTGGCCATGCGAACGGCCTGAATCTGGGCCATGTAGCGCAGGATCGTGTCGCGTAACTCGATGTTGGGCACGGCCATGATCCATGTGCGGCGGATGTCTTCGGACGCGGCATAGAGGCTTTCGATATCGCCGGTCTTTAACGTGCGCTCGGATTGCTCCACCGCGCGGGTCAGAGTAGCGATGTCCTCGCCGGTCAGTTGGTTGGTGGCGAGGGCCGCGGCGCGCGGCTCCAACAAGCGGCGCAGCTCGAAAATCTCGCAAATCTGGCGCATCGACAGGTTGGGCAGGGTGAAGCCCCGCGTCGTGCTGTCGAGGTAGCCCTCATGCGACAGGCGCATCAACGCATCGCGCACCGGCATCCGAGAGACGTTGAACTCTTCGGCGACAGCGGTGTCGACAAAGCGGTCGCCATGGTTGATCTCGCCCCGCTGAATGCGCCCGAGGAAGATGTCGTAGATCTGATCTTTCATATGGCGCTTGGCTGAGCGGGGCATTCCGACCTCATTAAAATGTATGCGATTGCACGCCGAACATGCGCAAGAAATACCCGTATGGCTAGGTATAAGTTTGCATACTTGTAAAATTCAATTGAATTCGTATACGAAAACTGGCAGCCAATAGGGGAAAGCCTGCCGCGCTGCGCGGGGGCGTTCACAGGGAGCAAAACATGAATCTGAAAAATAATCTGATCGTTGGCCTCACCGTCGCGGCGCTGACGACACTGTCGGGCGTCTCTGCCATGGCGCAGGATGTGCTGAAAATCGGCTCTTACCCGGCGAACCCGCCGTGGGAGTTCAAGAACGAAGCGGGCGCCTTCGAGGGGTTCGAGGTCGACATCATCAATGAGGTCGCCGCCCGGCTTGGCAAGACGACCGAGATCAGCGGCTACGACTTCCGCGCGCTTTTCGTGGCCACCGCCTCGGGCCGGGTGGATGCGGTGATTTCCTCGCTCACCATCACCGAGGAGCGGCTTGAGGCGCAGTCTTTCACGCAGCCCTATTTCTCGGGCGCTTTGGGGGTCGGCACCAAGACCGATGCCGGGATCGCCGACCTCGACGGGCTGGCGGGCAAGCGTATCGGTTCCATCGCCACCTCTTTCCCGGAGAATTGGTTGAAGGAGCGGGAGGATGAGCTCGGCTATAAATCCTATGCCAGCTATGACACCACCGCCAATATGCTGACCGATCTGCGCAGTGGCCGGATCGACGCGGCGGTAAACGATATCGTCAGCCTGCGTTACGCTTTTGCCCAGCCGACGATGCAGGGCTTGCAAGTCTCGGTCGAGATTCCGACGGGCGATAAATTCGCGATCATGATGCCCAAGGGCTCTGAGTATCTGGAGCCGGTCAACGATGCGATCTCTGCGATGAAAGAGGATGGCACCATGGCGGCGCTCTATGAAAAATGGCTTGGCGTGGCCCCTGCCGAAGGCAGCCTTGCGGTGACCCCTCTGCCGGTGCCCACCTCGGCTGACTGATGCCTTGGGGGCGTGGGCGGGGCGCTGCCCTGCCTGCGGCCTTTGGCTCGCCCCCCGCGATCAAACTGACGGACTGCGCCATGGAAATCATCGACATCTTCTTCAATCTCGACGTAATGCGCCGCGCTTTCCCGATCTTGATGCGCGGGCTGCTCAACACCATTCTGCTGGGCGCTTCGGCGATTTTCTTTGGCGGTATCCTTGGCGTGCTGGTCTGTCTGGTGCGGCTCTATGCGGCCAAGCCGTTCCGGCTGCTGGCGGTTTTGTATACGGATATCTTCCGCGCCATTCCGGTGCTGGTGGTGCTGATCCTCGTCTACTACGCGCTGCCCTTCGCTGGCATCGTCTTTTCCTCGTTCGTGGGGGCGACCATTGCGCTGGCGCTGGTGCTCGCGGCCTATACGGCAGAGGTCGTGCGCGCCGGGATCGAAGCCGTGCCGCGCGGCCAGTTCGAGGCCTGCGATGCGCTTGGCCTGTCCTTCTTTACCACCATGCGCAAGGTGATCCTGCCGCAGGCGTTTCGCATGATGATCCCGCCGCTGGCCTCCTATGCGGTGGCGATCATGAAAGACACCTCATTGGCCTCGGTCGTGGCGATGGATGATCTTCTGAAACAGGCCACTGACGCGCAGGCGCTTTTCGCCAACCCCACACCGCTGCTGCTAGCCGCGCTGATCTATATCGCGATCCTTTGGCCGATGGTCCGTTTCACCGGCTGGCTAGAGCAGCATTACAAGCGCGGCTACCGCTGAGCCGAAGCTGTCCGAACTCCCACAAGACTACCGCCCCGCGCGCTTGCGCGGCCAACACCCTACGGAGATTACAATGTCCACAGAAACAGGAACGGGCGACGCCTATCTCCTTTATCACTCCATCGGCCAATACCCCGGCAAACATGCGGATATGCTGGCCGGGCTCACCGATTTCACCGATGCATGGGCCGCGCCCAACGGCGATCAATGGGCCGATGTCTTGCCCAAACGCCAGCAGTTCATCGACCTCTGGGCCGCGTTGATCGGCGCGCCGAAGGGCACCGTCACCACGACAGAGAGCGTTACCACCGGGCTGATGGCCGTTATCGGTGCGTTGCCCGAAGGCACCCTGCGCGGCAAGAAAGTCTTGGTGGCCGAGGATGGTTTCCCCTCTCTGCACTTCCTGCTCACCGGCCTGTCGAAGCGTTTTGGTTTCACGTTGAACACTGTGCCGATCCGGCAAGGGGGGCATTGGGTCGAGGCCGAAGACATCATCACCCATTGGGATGAGGAGGTGGCGCTGGCCTTGCTCACATGGGTCAGCTCGACGACTTCGCACCGCTTGGACATCCCGCAACTGGTGACCCATGGCCGCAAGATGGGGTCGCTCATTGGGGTGGATATGACGCAGGCCGTGGGGCTGCTGCCCTATGACGTGACCGCGCCGCGTGTCGATTTCGCCCTGTCGACCAGCCTCAAATGGATGTGCGGCACGCCCGGGGCGGGGATCGTCTATATGGATGCCGATCTGATCCCGCAGTGCCAGCCCGAGATGCGCGGTTGGTTCTCGCAAGGCAACCCGTTCTCTTGGGACCTGGAGGCTTTCGAATTCGCGCCCGACATTCGGCGGCTCGACAGTGGCACACCCTCGACCGTTCCTGCGGTGGCCAGCCTGCCGGCGATGAGGTGGCGCATGGGGCAGAACACCGAAGTCTTGGCGGCGCATAACCGCAAGCTGACCGCGCAGCTACAGGCGGGGCTTGAGGGGATGGGCCTGACCCTTGCCAGCCCGGCGGACCCGGACCAGCGCGGCGGCAGCCTTATGGTGGTTCTGCCCGATCACATAGATGCGGCGGATGTGGTGGCGCAATTGGCGGCGCTGGAGATCTACGTCGACAACCGCAGCCAGACCCTGCGCATGTCGCCGGGGGTGCTGACCACCGCCGCCGGGATCGACCGCACGTTGCACGCGCTTGAGGCTTTTCTGACCTGATGCTCGCCGGGGCCGCGGTGCGTCGTCAGGAGGCGGCCACCGCATCCGGCCGCCCTTCGAGCGGCGGGAAATCCACGAAAAAGGTCGTGCCTTCGCCCTCGGCGGTCTCAAAGCGGATTTCCCCGAGATGCTGATCGACAATGGCTTTGACAATGCTCATGCCCAGCCCGTGCCCTTCTTCGACCCGGTAGCTGGAACCGCGGGAAAACCGCTCAAACAGAACCGGTTGCAGTTCCAAAGGCAGGCCGCTGCCGTGGTCTTTGACCCAGAACCCGGTGCCATCCTCCGACAGGCCAAGCTGAACCGTGCCGCCTTCGTCCGAGGCTTTGATCGCGTTCGACAGCAGGTTCGACAACAACCGCGTAAGCCGCCCTTCGTGCAGCCGCAACAGGGGGGCAGGGGCTTCGGAGGGGGTCATTTCCAAGCCCACTCCGCGCTCTTTCGCGTAGGAGACCAAGGTCTCCGAGGCTTGCGCCAAGAGCGGCGCCAAGGGGCGTTCGGAGAACCCCGATTGATCCGGCCTGCGCAGGGTTTCGACATCCAGAATATCCCCCACCATCTGATCGA
Source organism: Sulfitobacter sp. 1A15299 (assembly GCF_043556915.1). NCBI lineage: Bacteria > Pseudomonadati > Pseudomonadota > Alphaproteobacteria > Rhodobacterales > Roseobacteraceae > Sulfitobacter > Sulfitobacter sp. 1A15299. The sequence continues at coordinate 16,995 of NZ_JBIFFJ010000023.1, read as the reverse complement.
TCGCCCGCGCGTTGCGCATCGCAAGCTGCAACAGTTTGCGCTTTTGCGGCGGCAGATCGTCCGGGTTCAACTCAAGCAAGCGCAGCGCCCCGGTCAGCGCGGTCAGCGGGGTTTTCATCTCATGGCTGACGGTGGCGATAAGCTGGTCCTTGGCGCGTTCAAACTCGCGCTGCTCACTGACATCGCGCACCACACCGAGATAGCCCAGATGCTCGCCTCGGTCAGTCTCGACCTTGGCGGTGGCGACTTGCCCCTCGAAGGTAGAACCATCGGACCGGCGGCAGGCGACGGTAAAGCCGCTTTCCTTGCTTGCCGTGCCAGCGTTTGAAAGCTCTTCGCCCATACGTTCGTAGCTGCCGAGGGTTTCGTAAAGAACCGCCGTCTGCCGGCCCAAAAGCGCGTCAGGGGTGTAGCCGAACAGCGTTTCCACCGCCGGGTTGACCATGGCCACGCGGCGGTTGGGATCGGCCATGATGATGGCCTCGGGCACCGCATCGACCATCGCCTTGAGCAGCCCGCGCTGTTCGCGCAGCGCGCGGCGCTCGGATTGCAAAGACAGCTCACTGCTCAGCCATCGGGCGAGGAAACGAACGAATTGTATCTGCGCCTTGCTGAACGGGGCGGGCCGCGGGGCAGTGCCGGAAAAATTCAACGTCCCGAAAAGCGCATCCCCAACTTTCAGCGGTGCCCCGATGTAGCTTTCCAGTCCAAAGTTCTGATAGCAGGGATGGGCCGAAATCTCTTGCTGGCCCGCATGATGAAAAGAGGTCACATCATCGTTGCCAAGCGTATGCAGGCAATAGGTGCCATTGATGTCGAAGGTGCTGCCGGGGGCGGGCGCCCAATCGGGCCCATGGACATAGACGCATTCGTAGACCGGGTGATCCACGCGGGAGACGATGCCAAGTTCGAGGTCAAGCGCCTCTGTACCCAGTTGCAAAAGCTTGGTGATCTTGTCTTCGACAGAGAGGTCAGGTTCGACAGCAAGCATATAGAGTTGCCGCAGCGGATCGTCGAAATCCGCCAGAGCGTTGTAAAAGTCGTTCATATTTGCCTCTGTCGTGGTCTTTGCATCTGTCTTGGCGAACAGGCAGATGTTTACCCAAGGTATCCCCCTCGGGCTCCGCTGCCAATGCCGCAACGGCCAAATTGGGGCAAGAACAAGACTTTTCACCCCGATAGGCAGACCGATGCCGATTGGCAGAGGCGGCGTGCACGCCGTTGCAAAGCGGTGGTCATCGCCAACCCAGTAGCTATGGTACGGCCAACGAGGGTCGCGAAGAGGGGAGATTTGACCATGCGATTGATGCGATACGGGGCGCGGGACGGCGCGAAAACGCCGGTGGTGCTGGATGCGGCAGGGCAGGCGCGGGATGTCAGCGCCCTTGTGCCGGACTTCACGCCCGAGACAATCCCGACCTTGCGCGACGTGTTGGAGGGTGTCGATCTGGAAGGGCTGCCACTGGCCCAAACCCAAGGCCAGCGCATCGCCGCACCGGTCAGCCAGCCGCGCAACATCTGGGGCGTCGGGTTGAACTATTCCGACCATGCCGCGGAGTCGGGCATGGAGGTGCCGCGCGAGCCGATCCTGTTCAACAAGGCCAGCCGTACCTATTGCGGGCCGAACGATCCGCTTCTCTATTCCCAGCAGATGAGCAAACTTGATTGGGAGGTCGAATTGGGCGTGGTGATCGGGCGCACCGCATTGAACGTCAGCCGCGATCACGCGCTGAATCATGTGCTGGGCTATTGCGTCGTCAACGACGTGTCCGAGCGCGCATGGCAGGCCGAGCGGGGCGGGCAATGGGTCAAGGGCAAGAGCTTTCCCAACTTTTGCCCGACAGGGCCAGTGCTCGTGACGGGGGATGAGTTGGGCGATCCGGGCAAGCTGTCGCTTTGGACCGAAGTCAACGGCGAGCGGCTGCAAGACGGCTCTACGGAAAAGATGATCTTCGATGTGGCGACGATTATCTCCTATATGTCCGAATTCATCCAGTTGGAGCCGGGCGACCTGATCTGCACGGGCACCCCGCCGGGCGTGGGCATGGGGCTGAAACCGCAGCGTTATCTCAGCCCCGGCGACCGGGTTCGGCTGGGTGTGCAGGGGCTGGGCGCACAGGAGCAAGTGGTGGAGCACCTGCCCGCGCGGTAAGCCGCGATCTCGAAGTGCCGACGCGCGGCCTTCAGGCCAATTCGGCCTCCCGCGCTTCGGCGGCGGCGACGGCAATGGCAGGGCGCAGGGGCAGCGTCAGCAAAAAGCTGCTGCCCTTGCCCATGATGCTGGTCGCAACAAGGCTGCCGCCATGGGCGGTGGCGATGTCGCGCGAAATCGCAAGGCCCAGCCCGGTGCCGCCAAAGCGCCGGGTGGCGGTGGAATCGACCTGATGGAAAGGCTCGAAAACGCGCTCCAACTCATCCTCGGGGATGCCGATGCCCGAATCCGTCACGCGGAATTCCACCACCTCGCCGCGAATGCGGCAGGTCAGCGAAATGGTCCCCTCGTCGGAAAACTTCGTGGCATTGCTCAATAGGTTGATCAGCACCTGCTGGATGCGTTTGCCATCCGCCAGCATCACGCCGCTGGCCGATTTCACCTTTAATTCCAGCCCTTTGTCTTCGATCATCGGGCGCAGCTGGTCGGCGGTTGGGCTGACGATATCGTCGATCTGCACCGGCTCCATCGCGATGGACAGGCTGCCCGCGTCGATCTTGGCAAAGTCGAGCACCTCGTTGATCAGGGTCAGCAGGTGATTGCCCGACCGCTCGACCGTCTGCATGATGTCGCCCAGCTTGGCCATCGTCGCCGAAAGCTTGGGAGAGAGCGTTTCGCGGGTCTGGGGGTCGGCCTCGATTGCGGTGCATAGGTCGCGCGCCGCCGGGGTCCGGTCGAAATGCCGCGCAAGGCGGACATGGCCCAGAATGACGGTCAGCGGCGTGCGCAGCTCATGGCTCAGCACGCCCATGAAATCGGTCTTGGCCTTGTTCGCGTCCTCGGCGGTCAAAAGCGCCTTCTTCAGGTCGGTCACGTCGATCCGTAGGCCCACGACGCTGCCATCTTTCATCCGCCGGTCCGAGGTGCGGATGATGCGGCCATCGGGCATGCGCTGCTCGGTCTCGAAGGCGCCGTTCTCCCGTTTCTCCAGCCAAATGCGGATCCATTCCTCTTCCTTGCCGACGGCATCGGGAACCAGCCCGCGCCGGATGCTGTCCCGCACGATCCTTTCATAGGTCGATCCCGGCTTCACCACGTCGCTATAGCCATGAATCTCGCGGTATTTTTCGTTACAAAGCACCAAGGTGCCCTTGGCGTCATACATGACGAAACCGTGGTCCAGGGCTTCGACACCGGTGCGCAGCCGTTCTTCGGCAAGTTTGCGGTTGTCGGCCAGCCGCATGATGTACCACGCAAAAATCGTAACGCCGAGCGCGCCTTGCAGACGCAAGAGCCAGTTCAGCCAGAAGTCCGGGCGGTGCTCTGGCCAGCCGCCCTTGACCGTGGCGGCCAGTTGCCACGTGCCAAAGGCAAAGCTGAAGTTGAGTTTGATCGGGTCGTCCAAGGTCATTTCGGGGTCGCCGATGATGGTCTGTTCGACCTCTCCCTCTGGCGTCAACTCGCGGATGGCCAGATCGTATTTCTCGGTCAGTTCGGGGATTTGCAACCGGCTGACGACGGCATCGTAATCCACCACCATCGACAGAATGCCCCAAGGCGTATCCGGCGCGGCAGTGGTGCCGGTTGAATCAAAGATCGGATGCCGCAGGATCAGCCCGCGCCCGCCCTGCACCAGATCGACCGGGCCGGTCACCAGCCCCTCGCCGCTTTGCATGGCCTGTTCGACTTTTGGCAATTGCGCCGCGTTCTGGCGGTAGTCCAGCCCCAGCACGCCGCGATTGGCCTCATAGGGGTGGACGATGGTGACAACGAGGTCGGGTGCCACGGCGAGGTTGATCACATCCGGGTTCTCGGCCATGAACTCTGCCGCGCGGGCGCTGAATTCGGATTGGGTGATCGTCGGATTCTCGCTGATGACGGTGGCCAATTCGCGCAGTTTCAGAATCTGCTCGAAGATATCCGCCCGGATCCGTTCACGCACTTCGATCAGCTCTAGGGTGGTGTCGAGCTCCAGATCCTGCATGTAGGTTTGATAGGACAGCGTTTCGATCCGATGACCAAAGCCAAGGACGATAGCGCATAGCATGACCAGCACGATAATCCGTTTCGCGCGCTGAGACAGCGCATTTCTGATCTTATCCATGCCGGCTTTGCCCAAAGTGGTCCCTGTCCTCCCCGCTCCGACCTTCTGAGGGCCGGATGCGTCCCGGGGACATTAGACCGCACAGTACTTTGTTGACGCAAGGAAAATACCGGGATGCGCTCAAATGGCGGGGCGGTAGCGTCAAATTTGCAAATGGGGCCCCTGATCGGGGCCGGATTGGCCCGTCAATTCAATCAGAACGCGACGCAACAGAGCGATATCTTGGGGGTTGGACATGCTGGGGGCATGGCCGCAGTCGGGGAATTCGGTCATGCCGGGGCGGGGTCCGCTTTGGGTCATGTGCCTTGCGGCTTCGGCGGGCAGCAGGTCCGACTGGGCGCCGCGCAACAGATGTGTGGGCGTGCGGGTCTCTGCCCAACGGTCCCATGTCGACAACTCATGCGCCGAGGCGGTGAATTGCACGGTGATGCGCGGATCATAATGCAGGGTCAGCCGCCCATCCCCACGGCGCCGCAGCGACGTGCGCGCCATACGCTGCCAATAGGCGTCCGCCGCCGGGCCGAAGGGCGCGTAGGTCTGGCGCAGCCAGGCTTCTCCTTCCGCGAAACTGTCGAAGGCGGGCAGGTTGCCCACATAGGAGAGGATGCGCTGGACCGCCGCCTCGGGCAGTTCGGGGCTGATGTCGTTCACCACCAAAGCGCTCACGCGCCGCGCCGCGGAGCTTGAGGCCACATGCATTCCGATCATCCCGCCCAGAGAGGTGCCGAACCACGCGGCGCGGTCGATCTGAAAGTGATCCAAGAGCCCTGTCGCGATGCGCGCGTAGTGGTCGACGGAATAGTCCACCTCGGGGTCGCGGGCCCAACCTGACTTTCCGCGCCCGATCATATCGGGGCAGAGTACATGGAAATCCCGCGACAGGGCGGAAGCGGCCTCATCGAAATCGCGCCCGGTGCGGGCCAGACCGTGCAGCATGAGCAATGCAGGCTTCTTACGATCACCCCATTCGGCGACATGCACCTCATGGCCCATTACGGGGACAAAGCGGGAGTGAGGGGCGGTCATTGGCGCGCACCTTTCCGGATTGCCATGGACATAGCGCGGGTGATGCCACCCACGCCCTTGCCCCTTGCCAGCCGTACCCGCGCGATCATGGCCCCGCCGCCATGCGCTTGCGTTTTAGCATCGCGTCCTCCCTGCGCGGGCCAGCGCCGTGTTGCGCCGTCTCCTCCCGTCGACTAGCTTGCGGTTTCAGCATCCGAAATAGAGTTAAACGGAGCAAGATGGTGGAAATACGTACCGACGATTGCTTTGCGCAGGGGCGCTTTGAAGAGCTTGCCTTTGTTCATGCGCCCGTCGGGCTTGTGGTGACCGAGAACCGCTGTATCCGCGACTGCAACAACGCCTTCGCGGCGATGTTCGGCTATGCGCGCGCCGACCTGCGCGACCAGCTTTTCGCCATTCTCTACCCCTCGGACGAAGAGTTCGTGAACATCCGCGACCGCGGCGTGGACCAGCTGCGCAAGACCAATACCTATTGGGATGAGCGCATCATGGCGCGGCGCGACGGCAGACTGTTCTGGTGCCGCGTGCGCGGCCATTCCTTCACCCCCGAACGCCCGCTCGACCGCGCGGTCTGGAGCTTTGCGGACCTCTCTGCCGAGCGGCCCTATTTGCCGCTGACCCGACGCGAGCGCGAGATCCTGAGCCATCTGGCAGAGGGGCTGACCAGCAAGCAGATCGCGCTCAACCTCGATATTTCGCACCGGACCGTCGAGGTCTATCGCGCGAAACTGCTCAAGAAATTCGGGGTCAGCAATACGTCGGGCCTGTTTCATTCGCTGGGCGGGATCGACAGCGACCATGTGGTGTCCAACAGCACGAAGTGAACCGTCTCGGCGCTTAGCCCGCGTCATTTTGGTCGTTGCCCTCTTCGGCGTTTGGTGGGGGCGGGATCGTGCCGGGCGGGGCAGCGGCAGGCGGCGCCTCACCGTCGGACTTGCCCGCTTTCTCCGCCGCCTCGGCCATCGCGTCGGCCTGAGCGTAGAGGCTGCGAATCTCCATCAGATCGGCCCGGGTGGGCGTCTTTGTCTGCTGTGGCTGTTCGGCAGGAGCCTTCGAGGGTGGGGTTTCACTATCTGTCACTGTAAAATCCGCGTTTTGACCATAAAACACACGGTTAATTCCGTAGGTGGCCAGAGGCTAGCGACCCGAAAATTTGTCGCCAATTGGGCAAAGCCCCAGCGGGGTCAGGGTTATCCCCTATAGGCAGGAACAAGCTGCTGAAATTAGGGCAGATATTTTCACGAATTTTCGGCGCGCCATCGTATACCCGTATTGCGAGGCGGATTAATCGCTCTTTGTCAGGGTTTCCCCCAATAGACAGGGGGGCCAAAAGAACAGACCTTTCGAGGAAAAGTAGAGGTGCGCATGAGCTTGGTCGCGGCGTTTACATTGATTGCGCTGTGCGGGATCGTCTTGTCTGGCTTGATGATCGCCAGACAGATCGGCGATGCGGTCAACCGTTTCGCCGTGGTGGGCGCGGTTGCGGTCTTGACGCTCTATATCGTCGTGGTGTTGGCGTCGGCCCCGCGCGGCGGCGCTTATGGCGATCCGATCGAACTGGTCTTCGCGGTGGCGGCGCTTGCGGTGCTGGTGGCACAGGTCTGGCGCGTGATGCGCAACCGGCGCAAGTTGCAAAACACCGCCAACACCGATGAGACACGGCGCAGATTGCCCGACTTCCTCGACCATTTGCCGGTGCAGGCGGCCTTTCTCACGCCCGATATGACCTATGCTTTCGTCAATGACGCCTATAGCGCGTCCTTAGGCAGGCCAACGGATGAGGTCGTGGGCAAACACCTGTCGCAGATCGTCCCGCCGGACCTGCTGGAGGAGATTTCGGACAACCTTGAAAAGGCCTTGGCCGGGCGGCAGGTCACCTGGCATTTCGACTTTTCGCGCCCCGTGCTGGACCGCACCCAAGGGGCGGCGGTCTATCAGCCGCTGTCCGACCGGGGGCAGGTGGTGGGGGTGCTGGTGATGATCATGGACCGGTCCGCCGTGCAGGACGCGGTGCATGAGGCAGAGGTCAGCGCGGCGAAACATGCGCTGGCGGCAGAGGTGGCGGGGATCGGCTATCTGGAATGGGATCAGCAGGGCGCGCTGGTCGATGCCTCGCCCGAAGTGGAGGCTCTATTGGGCCGCGACGCGCAGAACCTGCGCGAGATGTGGCAGCAGGGGCAAAGTTTCGTGGAGCCGCGCAGCCGCGCCACGATCCGCAACAATCTGCATATGGCCGGCAGCCGTCCACGCGATGTGGTGGAGAACGTCAAGTTCCTTGCCGCCAGCGGACGCCAGATCGAAGCGCGCGCCTGTATTCGCCGTCTGGACCGGGGCCGGCACGCACATCTTCTGGCCGCGATCCAAGATGTCACGGATCAGCAGAACGTGCTGACCGAACTGGTGAAAAGCGAAACCCGCTTTCGCGACTTCACCGAAAGCGCGACCGATTGGGTCTGGGAGATGGACGCCGAGGGGCGTTTTACCTCTTTTGTCAGGCGGGGGCCGTCAGACCGACAGCGAAACCCCGATTTTCGATCTGGGCAAAACCCTTTCCGACGCCAATGTGGCAAAGGACCAAGGCGATTACGACCTGCTGAAACAACGCTTCGCCGCGCGAGAAGCTTTTCGCGATCTGCGATTGGTCCTGCCCTTGGGCAAGGGGCGGGCGCGGCAGATCGACATGTCGGGCAAACCTTTCTTCGACGCCCAAGCGGAACTGGCAGGCTATCGCGGCACTTGTTTCGACATGACCGAAATCGCCACCGCCGAGACCGAGCGCAAAAGCGCGCTGGAGGCTTTGGCGCTGGCTTTCGAGAACATCTCGACCATGGTGGCGCTTTTCGACAGCAGCGACCGTCTGGTCTATTGCAACGAGGAATATCGCGCGACCTATGCCGGGATGGAGGGCGAAATCATCGGAAAACACTTCGATGAATTGCTCGCCCATTTCACCCAGACCGGCAAATTGGCGACGACCACCGAAGGCAAGACCCGTTGGAGTGCGCAGCGGCGCGACCGGCGCAACACCCCGGCCAAGTTCTTTCGTGCGCGGACCTCCACGGGCCGTTGGCTGGAGGTGACGGATTACCCCGTGGCCGCAGGCGGGCTTTTGACCATCGCCTCTGACATCACCGAAAAGGTCGAGCGCGAAGAGCGGCTGCACCGGCATGAAACGGCGCTGCAACTGCTCAACCGGCGCGAAACTCTGGGCCAGATGACCGCCGCCATCGCCCATGAGTTGAACCAACCTTTAGCCGCTATTCACAATTTTGCCGCAGGCTGCGTGCTGCGTGCCAAGAACGACCAGCTTGAGAGAGAGGATATGATCGCCGTGCTCAACAATATGCAAAGCCAATCTGAACGGGCCAGCGCCATCCTGCGCTCCATGTCGAACTATCTGCATAACGACGATGCCGACCGCGATGCGGTCCGCTTTGACGAGATCCTCCGCTCGGTGCAGCTGCTGATCCAACCCGAAAGCTCGGCCACCGGGGTCGCCGTGACCATCGACGATCAATGTGGGGAGGTCACCCTGCATTGCGCGCGGATCGAAATCGAGCAGCTGTTGATCAACCTGATCAAGAACGGCATCGACGCCTGTCGCGAGGCGGAGCGTGAAGACGCCGAAGTGTCGGTCACCGCGCGATGCGAAGCCGGTGAGATCGTGATCGACGTGGCCGACGCGGGGCGCGGCTTTGCCCCGGACATGCCCGCGCAGACCGCGTTCAGCGCCTTCCGCTCGACCAAGGACAAGGGGCTTGGCGTGGGGCTGGCGATTTGCGAAACGATCGTTCTGTCCCATGGCGGAACGATCGCCGTGACGAAATCCGATGCCGAGGGCGCCTGCCTGACCGTGCGGTTGCCATTGGAGGTGCAAAAGTAGAATGTCGGAAGAGGGGATCGTTTACGTCGTCGATGATGACGCCGCGGTGCGGGAATCTCTGGTGTGGTTGCTGGGTTCCGTCGGGCTGCGCGCCATTCCTTTCGCGTCGGCGTCGGCGTCGGCGTTCCTTGATCGCTACGAAGACAACGGGTGTTGCTGTTTGGTCAGCGATGTGCGGATGCCGGGGATGAGCGGGTTGGAGTTGCAAAAGGCGCTGAACGCGCGGGGGATCGAACTGCCGCTGATCCTGATGACGGCCTTCGGCGATGTCTCTACCGCCGTGACTGCGATGAAGGCGGGGGCGGTGGATTTCATCGAAAAACCCTTCAACAACCAAAACATGCTCGACCTGATCAATGCCGCCCTTCAAGCCGATGCGGCCCGGCGCAAGAGCAAGGCGGCAGAAGTCGAAAACGCACAGCTGCTGGCCCGGCTCACTCCGCAGGAGCATCGGGTGTTCGAGCGGGTGGCGGCCGGGCTGTCGAACCGTGAGATCGGCAGCGAGATGGACATCTCCATCAAGACGGTCGAGGTGCACCGCGCGCGGGTGATGCGCAAGCTTGAGGCGAATTCGGTGGCGGAACTGGTGCGGTTCCATTTGCACAACGCGCCCTCCGGCGAAGGCGATGGCGGCGGTACGGGCCCGTAAAAAGCCCCGGCAGTGCAGGACCACCGGGGCAGGCTGCCCAGCCCCGGCGAGGGGTAAGGGCTGGGGGGCTTCCCGGCGGCATGAGGGGCGCCGGGAAGGCATGGGTCACGCCGGCTTGGGTTCCAGCACGCCCACGGTCACGTCGAGGGTCTGTTCAGACCCTTTGCGCAGCACGACGACCTCTGCCGCGCTTTCGGGCGTGGTGGTGGCCACCGCACGGGTCAGGTCACGCAGATCGTCCACCTCCGTGCCGCCGAAGGACAGGATGATGTCGCCCTTCCTAAGGCCCGCTTTGGCGGCGGGGCTGTCCTCGGTGATCGCCTCGATCACCGCGCCGCGCGGCTCGTCATAGCCGAGCACATTGGCGACCTCGGGGGTCATGGGCCGGATTTGCACGCCCAGCCAGCCCCGTTCGACCGACCCATCATCGGCCAGATCGGCGACGATGGTCTGCACCAGATCCGAGGGCACCGAGAAGCCGATGCCGACCGAGCCGCCACCGGGGCTCAGGATCGCGGTGTTCACGCCCACGACCTCGCCCTCGTTGTTGAACAGCGGCCCGCCTGAGTTGCCGCGGTTGATCGCCGCGTCGGTCTGGATGAAGTCATCGAAGGGGCCGGACTGGATGTCGCGCGACAGGGCCGAGACGATGCCCGAAGTGACGGTGCCGCCAAGGCCGAAGGGGTTGCCCACGGCCACGACCTCATCCCCCACGCGCACGGTTTTTGATGTGCCAAAGTCGACCCTGGGCAGGTCCACATCCGCAGAGACTTTCAGCAGCGCAATGTCGGTCATCGCGTCACTGCCCACCACTTCGGCGTCGAACGTGCGGCCATCGGCGAGCTTTACGGTCACGGTCTCGGCCCCTGCGACGACGTGGTGGTTGGTCACGATCTGACCATCCTCAGAGATGATGAAGCCCGAGCCCAAACCTTGGCGCGGCGTTGCTTCGCCTCCGTGCTGGTCAGGCAGCATATGCTCGAACCGGCGGCGCAGTTCCTCGGGCATGCCGGGGGGCAATTGTTGCTGGATCTGCGCAGTTTGCTGCTTCGCGGTCACCTCGATAAAGACGACGGCCGGAGAGACGGCCTCGACAAGGTCGGCGTAGCCGCCAGGCGGGACCGCAAGCGCAGCCGAGGGGGCCAGCGCCAGCATCGGCGTGGCGGCCATCGCGGCGCTGAGCGCAAGGGCGGCGGCGCGGGGGGCTTTGGAAAGGGGTTTGGTCATTTCATGCTCCTTGCTGTGCATTCGGTCGTTCCGGGAGCCTATCTGGACCTGCGGATTTACAGTGCCTTGCCGCGCCCTATACAAATTTGTGAGATTGCCGCCTCTGGGCTGTACGGGCGGCGAATTTGGCATAATCCAAGGGCGATCCTACATGAGACCGCGATGAAACTTCTTGTTGTCGAAGACGATGCCACCACCAGCACCTATATCGCGCGCGGCCTGCGCGAAGAGGGGCATGCGGTGGATGTGGTGGCTGATGGCCGCGACGGTTTGGTGCAGGCCACCACCGGGCAATATGACGTGCTGATCCTTGACCGGATGCTGCCCGCGTTGGACGGGCTGACCCTGTTGAAAACCCTGCGCGGGGCGGGCAATGCGACGCCGGTGCTGCTGCTCACGGCCATGGGCGCGGTGGAGGACCGGATCGACGGGCTGAATGCCGGGGCGGATGATTACCTTGTAAAACCCTTCGCCTTCGGAGAGCTCTCGGCGCGGGTCAACGCGCTGGCGCGCCGCCCGCAGGCGCTGGAACAGGAGACCACCCTGCGCGCGGGCGACCTGACCATGGACCTGATCAGCCGTCGGGTGACGCGGGCGGGCCAAGAGATCGACCTCTTGCCGCGCGAATTTGCCTTGCTGGAGCATCTCTTGCGCCGCAAGGGCAGGGTGCAGACCCGCACCATGCTGCTGGAGGCGGTCTGGGACATTTCCTTTGACCCGATGACCAATGTGGTGGAGACCCATATCAGCCGGTTGCGGGCCAAGGTCGACCGGCCCTTTGACAGCGAACTCATCCAGACCGTGCGCGGCGCGGGCTATAGGATCGACGCATGATGGCGCGGCTGGCGGGGCTCTGGCGGTCGATGCCACTACGTCTGGCGCTTTTGTTGGTGCTTTTGTTCACCATCGTCAGCCTGCTCAGCCTTGCCGCGAGTTATGCGGTCACCCAACGGTCTTTCGAACAGGCGATCCGCGCCGATCTGGCACAGGACATGGCAGGCTTCCGCGCCGCCCCCGGTGCCGCCGCCCTCGCGCGGCTGGTCGAGGCGGAATCGCGTGAGACCGATCCCAACCGGCTGATCCTCAGCTACATCGGCCCCAACGGGCGCATCTATGGCAACGGGGCCATCGCACGGGATAACGAGGGCTATCACATCGTCTCGATCGGCGCGGCGCGGGCACAGTATACCGGGGTTTATCTGACCCTGACGGACACGCTTTATGGCGGGCTTCTGACCATCGCGCGCAGCCGGGCCGAGATCACGGCCCTGCGCGAGGTTTTTGTTAATATTCTGTTGGTCAGCCTGCTGCCCACGGTGCTGATCGCGCTGTCGGGCGGGCTGATCCTTGCCCGCCGTTCCAAACGCCATGTGGAGGTGATCCGCGCCACGCTGGACCGGCTGACAACGGGGGATCTGGCCGCAAGGGTCGCGCCGGGGCCGCGCTGGTCGGACGACCTGCTGCGCATCGGCGAGGCGGTGAACCAGATGGCCCGGGCGCAGGAAACTTCCGTGGCGGCGCTGCGGCAGGTGTCACTGGATATCGCGCATGACTTGAAGACCCCGATCCAGCGCGTCTCGGTTCATCTTGACGATCTGGACCGGGCCGAGGCTGCGGGCGCGGACCGCGCCGAACCGCTGGCCCGCGCCCGGGCCGAGTTGGAGGGCATCGCCGCGATCTTTCAATCGCTCCTGCAATTGGCGCAGGTGGAGCAGGGCGAGGCCCGGGCCCATTTTGCCCCAGTCGACCTCACCGCGCTTTGCCGCACCATGGTCGAGCTTTACGAGCCCGCAGCAGGGGAGCAGGGCAAACACCTGCGCTGCGACCTGCCCGAAACGCCCGTTTATGTTACCGGCGACCGCGCGCTTTTGGGGCAATTGCTGGCCAATCTGATCGAAAACGCCCTGCGCCATTCCGGCGACGCTGCGGCGGTGGAGGTCGCGCTGAAACAGGCGGCGGGGCAGGTCACGCTCACGGTGGCGGACGGCGGCCCCGGCATTCCGGCTGAGGACCGCGACAAAGTGTTGCAGCGCCTTTACCGGCTGGATCGCAGCCGGGGCACGCCGGGGCATGGGCTGGGTCTGGCGCTGGTCGATGGGGTGGCGAAACTCCATGGGGCAAGGCTGGATCTTGCCGACAACGCGCCGGGGCTGCGCGTCGTGGTCACATTCGACAGCTAGAGCGCGGGCCAAGCACTGCGGCAATTTAGCCTGTGCCTCTCCGGCCCCCCGGCCCTATATAGGTCAGGAAACAATACGCGGGGGCTTCATATGCTCGACGGTTACACCGCCGAAATCCTAGCGCGGGTGCAGTTTGCATTCACGGTTTCGTTCCACATCATCTTCCCGGCTTTCTCGATCGGGTTGGCGAGCTTTCTGGCCGTGCTCAACGCGCTCTGGCTGTGGAAACGCGAAGAGACCTATCTGAAGCTCTTTGACTATTGGAAGAAAATCTTTGCGGTGGCTTTCGGCATGGGGGTCGTCTCGGGCATCGTCATGTCCTACCAGATCGGCACCAACTGGTCGGTCTTTTCTGACAAGGCGGGGCCGGTGGTCGGGCCGCTGATGGCCTATGAGGTGCTCTCGGCCTTTTTCCTTGAGGCGGGTTTTCTGGGCATCATGCTCTTTGGCCGCAAGCGGGTGGGCGACGGGCTGCATATGTTCGCGACAGCGCTGGTGGCGCTTGGCACGCTGGCCTCGGCCACATGGATCCTTTCGGTGAACTCTTGGATGCAGACGCCCGCGGGCTTTGCCATCAATGACGTGGGGCAATTCGTGCCCGAGGATTGGTGGGCCATCGTCTTCAACCCCTCCTTCCCCTACCGTTTGGTGCATATGGTGCTGGCGGCCTATCTCACCACCGCGCTGGTCGTGGGCGGGGTCGGGGGGCTGCATCTGCTGCGTGATCACGCCGACCGGGCCGCGCGGCGGATGTTCTCCATGGCGATGTGGATGCTTCTGTTGGTTACCCCGCTGCAAATTTTCGCGGGCGACATGCATGGCCTCAATACGCTGGAGCATCAGCCCGCCAAGGTCATGGCGATGGAGGGGCATTACGACAGCCACCCCGAGGGCGCGCCGCTGATCCTCTTTGGTATCCCGAACCCCGAGGAAAAGCGCATCGACTACGCGGTGGAGATCCCCAAACTGTCGTCGCTGATCCTCAAGCACGATCTGAACGCACCGCTCGACGGGCTCGACACGATCCCGGACGAAGACGAGCCGCCGGTGGCCATCGTCTTTTGGTCCTTCCGCATCATGATCGGGCTTGGCTTTGCCATGTTGGGGCTGGGACTTTGGGCGGCCTTCGCGCGGCTGCGCGGGCGGCTTTACGATGCGCCGATGCTGCACCGTCTGGCGCTGGTGATGGGGCCGACCGGCTTTGTCGCGGTGCTGGCGGGCTGGATCACGACCGAGGTCGGGCGGCAGCCCTTCACGGTCTACGGTCTATTGCGGACCTCCGACAGCCTCGCCCCGATCGAGGCCCCGGCGGTCGCGACCTCCCTGATCGCTTTCATCGTGGTGTATTTCTTCGTCTTCGGTGCGGGCACTTGGTATATTCTGGCAATGATGCGCAAACCCGTTGTCGGCCATGTGCTGGAGGACGAACGTGACGCGGCGCAGGATGACCTCGCGCAGGATGACGGGCCGATCCTTGCTGTCGGCGAAGAGGCCGCGGTCAGAGACAGGACCGCGCATAACAAGGGCGAGGAGAGCTGAGATGTTTGGACTTGAACTTTCGTTCATCTGGGCCGGGATCATCGCCGGGGCGGTGCTGATCTACGTCATCCTCGACGGCTTCGATCTGGGTGTTGGGCTGCTCTTTCCGATGACCAAGGACGAGGGCGAGCGCAACGTGATGATGAACTCGGTCGCCCCCATCTGGGACGGCAACGAGACATGGCTGGTGCTGGGCGGCGGCGGGCTCTTCGCCGTCTTCCCGCTGGCCTATGCGGTGGTAATGCCCGCGCTTTACATGCCGATCATCCTGATGCTGCTGGGGCTGATCTTTCGCGGCGTCGCCTTCGAGTACCGCTGGCGCACGAAACGCTGGAAACCGCTGTGGGATATGGCATTCTTCGGCGGCTCGCTGGTGGCCTCCTTCTGTCAGGGCATCGCCTTGGGCGCGCTGGTGCAGGGGATCGAGATCGAAGGCCGCGCCTATGCGGGCGGTTGGTGGGACTGGCTCACCCCCTTCTCGATCCTGACCGGGGTGGCGGTGACCACGGGCTATGCTTTGCTGGGTGCGACATGGCTCAACATGAAGCTTGAGGGCCGCATTCAGGCGCATATGCGCCGTCTCGCATGGCCGCTGGCGGTGGCGACCCTGGTCTTCATGGGGCTGGTCAGCCTTTGGACACCCTTCACCGATGCGGTCTATTTCGAACGCTGGTTCGCGTGGCCCACCGCGCTCTTCAGCGGCATTGTGCCTCTCTTGGTGGCGCTGGCGGCTTTCGGGATGCTGCGCGGGTTGCAACGCCGTGGCGACAAACAGCCGTTCTTCTGCGCACTGGCGCTTTTCGTGCTGGGCTTCATCGGCATCGGGATCAGTTT
The DNA here is from genome assembly GCF_043556915.1 of Sulfitobacter sp. 1A15299. Classification (NCBI taxonomy): domain Bacteria; kingdom Pseudomonadati; phylum Pseudomonadota; class Alphaproteobacteria; order Rhodobacterales; family Roseobacteraceae; genus Sulfitobacter; species Sulfitobacter sp. 1A15299. Next base: position 1,401 of record NZ_JBIFFJ010000023.1, on the reverse strand, counting down.
CTACCCGCATATGGTCCCGCCAAGCCTGACCATCGCCGAGGCGGCCGCCCCGGATGACAGCCTGATGTTCGCGCTGGTCGGCACGCTGGTGCTGCTGCCGCTGATCCTGAGCTACACCGCCTACGCCTATTGGGTGTTCCGTGGCAAGATCGACCCTGAGGAGGGCTATCACTGATGCGCCATTGGCTGAAACGCGCGGGCTGGTTCGTGGCGCTTTGGCTGGCCAGCGTCGCCCTGCTGGCGGTGGTGGCCTATGGCATCCGGCTGGTGATCATGCCCGGCTGACGCAGCGGCGCGGGCCACGGGTCTTGCCAAGCGCGCTGGCTTCTGGCCTCTTCTGGCCAAAGCAGCACGAAAGGACAGACCGATGCGCGCCATGCAAGTCACCGCCTATGACGAACCGCTTACCCTGCAAGAGCTTGAGATGCCCATGCCGGGGCAGGGCGAGGTTTTGGTGCAGGTCGAGACCTGCGGGCTGAACTTCGGCGACCTGCTGATCATCAAAGGCACCTATCAGGAAAAGCCGCCGCTGCCCTTCACGCTGGGGATGGAGATGGCGGGCAGGATCACCGCTCTGGGCGCGGGGGTGGAGCACCTGAAGGTCGGCCAGCGCGTGGCGGCCTATACCGGGTTTGACGGTCTGGCCGAATATGCCGCCATTCCGGCCGCGGTCTGCGTGCCGATCCCCGAAGAGATGACGGCGGTCGACGCGGCGGCCTTTCTCATTGCCTATGGCACCAGCCATGTGGCGTTGGACTATAAGGCGCGGTTGCAGCCGGGCGAGCGGCTGCTGGTTTTGGGCGCATCGGGCGGCATCGGGCTGACGGCGGTGGAACTGGGCAAGCTAATGGGGGCCGAGGTGATCGCCGTGGCGCGCGGCGCCGACAAACTGGCCGTCTGCAAAGAGGCGGGCGCCGATCACCTGATCAATTCCGAAACCGACGACATCCGCGCCATCGTCAAGGAATTGGGCGGGGCGGATGTGGTCTATGACCCGGTAGGCGGCGATCAGTTCAAAGCCGCCATGCGCGCCTGCAACCCCGAAGCGCGGCTGATCCCCTTGGGCTTTGCCAGTGGCGAGGTGCCGCAGATTCCGGCCAATATCCTGCTGGTCAAGAACCTCACCGTGCTGGGCTTTTACTGGGGCGGCTATGCCAAGATCAAACCTTCGGTGCTGACCGACAGTTTCGCCGAACTGATCAAATGGTATGCGGCGGGCAAGCTGAAACCCCATGTCAGCAACGTCATGCCATTGGAACAGGCCAACGAGGCGCTGGCCCTGCTGCGCGACCGCAAGGCGACGGGCAAGGTGGTGGTGGAGGTGGCGGCTTAAGCCCGCCGCCCGCCCTGCAAACGGGTCACGCGCAGCGCCTTCTGGCGCTCGCGCAGGTAGACGAACAG
>NZ_JBIFFJ010000022.1:0-35685 GCF_043556915.1 Sulfitobacter sp. 1A15299 | reverse complement strand
CTTTTGTGTCTGCATCGACACCGCCTACGCCCAGATCAATGAACCAGCAACCTCAGGACCGTTAATGTGACAACACCTCTTCTTCCTTCTCTCAATTGCTAAGCGTTCAACTAAGTCATCCGCATTTGGTTTCAATTTCCAGCGCTGGAAGGTTGGAGGCCGCGGTTGCGATTGAAATGTTCAATGAAGAAAAAAGCTTCTATTGGCCTTCCTGCTACGAACGCGGACTTCGTCGCGTTATTCTCGCAGCGGGATGGCTTCACAAACGACATTGTATCCGTTTGTAAAGTTGACCAACCGGGAGATGCAGCCATAGAGGTGCTTCGGATTTCGATCTCGGGACAAGGGTGGAAGCGAGCCAAAAGATGATGCGAACCACGTTGCGCCTATTCTTCCTTCTCATGGCTTGCCTTTGGGCCTCCATGGGCTTTGCTGCATCGAGCGATACCTACGAGAATTCAACAATCACGGCCCGGCTCATCTCCGTTGAAAATGGGGTCGCGGAAACCTCCAGAACCCTTTCCCTTGGCCTGGATGTCGAGCTGGCCGAGGGCTGGAAAGCCTATTGGCGTTCGCCCGGCGAGGTGGGTCTGCCGCCTGAAATTTCATGGGATGGATCGGAAAATCTGGTGAGCGCACAGATGCTCTGGCCCGCGCCTGAGCGCTTCACGGCATTCGGCATCGAGAATTTTGGCTACAAGACCCGTGTCGTCCTGCCCATTCAGGCAGTTCTCGAAACTGCGGGCCAGTCCGCAACATTGCAGGCGCGTGTTTCATTGCTGGCGTGCTCGACTGTCTGTGTGCCGCATGATTTCGATCTCGCACTGACAATTCCGGCGGGCACCGGGATTGACGCGAAGGCGGCGGGCCTGATTTCGGAGTATGCCCAGCGGGTGCCGCTTGGTCCCGAAGAGAGCGACATCATTGTCGAAACGGCGGTGATCGCGGATGATGCGCTTTATGTGACGGCGCGCAGTGCGAATGCCTTTGTGAAGCCGGATATCTTTCCGGAACTGGGGCCGGAATTCACCTTTGGCAAACCGGACATCCGAACCGATGATGCGGGAACAGCCCTTTGGGCCAAGCTGCCTCTTCTCGCGCAAGGGGAGGATCCGCCGCCCCTGCAACTGACTTTGACCGATGGATCACGCGCGGTGACAGCGCAGCCCGCTTGGTCAGACCGCATCCCGGGTGCACCATTCGAGGTTATGGCGAACCTGCCGGATCTGACGCAAATCCTGGCGATTGCGGCCTTTGCCTTTCTTGGCGGTCTGATCCTGAATGTCATGCCCTGTGTTCTGCCTGTCCTGTCCATCAAGCTGACATCGGTTCTCAATCATGGAAACAAGCCAGCGCACGAGGTCCGGAATGGGTTCCTGATGTCGGCGCTTGGCGTTCTGGTGTTCATGTGGGCCCTCGCCGCAATCATTCTGGTTCTGCAATCCGTCGGCGTCACCGTTGGGTGGGGCCTGCAATTCCAAAGCCCTGTTTTCCTGACCGTCATGTTTCTGGTGCTTGCCGTGTTCTCTGCCAATCTGTTCGGGGTGTTCGAAGTTTCATTGCCCTCCGGGTTGCAGTCACGGCTGGCCAGATCAAGCGGTCGCGACGGGTATGGCGGAGATTTTGCAACAGGCGCCTTCGCGGCGGTGCTGGCCACGCCCTGCTCGGCCCCGTTTTTGGGGACAGCGGTTGCCTTTGCCCTGTCCGGGCGCCCGATTGATGTCATTCTCGTTTTCACGGCTCTGGGGCTTGGGCTCTCCCTGCCCTATCTGGTTCTGGCGGGGAAGCCTGGTCTGGTCCGGTTGTTGCCCAGGCCGGGACGTTGGATGGTTGTCGTCAAATGGGTGCTTGCCGGTCTTCTGGCCGGGACCGCGATCTGGCTGCTCTGGGTACTGATAGGGGTGGCGGGTGGCCGGGTGGCCATGACCGTGCTGCTTATGACGAGCCTTTTCATTCTTCTCGCAACAATACGTTTGCCGGGCAGATTGACGCGCCCGACAGCGCTGGTGGTGGTTGCTGTTCTCAGCCTTCTGGTGCCGACGGCGCTGACAATCCCGCCGCAGACGAGAGCGGTGGGCCAGGACTGGGTCGCGTTCGATCGCTCCGAGATACCGAAACTGGTGTCGCAGGGAAAAACCGTCTTTGTCGACGTGACCGCAGACTGGTGCCTGACGTGCAAGGCCAACAAGACGCTGGTGCTGGACCGTGCGCCCGTGGTCGACCAACTGCGGGGTGATAATGTCGTTGCGATGCGGGCAGACTGGACTAGGCCCAGCACTGACATTTCCCGGTATCTGGAAAGCCACAACAGGTTTGGCATCCCGTTCAACATCGTCTACGGGCCAAACGCGCCAGACGGGATCATCCTGTCCGAGGTTCTGACGTCCGAAGCCGTTCTCGACGCGCTGAGCAGGGCTGCACTTGGCGACCCTGTGACCGCTTTGAAAACGGATGGTCAGGCCTAAAAGAGGCCCATCGCACGCGCCGACATCCAGACGCCCATGAATATCATCATCAGGTTTTCGGTCAGGGACACGAAACCCAGCGGCACGTTTGAACCGCCGCCCACGCAGGCGCACTTGATCTCGCGCTTATCGATGTAGACGGCCTTGAAAACTGAAGCCGCTCCGACCGTACCGATGAACAGTGCAACAGGCGCGCTGATCCAGACCAAGGCACCGGCGACCATGAGAATACCGGCAAGTGCTTCGCCGAAGGGATAGACATAGCCATAGCGCACCCATTTCTGGGCAAGCAGATCGTAGTTCAGAAACATCGTGGAAAACGTCTCGACGTCCTGCAGTTTTTGAACAGCAAGAAAGCTCATCGAGATCGCGATGAACCACTCGAATGCCCGCAGCGTCAGGATCGAACCGTAAAACGCCCAACTGAGACCAAGCGCCATAAGGAATGCGACCGCGAATATCGCAATGACGGGTTGATAAGTCGTCTCGTCGTCATCCTTTACGTCCTGGCCGAAAAATTCCCTCAGCGCGTCATAGCCACCAATTCTTTCATTGCCGATAAAGGTCTGCGGAGTCGTTTCGACACCGTGTTCTTCCATGAAAGCATCCGTTTCCTCGCGGGTGTTCAGAGGCCGGTCCTCAATCGAATACCCCTCCCGCTCAAGCAGGTCCTTCGATTTTCAGCCCATAGGGACAAACATGCTCCTCCATCACCATTCGGTACAAAACCGCCGTCTTCGGGGTGGATTTTGCCTCTCTCGTCATGACGCGTTCCTTTAAATCCTTTAACCGTTGCAGGTCCAATACCCGGTAAATCCGACAGTCAGAGGCGTCTCTCCCGTCAATTCAAACAGCAGGGTGGCGTCTTCACCGTCCGCGTCACCCGGCGCCAGCGTGAATTGGCCACCATCGGCAGACAGGACGCCACCGGACGTCACTGTGTCTTGCGACGTGAAGTTGACCAGCGATCCGGATATCTTGGCGACGCCGTTCCCCGCCCCGTCCGTGACCAGAATGGGATCGGCGTTCACGGCGCGAATGAAACGGCATTGTCCGTCGGACCCCAGTGCGCGTGTTATTTCTTCGGCTTTGAGCGGTGCAGGACGGATTCCGGCAATCACCGGGGTTGCAATCGCTTCTTGAAGCCCCTCCATTTCAGCCGGACCGTCCGCTTCACCAAGTGGCCATTCAGGACCGGCTTCGCCATTTGCCTCAATGTCATCTATGAGGAAACGCATTTCGGAAATTTCGCGGTTTTGCGCCGTCACAATTTCCGAAGCCAGCGCCTCGACCCTTGGATCTGTCAGCTCGGCCCGTTCGCTTGTCATGATCGCAATGGAGTGGTGCGGAATCATCGCGCTCATCCAGCTTTCGTCCTGAATGGTCTCCTGGCTTCTCACGAGCCAGAGCGCGCCGGCGAACATCACGACAGACCCGAGAATGATCGCGGCGTTGACGCCCTTGTTCTTGTACATGTTCAACATGAAAAGGAGCATCACGGTCGCCATCGTCGCGCCCATGATGAACGTCATGTAAAATCGGGTTTCGCTCCAGTAGACATGTTCGAAGGAGTACGAGTTGATGTACATCAGGCCGAACATGATCGCAGTCGATGTGCCGACCATCGCCAGAAACCGGCCATAGGATGAACCTGAATGGCCTCCCGAATGTGCTGCACCTTCACTTGAACGGGTGTCGGACCCGCCACGAGATTTCCCGATCGCATCTTCAGACATCTGATCTCTCCATCATGGATTCTATTTGTGGAGGAACAACATTCCAGCGCTGGAGGGTTTCAAGACGATATATCGAAACGGCATGAAACCCCATAAATGTCTGGCCCAGGCATCGTGCGTTACGGGTCTTTGGCCAGATCTTTCAGGATTGGACAATCGGGGCGGTGATCGCCCTGGCAGGCGTCAACGAGGTGAGCCAGGGTCTCTCGCATCGACTTGAGCTGGGCGATTTTTTCGTCAACGGCGGCCAGATGCTCTTGAGCGACAGCCTTGACCTGTGCACTTTCCCGCGTCTCATCTTCATAGAGATCAAGCAGCGTGCGGCAGTCTTCGATCGAGAACCCGAACGTCCTGGCGCGACCGAGAAATGCGAGCTTGTGGATGTCGCTGTCGCGAAAGGCGCGATAGCCGTTGTCGCTGCGCAAAGGCCGGACAAGGCCGATGTCTTCGTAGTAGCGGATTGTCTTCGCTGGCAAACCCGCCCGTTCTGATACTTCTCCGATGTTCACACCTGTCTCCTATTCTGCGGGCTGCGTTGCGAATTTCGTCTCCGCGTCGTGGGGCGGATCCTGTTCCGACATCGTCGCCTTGATCCGTCGCAGCCGCAGCGCGTTGGTCAGAACCGACACGGAGGACAGCGCCATGGCCCCGGCGGCAAACACCGGCGACAGGAGCAATCCAAAGGCCGGGTAAAGCGCGCCCGCCGCCACAGGGATCAGCGCGACGTTATAGCCAAAGGCCCAGATAAGGTTCTGCCGTATGTTGCGCATGGTCTTGCGCGACACGTCGATGGCATTCACCACGCCGCGCAGGTCGCCCGACATCAACACCACGTCGGCGCTTTCGATTGCGACATCCGTGCCGGTTCCGATGGCGATGCCGACATCGGCATGGGCCAGCGCTGGCGCGTCGTTGATGCCGTCTCCGACAAAGGCGATCTTGCTGTTCCCTTGCCGCAATTCGTCCAGGGCGGCGACTTTTCCATCCGGCAACACCCCTGCAATGACATGGTCGATCCCGACCTCGCGGGCGATGGCATCTGCCGTGGCCTTCTTGTCTCCGGTGATCATCGCGACCTTGATCCCTCGATCATGCAGAGCTGCGATCACTTCGGCGCTGGAGGATTTGACCGGGTCTGCCACGGCAATCACGGCCGCCAGGGATCCGTCCACCGCAGCATAAAGCGCGGTGCGTCCCTTTTCGGCCAAGGCCCTTTCGCGGTCTTCCAGCGGGCTGGTGTCAATGCCCTGCTGCACCATGAAGCGATCCGCACCGACATGAACCTTGCGGCCCTGGACAAGCGCCTCGACACCGTAGCCGGTCACGGACCGGAATTCCGTCGCATCGGGCCAGGACAGGCCTTCGCTCTTTGCGGACTGCACAATGGCCTCTGCCACCGGGTGCTCAGACTGCGCCTCGACAGATGCGATGAGGGCGAGTGTCTCTGCCCGGTCAAAGCCGTCGGCCGTGATGAGGTCTGTCAAACTGGGTTGCCCTTGCGTGACCGTCCCGGTCTTGTCCAATGCGACAACGCCAACTTCATCCAGATGTTGCAGCGCATCTCCCTTGCGGAAGAACACCCCCATCTCAGCCGCGCGTCCTGTCCCCACCATGATCGAGGTGGGCGTGGCCAACCCCATGGCGCAGGGGCACGCAATGATCAGAACGGAGACACCCGCCACAAGCGCAAAGGTCAGAGCCGGATCGGGACCGACCAGCAGCCAGACAACCACAGTCGCAAGCGCCAGAACCAGAACGGCAGGCACGAACCACATGGTCACGCGATCCACTAGGCCTTGGATCGGCAGCTTGGCCCCCTGAGCATCTTCGACCATGCGGATAATCTGCGCCAGCGTGGTATCCGCCCCGACTCGCGTCGCCGTTATGGTCAGGCTCCCGGTGCCGTTCACCGTGCCGCCGGTCACCGGTTCGCCAGCAGCCTTTGGCACGGCGAGGGGTTCACCGGTGATCATGCTTTCATCGACGTTGCTTGATCCTTCTGTGACCTCGCCATCGACAGGCAGCCTTTCACCGGGACGCACGAGGATCTGATCGCCGATCCGCAGTTCCTTGATGTCAACCTCGGTCGCCTGCCCGTCACGCAGGACCCTGGCTGTCTTTGCCTGCAGACCAAGAAGGGCCTGAATGGCTGCACCGGTCTTGCCCTTGGCCCGCGCTTCAAGCCAGCGACCCAACAAGATCAGAACGACAATAACCGCCGCTGCTTCGAAATAGACGGCGCGCACACCGTCAGGCAGCACCTGAGGCAGGAAGGTCGCGACTACGGAATAAGTCCACGCCGCCCCGGTTCCCAGTGCGACAAGGCTGTTCATATCCGGGGCACGCTTGATCAACGCCGGAATGCCCTTCGCAAAGAACCCCCAACCCGGTCCGAAAAGAACCACCGTGGCAAGCGCGAATTGGATCAGCCATGACGTTTGAATGCCGATTGTGCTCTCAATCAGGCCCTCAAAGCCGGGTATGGTATGTTTTCCCATTTCCAGAACGAACACCGGCACGGTCAGGATCGCGGCAAGGATGACACGGCGCGCCAGCGCGTCGGCTTCTTCTGCCTTGCGGTCCGATCGGTCCTCGTGCGCATCGCTCTGCGCAATCTCGGCCGGGTACCCCGCCTCCGTACTGATCCGGGCAATCTTTTCCGGGGTGATGGCATCTGGCAGATACTCTACCACAGCCGTTTCGGTTGCCAGATTGACCGCCGCATTCAATACGCCGGGTGTCCGTACAAGCGCCTTTTCAACCCGACCGACACAGGACGCGCAGGACATGGCGTCTACGTTCAATGTTACGCGCCCCGTCCGTGCCGGGTATCCGGCGTTCGAGAGGGCCGTGACCGCCACGCCCGTGGTGGCCGGATTATCCATCTGAAATTGAGCCGTTTCGTTCACAAGGTTGACACTGACGTTCGAAAGGCCCGGAACCTCGTTCAAAGCCTTCTCAACCCTGCCCACACAAGACGCACAGTTCATGCCGGAAACGGATAGACGTATCGTATTGGGGTCGGTCATGAGGGCCTCCTCGGTTGAACTTACCCTGATATAGGGCTTCCAGTTGCTGGAAGCTCAAGAGAGTATCTAATTTTTTTTGATATTTGCTTGACCTTCCTCCCGATGGAACGACCAAGTCTGAGGTTGTACCAAAAATGGAGGCCTTCATGATTTTTTCCGTCCCGAAAATGAGCTGTGGACACTGCACATCCGCTATAGAAAGCGGCATCAAGGCAAAGGATCCATCAGCCGTTGTCACGGCCGATCTGGACCTTCGCCTTGTCACTGTCCAAAGCACATTGGAACAGGCGACCGTGCGGCAAGCCATCGCTGACGCTGGCTACGACGCTTCAGCCGCGTAGGATTGTCCTTATTCGGCGGCCCGTGCCTGATCGACAAGCTCGATCATCTGGTCCGCCTGGATCAGGCCCGGCGCAAGACTGTCGCCGATCACAAATGAAGGTGTGCCACTGAACCCCAGAGATTGCGCAAGCCGCATGGAAGTCTGTATGTGTTCTTCGATTTCCGGTCCGTTCATGTCGCGACGCAACTGTGCAACATCGAGGCCGATGTCTTCCGCAGTGCGGAGAATCGATGCTTCCTCTGCGCGTTCCTTCAGTTGCATCATGGCCCAATGAAACTCTTCATATTTGCCCTGGTTTCGGGACGCCAGCGCCGCGCGGGCGGCAAAAACCGACCCGTCCCCCAGAATGGGCCATTCCCGGTAAACGACCCTGACGTTGGGATCAGCAGCGAGCAGGGCCTCCATTTCAGGTTTAACCCGGCGGCAATAGGGGCAGTTGTAGTCGAAGAATTCGACAACCGTGACATCGCCATCCGGATTGCCCAGAACGGGCGCATTGGGATCATTTTCAAGCGTGGCTTTTTCCGTATCGAAAACCTGCGCTGCGGCTTGCGCCTGCAACGCCTGCTGTTGCTGTTCGAACAACTGCGCGGCCTCGAACACGATGCCCGGATTCTCGCGGATGGCTTCCAGCACCAGTTCCTTGATCCGGTCTTCGTCCATGCCGTCTGCAATCGCAGCGATCGGAAGCATTAACAGTGCGGTGGTAGCCAAGAATCTTTTCATTATCCGTCTCCTTGTGAGGCAATATCCTGGGCCGTGCGCTCGGCTTGCGTGGCGCGTTCACGCTCCGGCCATGTTGACTTGATGTATGCGAGGATGTCCCAGATTTCCCCGTCGCTCAGTTGGTCGCCGAAACCGGGCATGCCGCTGTTGAAGTCAACGCCTTGCGCCGCGAGAACCTCGGCGCCCCCCAGCTTGGTGTAGGCGAACAGCATGCTGTCCGCGTGGTGCCAAGTGTGGCCGCTTGCATCATGCGGCGGTGCGGGCAGGCTTCCGTCATCACGCGGACTGCGCCAGTTTTCTTCACCTTCCAGATTTGCGCCATGGCACGCGGCGCAATTTTCGGCATAGAGGACTTCGCCCGCGGCCACATCGGCTGAGGAGTTGATGAGGTTTTCCGCCGTATGGTCGGTTCCGCCGGACCGGGTCCACAGGAATATGGTAGCCACCGCAACGGTAACTACGCCCAACGCAAGATAGACGGATCGCGGGGTCATCCAACGACGATCTTGGTCATCATGCCCGAAGCCGCATGCGACAGCATGTGGCAATGTAGCAGCCATTGGCCCGGGTTGTCCGCCACAAAGGCAATCTCGCGCGTCTGACCCCGTTCAAGAAGGGTCGTGTCACGCAGCGGTCCGAGGGTGCCGTTTTCGGCGACCTCGTGGAAGTGAATGCCATGCAGGTGCATCGCGTGCGGAAACGCCGTGTCGTTCACGATCTTCAATCGTACATTCTGGCCGCGGTCCAGCCGCGCAAGGGGATCACCGTTGATCCCGTCCACTTTGCCGTTGAACGACCAGAAATACCCGGCCTCGACGATCTCGCCGATCGGCTTGAGTTCGCCCCCAAGGGAAGCGGACCTCATCCGCCCCATGGCACCGCCTTCCATACTCAGGCTGAGCATCGTGGCTTCACTCAAGTCGACCATCCTGTGGTCGTTCGGCGGCAAGGCCAAAGGCGCGTCTCGACGATTTTTCGAGCCCCACTCAACGACCTCGAATGTAACCTGGCTGAAGGCCTCTTCCCGGCCGAACTGAAGAATATGAGCCGTTTCACCAACATCCGCGACCACATCGACGATCAGGTCGATCCGTTGAGCCGGAGCGAGGATCATCGGCTCCGTCACCTTAATGGGTGCAGCCAGGGGCATGCCGTCCAAAGCAACCGCCCAACCGTCAAGGCCTTCCAGCCCCAGTTGGAAATTGCGCGCATTGGCAGCATTGATCAGCCGCAAGCGCAGTCTTTCGTTCTTGCGTGCACTCAGGCCCAGATTGAAGGTTCCATTGGTCGTCAGCAGGTTGCCGATGCGCCCTGCGTGGCTGAGATCATGAGGCGCTCCGAAGTCGTCTTTGATCTGCGCGGTTTCGGGGTCAATAAGCCAATCATCCAGGATCAGGACTTCCTCGCGATCAATGTCGAGAGGCTCGGCCTCTTCCACGATCAGTGCACCGTAAAGCCCTCTGCCCACCTGCTCAAACGACCTATTATGGGCATGGTACCAATAGGTCCCGGCATCCGGGACAGTAAAGTCATAGTCGAATGTTTCCTCCGGCTGGACCACATCCTGTGTCAGGCCGGAAACGCCATCCATCGCATTGTCGATGCGGATGCCGTGCCAATGCGTCGACGTTCCCTGAGAAAACCGGTTGACCAATCTGCGCTGGACACGCCCCCCCTGCGCCACGCGAATCTCCGGACCGGGTGAGCCGCCGTCAAAGCACCAAAGCGATGTCTTGCCATAGTTGCCGGGCAGCAGCTGCACGTCGCTTTGCTGGGCTGTCAGGGTCGCGAATGGCGTGCCCGCAAATCCAGTGCTGGCCGACAGACCACTGAACGCAGCAGATGTTGCCAGAAATTGGCGGCGATTGAGCGTGATCATTCGTGGGTTCCCAAGATTATGATTTGTTGTCCAGCAGGTAGGTGGCCATCGCATTCAGGTCTGCGTCGCTCAGAAAGCCCGTGCCATAGCGCACGACTTCGGCCATTGATCCACCAAATACGTCGCCAGACGGCGTTATGCCAGATCGCAATGCATAAGCCATATCGCCTGTTGTCCAGCCTTCGGACACAAGATCGCGCGTCCGGATCGAAGGTGCTTTGCCACCTCCCGGCAAGGCGTCGTTGCCGGAAAACCTCTTCGATACTATGCGTGCGCCTGCAAAGTTCCGCGTTGTGTGGCAGGCAGCACAATGTGCCGCCCCGTTGACCAGCAGCTTGCCCCTGTTCCAAGCATCGCTTCGGTCCGCCTCTGGTGCGGTGTCAGGCTTTGTCAGAAAAGCCGCCCGCCAAAGTTTCATCCCCCATCGCTGATCGAACGGAAAAGGCACCTCATGGGACGGGGTCGGCACATTCACGGCTGGCACGGTCTGGAACGCGGCCCACAGATCGGCAATGTCCTGATCCGTGTAATTTGCATAAAACGGGTAGGTGAAGGTGGGATAATAGGGGTCTCCGTCCGGGGAAATTCCCTGCCTTACCGCTTTTGCAAACTCTTCTACTGTCCAGCCGCCAATCCCGAATTCGACATCGGTGGTCAGATTTGGCGGATAGAATGTCCCGAAATCGGTCCGGAGCGGCGCTCCTCCTGCCAATGGCGCCCCGCCAGCTTCAAAGTTGGTGTGGCACGCAATGCATCCACTGGCGCGCGCCAGATACGACCCCCGCTGGGCATCGCCTTGCAGGGTCAGGTCCGAGACTGGCGCACCGATCGGCCAGGCTATCGTTGCCGCGACAACGCCGATGCCGCCGACGACCCCCGCACCGATGATCCAACGCCACCACCGCATCTGATCACTTGTCCTCTTTGCGGAACTTCTGGTGGCAGGCCGAACAGGTCTGGGCGACCATCGCGAACGCACGGTCGGTCGGCATGTCCGCAAACATCTCGGTCGTCATGGGAAGGTCCGATCCCATCATGCCCCCTCCCATTGCAGGCGCGGACCCGCCACCCATCATCCCGTCAGTGGCGCCGCCCATCATTGATTCGCTACCGTTGCCCTGTGCTGCGGCCAACCCATTGCCTGCGCTCAACTTCAATCCTTCGGCGGCTGTTCTCAACTCTTGCGCAAGGGCCGCGAACTCTTCGCTGTTTTCCCAGACCGACGGCAACGCCTTGGACACTCCGCCACCCGAGCCTTCAGGAAACAGTCGCGTCATTTGCTCACCGGCATGGCCGATCATCGCGCCAGCTTCCCTGCGGACGACATCGGCGTCATAAGGTACCTGACCCCGCATCATGGGTGATAGCGTCTTGAGTTTTTTGGCCATCGCGGACATGCCCTGCATCCGCTCCAGCACCACGCCGGTTGCTCCGGAATGCGCCAAGGCAGCAACGCCGGTCGTCCCGATCGCAATGGCAGTAATCTATATCTTCATGTTCAAGTTGGTCATTCCTGTCAATTGATCCCGTTGGCGCGCTGAAGTTCCCGCACATATGCAACAACCATCTTCACATCGCCGGGCGTGACGCCTTCAACTGGCGGCATATTGCCAAACTTCCAATGGTGCGCTCTGACACCTTGTTTCGCGGCAAGCAAAAAAGCGGCGTCACCGTGATGGCTCGGTTCATAGATCTTGTGGACAAGCGGCGGTGCCACGCCATTCTGTCCGGCAGCATTCGCACCGTGACAAGCGGCGCAAGCGCCATCGAAAACACGCTTTCCCAATTGGGCATTTGCTGAGAATTCAGCAGGCACAACCACGTCTGCAATCGGCGCGCCCTCTTCCGTCTGCGAAAGATCAGGCGTTGTCATTGTGTGGCCGGGCATCGAAGACGATGGCTGCAATTGCTGCCAGATCACAACCGCGCCACCGACGACAAAAAACGCCGCAATCAGGATGCCGGACTTCGACATCAGATTAATCGTACCTGCGTGCCGACCGGTGTCCTTTCGAACACCTCGATGATTTGCTCGTTGTAGAGACCGATACACCCGCTTGAAGAGCGTCTTCCGATCTTGCGCGTATCATGGGTGCCGTGAATCCTGTAGTACGTCCAACTCAGGTGCAGGGCACGGACGCCCAACGGGTTATCCGGCCCGGGCGGCATATAGGCTGGCAAAGACGGGTCACGTTCGCGCATGGAGGGTGTAGGGGTCCAGTCAGGTTCGGGGTCCTTGAACGTGACTGTCGTGTAGCCGCGCTTTGTCAGCTCGTCAGACAAGGGAACCGATGTCGGATAAATGCGCATTTCGCCATCGGCCGTCCAGTGTTGCATCACGCGGGTAACGGTGTCTGCGATGATGATACCCTTGTCCAAAGCGTCAAAGTGGTCTTGCCAAGCGTGTGTACGAAACGATGAGATATTCCTTCGGACACTGGTTTGATCCACCTGCGCACGCAGGATGGACGGGGCCGCGAAAGCTGCCGATGCGGCACCTGCCGTGAATGCTCGACGCGTTACACGTGTTTGCTTGCGGGTCATCATATGGCCTCATGTTGTTGTCTGCCTATCCACTAGACTACCCGCCTGGTCGCATTTCATGAACAGTCCGGGGCCTGATATTATGTAACGATATGTATCCCGGCCAACGGACACGTCTTCGCGCTGCTGCCTCAAACCTCGATGGGTTTCAGGACAACACGCGTGTCGAGCGGGACCTTCTCATAGAGTTCGATGATCTGATTATTGGTAAGCCTTGCACAGCCGTTTGAGACACGTCGACCAATCGTCTTCGGATCCGTTGTGCCGTGAATTCTCAGGTAGGTGTCCCCACGCCCTGGCTGGTAAAGATACAAGGCGCGGGCACCGAGTGGATTGTTCAGCCCACCGGGCACACCGCCCGCAAAACGAAGATATCGGTCAGGATCTCTGGCTATCATGGCGGGTGTGGGCGTCCACCGCGGCCACTTTTGCTTGCGCGCGACATAGAACTCGCCGGATTCATAGAGCCCCTCCCGGCCAATTCCGACGGTATACCTGATTGCCCGATTGTTCGGCAAAGTCCAAAATAAAGCGAACTGGTTCGGATCGACATGTATTTCTCCCGGTTTGTCTGCCTCGGTGAACGGAACCTGGCGCGGCAACTGCTCCGGGGGCACCACAGATGGCCCGACGCGCCGGTCGTGCTCTGCGTCACTATGCGCGAATGCTGTTTTTCCACTCACCGAAAGAGCTGCAACAGAAGTCAGGAAATATCTTCGTTTCATATACTTGCCTCACTAAACTAGTCGGGTTTGAGGTGACGAACAACCCGCGCCATATGTGGCGAGCCTTCCTCTTTCGGGGCTGACTCGGCGCTTTGTTTGACGGGCAGCGTGATTTCAGCGCGCAGACCCCCATCAGTGCGGTTTTTCAGTTCGATAGAACCACCGTGCTCAAGGATGATGCTGCGCGCAATCGACAGCCCCAGGCCATGACCGCCGGTATCCTGTGATCGCGACGTCTCGAGCCTGACATAGGGTCCGAAAACAGCCTCCAGCTGATTGTCGGGAATACCGGGCCCCTGATCGTCGATGGCGACCACTACCTCACTGCCCATGCGTTGCCACGAAACCCTGGCCTCACTCCCGTAGCGGATCGCGTTCTCAATCAGGTTTCTCAACGCGCGCCCCATCGCGCTTGGTTTCACGGATACGATGAGTGGACCTTGGCTGGTCACCTGAACCTTGTCCAAGCCCATACCAGTGATCAGATCGTGCAAATCAACCGATTGGACCTCTTCATGCTGTCCGACGCCCTTCGCGAAATCGAGGGTCGCATCGACCATCCGTTGCATCTCTTCACTTGACGCCACCAAGGACGTGCGCGTGTCTTCGTCGTCCACCATTTCGGCCCGCACCCTAAGCGCCGTCAAAGGCGAGCGCAGATCATGCGCAAGCGCTGCAAGCATCTGGGTCCGGTCACTGACAAATCGCGTCAGGCGATCCTGCATGATGTTGAATGATCGGGTCAGATCCCGAACTTCCTTCGGCCCTACGACCGGCAGATCGCCCTTGGCGGCGCCGCGACCCAGACGTTCGGACGCAGTCGCGAGATCGTTGAGTGGTCCGGTCAGTCGGGACAGGAGAAACCAGAAACTTGCAACCAGCAGAAGTCCCGCAGTCAGTGCAAAGGATATGTTGGACGCCAGCGACCTTTGCAGAGGCGGCCGTTCGAACCGCGTCTCGATGTTGAGCCAATTCCCACCGGACAGCGCAATGGACAGCTCCATCTCGATGGCCGCAAGGCTGCCCTGCATCATTTCGGCGTGCATTTGCGCCATTTCCGGTGACAGGTTCGGAAGGGGCAGCAGACCTCCCTCGATTTCATGAACCTCAACCCGGATATCCCGGCTGTAGCTTTCCTGAAGCAGTGCCCGTATCCGCGCTTCGACCGCTCCACCGTCATCGTGTTGTCCGTGTGCAACCGACGGCTCGTCTGTAAGGTCGAACCGTACGAGCGGAGACGTTGCCGCGCGGACGATCTGGGCATGCAATTCCGGGGGTGCGCCTTCAATCAACTGTGCGACATTTGCGGCCCTTCCGGCGGCTTCGGCACCGATGGCGGCCTGAATGGCTAACGAGCGTTCATCAACGAAAAACCAAAGACTCAGAGCTTGCGCGAGGATCAAGACACCGAGGACCAGAAGGGCAATCTGTGCACGCAACGTCCGCGGAAGCAGCTTCATTCGCAAATCTCGACATCGCAGGAAAGACTATACCCCCCATGCCGGACAGTCGCGATGATCTTCGGGCGCAAAACGTCCTCTTCCATCTTCCGGCGCAACCGGCTCACCTGATTGTCGATGGTTCGGTCCAATGGACCGGCGACCCGGCCGGTGCTCAATTTGAGCAGCTCGTCGCGGCCAATGACCGTCCTTGGCCTTTGCAGGAACAGGGTCAGGAGTTTGAGTTCACCGGATGTAAGTTGCGTACGCGAACCGCCTTGGTCAATCAGTGTGCGGCCATCGAAATCCAGCTTTAGGTGTGCAAACTTCAACGTTTTCCCCGCAAAACCATTCGGTTTTGGGATCAGCTGCGTCCGACGCAATATCGCGTTGATCCGCGCCACCAGTTCCTTGGGATTAAACGGCTTGGCGAGATAATCGTCTGCCCCGCCATCCAGACCCGCGATGCGGTCTTCGTCGTCACCCAATGCGGTCAGCATCAGGATCGGAATATGCCCTTCCTTGCGCAATCGCCTGCACGCGGACAGCCCGTCTTCCCCCGGCATCATCACATCGAGGACAATCAGATCGAAATGCGCTTCCGCCAGCCTTGCGTCCATCTCAACTGCATTTTCCGCCGCTGAAGCACGCATGCCGTTGCGTTCCAGATAACTGGTGACGGATTTCCGAATCTCTGAATGGTCATCGACGACAAGGATGCGTGGCAGATCGCTCATGCCGCCAACATAGTCATTTTCACCAAGGGACGCCCATCCCGTGTTTGTAGCCAAATGTAACAGCGCGGGCAGTCGACTTCGGGATACCGAGCAACTATTTAAGGAAGAACATCGAGGAGTTTTAAGTGAACCGACGTGAATTTGGCCTTACGGCACTCAGCCTGGCCTTGGCCGGGCCTGCTTTGTCGCAAACCGCCGCACCCACGTTGCAGGTGACAAAGACACCGACCTGCGGCTGCTGCGGCGCTTGGGTAAATGAGATGATCGCTGCCGGTTTCAAGGCATCGGTCGAGGACGTGGATTACGACACGCTTCAGGTTCTGAAGCAGAAACACGGCATCGCGCCGGAACTGGCAGGATGTCACACTACGTCCGTGGGCGGATATTTCGTCGAGGGTCACGTGCCTGCGGCTGACATCGGGCGGTTGCTGAGCGAAAAACCTGTCGCGCGCGGACTGACAGCACCGGGAATGCCCATGGGTTCGCCCGGCATGGGCCCCCAAGGTGATCCCTATGATGTGCTGCTTGTACTGATGGATGGGTCGACGCAAGTCTTCGCAACCCACGGCTGACGTGTTTGCCCGCGATACGTTCCGACAAAGTTTTTCGCCGACCTTACCATTCGGCAGATTTTGTTGGAACGTATCCGTTCTGAGCTTGGCAAGCATATTGCCGTTCCTGCTTGTCTACATCCTCGCAACGCCTGGTTTTGCGACGCTGCTGCTGACGAATGGGACCGCGCTCTCGCGCTTCCTCCGGCAGGTCTTTACCAATGGGTTTGTGGTCGTTTTCCTCGTGAATTACTTGGGGTTCGTTTCCGCATCGGTCGCGCTGAAGCAGTACCAGCATCGGCCGATTGTTTACCTGGTTTTAGATGGCCTGCTGCGGAGTGTCGCATTCATTGGGGTTCACATTGCCGTCTATGTGATGTCGGCCGATCTGTTCGGCTCGTTCAACGGCAGCCGTGCAACAGCTTTGAGCGTGGTCGGACCAACGCTCGAGCGGTCGTTCATGTTTGGGAACATCTCGGGCGTATATCTCTATGCCCTGGCGCCCGGCACCTTCATCGCGCTTCTGGTGGTTCTGACAGAACCTTCTGGCGAGGCATCGAAGCCTACCATGTTCAGGACAATGAGCATGGCCTTGCTGTTCAGCCTGACCCCGATCCCCCTCGTCACATTCCTGTCCTATGCGTTGGATCTGGCAACCTGACGGGCCAACTTGGTCAACGACCCGCAGGCTGTCATCTGATCAAATTGTATCCGAATGTACCCTTGACCTTGCCTCACTGGAATGTCGCAGAAGAACACGAGCATATTCTGGAGAGCTACATGTCTGACAATCAAAGTCAAAAATCCACCGGTTCATCGAAACTGATGCAGTATGGTATGATGGCCTGTTGTGCCGTTATGTTGTTTCCAGTCGCCGCATTCTTTATTGCAGGCGGCACGATCGCGGGTCTGTGGGGCAACGTCGGCCTTTTTGCGCCGCTCGCACTTTGTCTTGGTGCGCATGTCGTCATGCACAGGATGATGGGAAAGTCGTGTCACGGGTCAAGAGTTGAACAGGCGAACGAGGCGACTGTGGATGCAGAATTTGAAGATGGCCAAGCTCCCGAACGAGAACTGGTACGCGCCCGCTAGAACGCGGCTGACAATCGGAATTCCGATTGCAGGTATTCTGGCCCTCGGCGGTTGTGCCCAGTCGGCCTCGGGCAAGCTTTGCCCACTTGAGCCCCCTTCCGTGACACGGGATGCGGCACACGACGTCATGCTTCCCGTAGGATGTCGCTTGGTCGGTCAGTCTGAAGGTACTACCCACGAAATAGTCTGTGACGACGGCCGGACCGGATGGGCTTTCGATTAAGCGCCAAACCTTGATCCTGCCTCACATTCACCTGCACAGCGACGGTCGCCCACGCCACTACGGGCGCAACCGTTCCAACGCGCTTTGCACGGCTTGACGGCGCGGGTCATCTCCCGGCACCTCCGACAACAGGATTTCAGCGTGTTCAAACGCCGCGATTGCCGGCGCGGTATCACCCAGAACCGAATAGGCATTGCCAAGCCGCATCCATCCATCAAGATCGTCAGGCTCATCTTCCAGCCGCGTGGCCAGCCGTTCGACCATCGAGCGGATGAAATCCTGTCGTTCCTCCACACTCATGTCCTGCGCGTTTTCGATGTCTTCCTGTGTCGGGCCGGACGCACTGGTCTTCGGGGCATAGTCGGCCAGCGAGATCGGAGCCTTGCCGATCTTCGCGCCAATCCGGTTGGCTTCGCCAACAAAGCTTTCCATCCACGGGAAAAACCTATCCGCATCGTCCAGCCGGGCCACCAGCGTTTCGTGAGCCCGAGCCTCATCGCCCTTCTGCTCGAGCGAGACTGCCTTGAAAAAGGCAGCACCGGGATTGGAAGGATCCAGTTCGTACGCCCGATCAATCGCGGTGTCCGCTTCAGGTGTCACCACACCTTGCTCTGCGTAGATCAGAACCTCGGCCAACATGGAGAAGACGGCGGAATCGGCCTCCGGTCGTTGTGCGACAACTCTATATGCATCGGCTGCATCCGCATACCGGCCCATTTTCGAATAGGTTTGCCCCAGCAGCATCCAGCCTTCCGAAGGCCCGCCTTCGGGGTCTGAACTGAGCCGGACGTACAGACGATCTGTCAATTCGGCGATTTCCGCCGCTTCCTGCCGTTCAGTGGCACGTTCGGCAAAGGCGACACCTGGGATCTCTGGCGAGCCCATTGCGGAGTAATATCCAAAAGCGAAGACCGGCACGAACACTGCGCTCAGAACGACCATCAAGCGGCCCCCTGCCGCCGGTTTCCCATCTGACAGAACGGACCGGCGCGACTGCACGAGGATCCGTCTCTTGATCTCCTGCTCCGCCGCCGTGGCCTCGGTGTCGGAAATGACACCGCGCTCAAGATCCCGCCGAACCTCATCCAACTGATCCATGAGGACCGCATCCGTGGCGTCAGCCGGGACGGGTGTCCGCGACGACCGATGGCGCAGCGGCAGGCCCATGAAAAGCAGACCTACAACGGATAACAGGGCGAAAACCAACCAGATCATGAACCGTCCTTTGAAGCGTTCTCTTCAATGAAACGCGCAATTTCCGCTTTTTCGTCATCGGAAAATCCCGTTGCGGCAGCCCTGCGCCGGCTTCTCGAAATGACGGTCCAGCCGACAAGCAGCGAAACAAGCGCAAACACGAAGGGCGCCATCCAGAGCGCGAGAGTGGCGCGATTCAGGGGCGGGCGCATCAGGACATAATCGCCATACCGGGCGTGGATGTACGCGATGACCTCCTTGTCGCTGTCACCGGCAACAAGCCTTTCGCGCACCAGTATGCGCAGGTCCCGCGCAACCCCGGCGTTGGAGCTGTCGATGTCCTGATTCTGGCAGACAACGCAGCGCAGTTCCCGTGATATTTCACGGGCGCGTTGCTCCAGTACAGGATCCTGCAACATCTCGTCTGGCTCGACCGCCAAGGCCGTCACCGGAAGCAGCAGGAGGAAAGCAAATGCGATATACCTCATCCGTTCTGGCCCCTTGCTAACGCGCCAGCCTGGATCAATGCTTCCCTGAATGTGGAAATCGCCGTTTCGCCCACGACGGGGCCGACATATCTGAACAACACCGTCCCGTCAGAGCCGACAATGAATGTTTCAGGTACGCCCGAAAGGCCCCATTCAATCCCCACTCTGCCGCTCAGATCAGACCCGATCCTTTCGTAGGGATTGCCAAGCTCAGCAAGCCATTTAGTCGCATCCTCCGGCTTGTCCTTGTAATTGATCCCGAACAACGTCAGCCCGTCCTTTTCGACCATCTGGGTCAGAACCCCGTGTTCGGCCCGGCAGGGCACGCACCACGAGGCAAACACGTTCACGATGACCGGTCGCGGGTTCCCGACCAGATCGGCGCGGGAAAGCCCTGGCGTCTCCAACCCGTCGACAGCGGCCAGATCGAATTCGGGTGCCGGCTGCGAGATCAGAACCGAAGGAATGTTGTTCGGGTCCCGGTCCGGGTTCAAGCCCCACAGAAAAAACCCCCCGAAAATGGCCGCGATTGCCAGCGGAATGAATGCCAGTATACGTCCCATGCCTACTCCGCAGGAAGTGCTGCGGGCGCTGTCGCCTTGCGACGGGGTGCCCCGACGCGCAACCGCCGGTCAGACAGCGAAAGACCCCCACCAAGCACAAGCATCGCCGATCCGATCCAGATAAAGTTGACCAGAGGTTCATACAGGATGCGCAGGGTCCAAGCCCCTTGCGTGCTCTCGTCCTCGGCGGCCGGATTTGCGATGGACGCATAGAGATCACCGGCCATTGTCGATCTGATGGCGCTCTCTGTGGTGGTGGTTTGCGCGACCGGATAGGTACGCCGCTCCGGGAAGAGATCGGTGACATAGTTCCCCTCCCGGGCCACACGAAGCGTGCCACGATCCGCGAAGTAATTTGGCCCACGCACACGTTCGGCCCCCTCAAAGGTGACATCGAACCCACCAATGCTGACCTCTGTACCGGGCCGGACAAAGATGATTTCCTCGGATTTCCAGACCGTCGAGCCGATAAATCCGAACATCGCCATCGCGAGCCCCGCATGAGCCAGTGTCATCCCATGAGAGGATCTGGGCAGGTTGCGTGCACGGCGCACCGATTCCGGGAACGGTGCCTCAAACAGCTTTATGCGCATCGCCCATTCCCGCAGGGTTGAGAAAAACAGCCAGAATGCAAGCATCAGCGACAGATACCCCAACACCGGACCGCCCTCGGCGAGATACCAGGTCACCAATGTCGCGAGCACGGCCAGAACGACCACGAAACGCAACCGCTGCAGAACGCCCGCCAGATCGGCACGTTTCCAGGACAGGTAAGGCCCCAGCCCCATCGCAAAGACGAGCGGCAGCATCACGGGAATAAAGGACGCATTGAAGAAGGGCGGCCCCACCGACAGTTTTTCACCGCCCGTCGCGGCTTCGTAGAAGAGCGGGTACAAGGTGCCGAACAGCACAATGCCGGTGGCCGTGGCCAGCAGCAGGTTGTTCACCAATAGCCCCGCTTCCCGGCTGATCGGCTTAAACAGGCCGCCGGGCTCCATTGTCGGCGCGCGCCAGGCAAACAGAGCAAGGGAACCGCCGATCGAAACGGCCAGCAATCCAAGGATATAAAGTCCCCTTTCCGGGTCGACCGCGAATGCATGCACAGAGGTCAGCAGGCCCGATCGGACAATGAACGTGCCCAAGAGCGATAGGGAAAAAGTCAGGATCGCCAGAAGGATTGTCCAGCTTTTGAACGCATCCCGTTTCTCCGTCACGATTGCGGAATGCAGCAGTGCCGTGCCCATCAGCCATGGCATGAAACTGACGTTCTCAACGGGATCCCAGAACCACCAGCCGCCCCAGCCAAGCTCATAATAGGCCCACCAGGATCCCAGCGCGATGCCTGCGGTCAGGCTCATCCAGGCAGCCAGCGTCCACGGACGTACCCACCGTGCCCAGGCCGCGTCCACCCGCCCTTCGATCAGGGCGGCAACCGCGAACGAAAAGACAATCGAGAACCCGACATACCCGAAGTAGAGAAGCGGCGGGTGCATGGCGAGACCGACATCCTGCAATAATGGGTTGAGGTCCTGACCGTCGTCTGCCGGAGGGAAAACGCGGTCGAAGGGATTGGACGTCAGCAGCATGAAAGTCAGGAAACCGACACTGATCCAGGCCTGCACCGACAGCGTTCTTGCCTTCAGCGACAGAGGAATGTTCGATCCGAAGAGGGCGACCGCCGCACCAAACACCGTCAGGATAAGGGTCCACAGCAACAGGGATCCTTCGTGACTGCCCCAGGTGCCTGCCACCTTGAACAGCATCGGTTTGAGTGAATTGGAATTCTCCACCACGTTCTTGACCGTGAAGTCGCTTGTGACGAAGGCTTGCATCAGCGCCAGAAACGCGATGCCGACAAAGAAAACCTGACCGAACGAGGACCATCTGGCAGACTGCATCCACAGGATGTTTCCGCGCCCCGCACCGAGGATGGGCAGCACACTTTGAACAAGCGCCATGGCCAAGGCCAGTGCCAGCGCGAAATGACCGATTTCAGGTGTCAAAGGATCATCAGCCTCTTCAATGAATTCACTGGATCGACGTCTGTCTAGCAAATCGTCCGGCGAACTGTGAGTGGTTGCTTTGTCACCGTTTGTAACAGGATGCTGTGACAAATGATTACAAAACGGCCCGCGCTTGGCCTTTAATCAAAGCGCTATAACGCCAATGTATCTAGGGTAAGTCTGAAAGGAATGAGAAATGAAAAAACAAGAAATTATTGCGCTTGGCGTGGTGATCGCGGTTGGCATGGCGCAAACAGCATTTGCGGAATCCGACGGGGCTGCCGACAGCAAGCCTGACAGCGGGAATATGTCCGGCATGGCGATGGGCGATGGCGACAATCAGATGGGCATGATGGGCGGGGACATGATGCCGATGATGCGAAAAATGATGAAGATGCATGCCGCTATGATGGGTGGCCAGGGCAACATGATGGGAATGATGGATCGGGACATGATGTCGACAATGATGTCCGGTGGACAGCCTCATGAAATGGCCGCGCAGATGTCCGAAAAAATGCGGGAGTTCGATGCGAATTCCGATGGAGCGTTGACACTTGACGAGTTCGAAGCCTTGCATATGGACGCAATGCGCGCGCGCATGGTAGATCGCTTTCAGCATCTCGATGCGGACGGTAACGGCCAGATCTCTCAGGACGAGATGGAAGATGCCGGTACACGGATGAGCAAAATGAACGGTACTTCCACCGGAACGGACATGGAAGGTCATCATGACAGCGAATAAGGGTCAAGCCTGCGGCACTCAGCTTGATGGGGGCAAATTATGGCCTTCTTTCTGACGCGCCGCGGCGCAAGCCTTGCGATGTTGGCCAGTTCCGTTGCACCTTTCTCGGCTGTCGCCCAGACCGCCGAGGTCTGGTCGGCGGACATGGCAGCAGATGCGCTGCAACAGGACCTGATCCGGATGATCGACGTTCGGTCGCGACCGGAATGGACCGACACCGGCGTTGCCGACGGTACCTGGCCCATCAGCCTGCATGAGGACCGTTTCGCCGAGCGGCTTTTTGCCGCCCGGGAACGGGCCGAAGGGCGGCCTGTCGCGCTCATCTGTGCGACAGGCGGGCGGTCTGGCCGCGTCATGCGAAGTCTTCGGCAGGCTGGCTACAGCGGCTTTCTTGACGTATCCGAAGGCATGCTCGGTTCTGCCGCCGGACCGGGCTGGATCGCGGGCGGTTATCCGGTCGTCAGTGTCGATATGGCTCTGGCGGCGCTGCCAGAGGAATTGAGTTGAAGTGAAACTGTTGAACCGTCGAGAACTGTTGGGCCATGCCGCAGGCTTTGGGGCTGCATTTGCCCTGCCATCGGCTGCATTCGCGGCATCGGACAAGAGGCTCGCGTATCCTCCCCTTCTCGATGCGACGACATCCCGGCTTTTTCAGCTGGAAGCCCGCACGGGCGAGACCCGTTTTGACGACGGTGCCGCCAGCGAAACGTTCGGCTACAACCAGGGATACCTTGGCCCGACGATCCGGGTGCAGGCCGGGGTCGAGACACGGGCAGAGGTGCACAACACGCTTGGCGAGCCGATGTCGGCGCATTGGCACGGGTTGGTTGTTGCCGGTGAGTTCGATGGCGGACCACATCAGGCCATCGCACCGGGAGACACCTGGAAGCCGGTGCTGGACCTTGACCAGCCCCCGGCAACGGCCTGGTATCACAGCCACATTCACGGCGCGACGGCACGGCAGGTCATGCTGGGGCTGGCGGGTGTTCTGCAGGTGACGGATGACGCGGATGACGCCCGTGGATTGCCATCCGCCTACGGGGTCGATGATCTGACCCTTGTATTGCAGGACCGTCAGTTCAACTGGCGCGGACGCCTGAAATACGATCCCGGCATGCACCAGTCCATGAACGGGTTTCAGGGCGACACAATGGTTGTGAACGGTCAAATCGGCGCGTCGGCAGCGGTTCCGAAGGGGATCGTGCGGTGCCGTGTCGTCAACGGCTCGAATGCGCGGGTTTACCGCCTGTCCATGTCTGACAGCCGGTCGCTTCATCTCATCGCGACAGATGCCGGATTTCTGGATCGACCGATTGCGCTGAACCGCCTGACCCTTGCACCAGGAGAGCGCGCAGAAGTGCTTGTGGATTTCACAAGCGGGCGGGACAGTGTTTTGAAGTCCGACGATATCATTAATTCGGCCATGGGCGGAATGATGGGCGGCGGCGGTTCCGGCAGTCCATTCACCGTGCTGCCTTTCGCTGTCGACACAACCCTTCCGGTTCGCATCGACGCCCTGCCCGGCTCTCTGGACGGGCAGTTGCCTGATCTTGCGGTCAAGGACGCGCCAGTCCGACGTCTGTCACTGGATATGTCGATGGGCATGGGGATGATGTTCTCGCGGTCCGGTAACCGATTTTCGATCAACGGCGCGTCATACGATTCGGGAACGCTCAATTTTTCCACCAAACTCAACAGCATCGAGCGTTGGATTGTGCGTGGGGCCATGATGATGCACCCGTTCCATGTTCACGGCGTCCGGTTTCAGGTCCTGTCGGAAAACGGTACGGCACCGCGTGCAGAGAACAGGGGTTGGAAGGATACGGTACTGGTGGATGGTGAAGTGGAGCTTGCGATGAAATTCGAAAAACCTGCCTCAGCGGCTGCGCCCTACATGTATCACTGCCACATTCTGGAACACGAAGACGGCGGCATGATGGGGCAATTCAGTGTTGCTTAGCGCAGAAATCCCTTTACCCTCCGCTGACAGGAACCTTTAGGGGAATCCTATTCCTCGATAGAGGTTTGAGATGAAAACCGAATTGCACATCAAGCGGCTGACCCTCGCCGGCGGGCTGTTGATCGTCATCTCTGCGCCTATGCATTTCATCTTGCCCGAGCAAAGGCCAATTGTCTTCGCAGCTCTCTTTCTTTTGGTGCTCCATGCCGCTTAGCAAACCGCGCCTGCATCGGGTTGGGCTATGGTTGGTGGTTGCGCTTGGCGTACTTTTGATAGCCATATGGGCAATGGGATATGGCCCGGCGATAGCCCGCGAGACTATCGAGGTCTGGATAGAGCGGGCCGGCGCTTTGGGACCGTTGCTCATCATCGTGCTCATGATGG
Source organism: Sulfitobacter sp. 1A15299 (assembly GCF_043556915.1). Lineage (NCBI taxonomy): Bacteria > Pseudomonadati > Pseudomonadota > Alphaproteobacteria > Rhodobacterales > Roseobacteraceae > Sulfitobacter > Sulfitobacter sp. 1A15299. Next base: position 10,862 of record NZ_JBIFFJ010000022.1, on the reverse strand, counting down.
TTTCGATCGTGGCAAGCCCCATTCCAAGTGCACCGGTCGCACTGGTGGCAGGCGCGGCGTATGGTCATGTTGCCGGAGCTGTCTATGTCGCCATCGGGTCGGAACTGGGTGCACTCGTGGCATTCATCATCGCCCGCTATATCGGGCGCGACCACGTTGAGCGCTGGCTTGGGGATAAGGCCGGTTTCGGGTTATTGGGCTCTCAAAATCTGTTGATGTTGACGGTGTTCGCGTCTCGCCTCTTGCCCTTCATCTCGTTTGACGCAATGAGCTACGCTGCCGGTCTCAGCCGCCTGCGCCTTTGGCGGTTCCTGATCGCAACTCTGGCAGGCATTCTTCCAGCCAGTTTCCTGCTCGCGCATTTCGGAGCAGAGGCCATGTCGGGAGATTTCGGCACTGCTGAGTGGATCATCATCGGTCTTGGATTGATGACTGCCGCACCGTTGCTGGTCGCAGCGCTCTGGCGAACAAATCGGTCAACCAACGCTTCCTAAGTCTGAGTATGTCAGCAAAAATGAAAACCGTGATTGCCTACTTTACCATTGACCTTCCCCCACAGGAAGCTGCGACCGTGAATCGCTATGGATACACAAACACCACAACTCCGCCGGGATTTCCTGTACTACGCCACCGCCGGAACGGGCGCGGTTGCCGTAGGGGCTGCGGTCTGGCCATTGCTCAATCAGATGAACCCATCCGCCGATGTCCGCGCGCTGTCCCAGATCCGCGTCGATATCTCCGGTGTGGAACCCGGAACGCAATTGACTGTCAGTTTTCTCGGCAAGCCGGTGTTCATCCGGCACAGGACCGACGCGGAAATCGCGCAGGCCCGTTCGGAAGATGTGCTTTCCCTTCCTGATACCGTCGCCAGAAATCCCAACATATCCGGAGATGACCTGGCCACCGATGCAAACAGGGCAGTGGCGGGAAATGAGAATTTCTTGGTCATGATAGGCGTTTGCACGCATCTGGGATGTGTACCACTTGGTGACGGAGCCGGCGATTTTGGTGGTTGGTTCTGTCCCTGTCATGGCTCCCATTATGATACAGCAGGACGCATTCGAAAGGGTCCGGCACCGGAGAACCTGCATATTCCCACGATGTCCGTTTCGGAAGACATGATACTGACCCTGGGCTGACAGGAGCTTCGCGCATCGCGAAGGCCCATAAAATTCATACGCAGCGTTGTCGGAAGAGTCTTGACCCTCCAGTAACTGGAAGGGTTATGTGTTCAATTGTCTTGAAAACGGGAATTAGAAGATGGCCACGGACCAAGAACATCATCACGACATGACGCGCACCTCGACCGCATCAGACCCAGATACAGCGACCGACCCGGTGTGCGGCATGACCGTCGAGATAGACGAAGACACGCGCAGTGCCGAGTATGATGGAGAGGTCTTTCATTTCTGCTCGGAAAACTGCGAAACCAAGTTTGGCAAAGACCCATTTTACTATGCGTCGGGAAACGCCCAAAAGACACCAGCACATGGCGAGGCCGGTACGCAATGGACCTGCCCGATGCATCCGCAAATCCTGAAGGATGAGCCCGGGTCCTGTCCGATCTGCGGCATGGCGCTTGAACCGATGCTTCCATCGGACGAGCCGTCAGAAGAGTTGTCCGATTTCACAACACGCATGTGGATCAGCGCGGCAGCCGCCGTTCCGCTGGTTATCCTGACGATGGGTGAACTGGTCGGCCTACCTGTGCGGGAATGGATCGGACATCAGACGGCTGTCTACATCGAATTCGTCCTCGCAACCCCGATCATTCTCTGGGCGGCTCTTCCCTTCTTCAAAAGGGGGTGGGAATCGATCAGGAATATATCGCCGAACATGTGGACCCTGATCGCGCTTGGCGTCGGGGCTGCCTATATCTATTCGCTTGCCGCAACATTCCTGCCCGGCATTTTCCCCGAAGCGTATCGAAACGGCCAAAGCGTCGGGACATATTACGAAGCTGCGGTTGTGATCGTTGCGCTGATCTTTGTCGGTCAGGTGCTCGAGTTGCGCGCCCGCGAACGGACGGGTGATGCCATCCGTGCATTGCTCGATCTCGCACCAAAAACGGCGCGGCGGATCCTGCCGGACGGGACGGAATATGACGCACCTCTCGAACACATTGTTGAGGGTGACAGGTTGCGGGTACGCCCCGGCGACAGCATACCCGTCGATGCCGAGGTCCTCGAAGGGCATTCATCTATCGACGAAAGTATGATCACCGGAGAGCCGTTGCCGGTCGAGAAAACACAAGGCGACCGGGTCACAGGCGGCACGATCAACAAGAACGGCACATTGGCGATCCGGGCCACACAGGTCGGTGCGGACACGGTCCTGTCCCAGATCGTGGACATGGTGGCAGGTGCAAAGCGGTCGCGCGCGCCGATTCAGGGTCTGGCGGACCGGGTATCGTCCGTCTTTGTTCCGACGGTTGTCGTCATTGCGATCATATCCTTCGTTGTCTGGCTGTTCTTAGGGCCCGATCCCGCGCTCGCCTTCGCTGTTACTGCAGCCGTATCCGTTCTTATCATTGCTTGCCCCTGTGCCTTGGGCCTTGCGACGCCCATTTCGATCACAACGGCGGCGGGCCGCGGGGCACAGGCTGGCGTTCTGATCAAAGACGCCGAAGCACTGGAACGCATGGCGCGTGTCGATACCGTCATCGTTGACAAGACCGGAACACTCACCGAAGGGCGCCCCAAGCTGACAGACGTGGTGCCCACGGGGGACAAGGCTGAAAATGACCTGCTGACAATGGCTGCGGCCCTCGAACGGGGCTCCGAACATCCGCTGGCCGAAGCAATAGTCGAGGGTGCGCTGGCACGGGGGCTGACGCTTCCGAACGCAACGGAATTCGAAGCCGTGACTGGCAAGGGCGTGAAAGGCATGGTCGATGGCCAGGTCGTGGCACTTGGGAATCCCGCCATGATGGCAGAGATCAACGTTGACGCTTCGATTGCGGAATTTGCTGCGGACGACCTTCGTGAATCTGGAAAGACAGCAATGCTTGTGGCGATAGATGGCACTTTTGCCGGCATTGTCGCTGTTGCCGATCCCATCAAGGAGTCCACGGCAGACGCCATCGATGACCTTCATCGCCTCGGTCTCAGGGTCATAATGGCAACCGGTGACAATCAGAAAACCGCCGAAGCCGTCGCCGCAAAGCTGGGTATTGATGAAGTCCACGCAGGCGTCTTGCCCGAAGACAAGAAGGCATTGGTGGACTCCCTCAGACAAGAAGGGGCCCGGATCGCCATGGCAGGAGACGGCGTGAACGATGCCCCTGCCCTGGCGGCGGCTGATGTGGGCATTGCGATGGGCACCGGTGCCGACGTTGCCGTGGAAAGCGCAGGCATCACCCTTCTGGGTGGTGATCTTGTCGGCATCGTGCGTGCGCGCCGATTGGCAAAGGCAACGGTGCGAAACATCAAGCAGAACCTGTTTTTTGCCTTCGCCTACAATACCGCAGGTGTGCCCATCGCGGCTGGTATTCTCTACCCGTTTTTCGGCCTTCTTCTGTCGCCGATGATCGCCGCCGCCGCGATGAGCCTGTCTTCGGTCTCCGTCATTAGCAATGCACTGCGGCTGCGACGGGTACGGCTTTAGTCGCAAACTAAGGAGATAGATGATGGCAGGCGGACATCAGGGGCATATGCCGTCCGGCGGCAAGGGGCTGGCGATATCAGCCTAGTTGACCGGCATCTATTTTGTGATTGAACTGGCGATTGGCCTATGGACAGGGTCAATCGCGGTCATCTCCGACGCGTTCCATACCTTTTCGGCCGTGGGCGGTGTGCTGGTCGCCATTGTCGCGGCGCGTATGGCATTGCGTCCGGCGGATGAAGAGCGGAGCTTTGGCTGGGCGCGCGCCGAAATCATCGGCGCCCTTGTGAATGGCGGCTTCTTGCTGGCCATGGCGGTTGTTGTCATCGCGATGGCTGCCATGCGCATGTCTGCGCCAATTGATCTTCCAACGGGTCCGATGCTGATTGCGGCTGCCGGGGGGCTCTTTACGGAGTTCATTTCGCTTGCGCTGATCTGGAAGCAAAGCAAGGAAGATCTGAACCCGAAGGGAGCGTTCTGGCATATCATCCAGACCTTTGTTGGCAGTCTGTTGATCATCGTGACCGCCCTCGCAATCGAATTCACCGGGTTTCTGCTGATCGACCCGCTGCTTGGCATGGCGTTCGGGTTTGTCCTGCTATGGGCGAGCTGGGGATTGCTGAAAGAAGCGGCGCATCTTTTGATGGAAGGCACGCCTCCCGAAGTGAGTCTGCCTGAAATCAAACGTACCCTTGAAGAACTGCACGAGGTTTCCGATGTTCACCATATTCATGCCTGGGCGCTGACAAGTGGCAAGCATGTCTTCTCCGCGCATCTGCGTGTCACAGATCAAGAAGAGGTCCTGCAAACCGCCTACGACATGCTGCGTAAGGACTTCGGGTTCTTTTTCGCAACCCTGCAGATCGAAACACGGTGCTTCGACGAAAGCGGCGCTGAGGCAATCGACCTTTCAGCGGCGAGCAGTAAGACAGGGCATAACGGCGATCTTTGAAAACAGGTCATCGTCGCGGGCAGCAATTCTCATTGTTATCGGGCAAGCGAAATACCCGCCAAGCTTTGCTACCGCACCTTTTGTTATCTCGAACCGGGCATGGTCCGGCTGATCCATTCAGGGGCGCAAATGATACGTTCCCCGGGTCGGATTTGCGATCCGGCCATCATTCACAAGCTTTCGCAAGGCCCGATAGGTGGCCTCGTGCGAAAGGTGCAGCGCGCTGGCAAAATCGACAACGGAGCTTTCAAGCAGGCCCGCCACCATACCGGCATAGACCCGTTCTTCTGCGCGGCGGATGCCTACGATCTCAAGCGCCTGACGTTGCGCTTGTATCTGCTGTGCCGCTTGCCGCGCATAGGCGCGTGCAAAATCCGGATCTGCAAAGGCAGACAAGACCGCCGCTTTGTCGATCTGTACAAACGCCCCAGCCTCCGCCACGACCGCATCGCAGTGGTATCTATCCGAAAACACCGATGCTTCGGCAAGGCTCATCCCGGGCTCGGCACGGTAGATGATAAATCGTTCGCCATCCGGGCCGACACGCTCAAGATGAACGCGCCCGCACTTAACAACATAAAGGCCGCAGGTCCGCGCGCCCTGACGAAAGACCGTATCCCCTGCGGCCCTCGTCAGCGGACGCAAGGCGGAGGGCGGTATGAGATTATAGGGTTCAGGCATCATATGATCCAAATCATATTTCAGGGTCCGATCAGGTACTAGGCTGAATCCGAATACACTCAGGAAAGGCTGGTCCATGCGACTGATACCCGTTCTCTTCGCTGTCTTGCTTGCGACACCCGTTACGCCGCAACAAATGCATTCATCCATGGGTCACGCGTCCGACGCCCCAGGAAACCGGCCAGTCCGCCTTCGCCGCATTGGCCGAAATAGTTGTGCTGCTCCAGGCCGATCCCGAAACCGATTGGGGCGCCGTCAATATCGACAAACTGAGGGACCATCTGGTCGATATGGACCTTTTGACACGAAAGGCAGAGGTCACCCGCATTCTGCGGCCCGACGGGGCACGGTTCGAAGTGCGTGGCAGCCCGCGTGTCCTGTCGGCCATCAACACAATGGTTCCCGCCCATGCACCGTTCCTTGCCGGTGAAACAGGCTGGAGTGTTGCGTCAGAAGAAATGGAGGATGGTGTCGCACTGATCGTGGGTGGCGATGGTGAACAAATACAGGGCCTTGGTTTCTTTGGTCTGATGACAATCGGTGTACATCATCAAGAGCACCATCTGATGATTGCGAAAGGACGCAAGCCGCATCATTGAGCACGCGCCCAAGGCTCATATGCGGACCCAGGCCGCAATGGTCACTTCGCCAACACTACGCTCGGATATTCACAAAGAATCTGATGTCGACACCAGATCCGCAGAATTAACCGTCACACGCCTGCGGGACCATACGATCAGGGCCGCGCCAAGGATAATCATCGGCAACGACAGCAGTTGGCCCATTGTCAGCCCATAGCCCGCCCAATGAACCGCATGTCCAATCGGGTTGTCCTGCGTGACGAACTGCATATCAGGCTGCCGGAAGAACTCGACAAGGAACCTTGCGCTTCCGTATCCCGCCAGGAACAGGCCAGTAAGGCTTCCGGGAAAGCGCAGCCAACCGCGTTTCCAGGCCAGAAAGATCAGGACCGAGCCAAGCAGGATACCCTCCAGAAGAGCCTCATAAAGCTGGGACGGATGGCGGCCACACAGGCCCACGACGCCCGCACAGGACTGGGCTGCCTCGCCGGGGAATGCCACCGCCCAGGGCACATCGGTCGGACGGCCCCAAAGCTCGTTATTGGTGAAGTTGGCCAGCCGACCGAGGAAAAGACCCGGTGGTGTTGCAACAGCGAGCAGATCCGCCGTTGATAGAACGGGTGCGCCGTTGCGATAGCAAAAAAGCAAGGTGGCCACGACCACGCCGAAAAAGCCGCCATGAAATGACATACCACCCTGCCAGACCATGAAGATTTCGACGGGGTTCTGAAAATAGTACTGAGGTTGATAGAAAAGCACGAACCCCAGCCTGCCCCCCACGATCACGCCCAGAATGATCCATGTCAGCAGGTCTTCCAGTTGCTTGGGTTGCAGCGGCGGCGCCCCGGCCCCCCAGACTGACGAAGAGCGGACCAATGCGACACAGATGCGCCAGCCGATAAGGAGGCCAACAATATAGGCCAGCGCATACCAACGCAGGGCAAAGCGGAACGATCCGATATCAACGGCAAAAATCTCTGTTCCGATGTCAGGAAATTGGATAATCGAAGTCAGCATTCTTTGTTACCTTTGCCTGTTTCACACAAGGCCACATTTTGTTTCCCGCAACGGACGTTGGCGCGTTCAACCCTGTTGTCCCCAGCCCAAAGCGCTGTGGTGAATGTGCCATCCTTGCGTGCGGGAGTCGGTTCCGTTGAACCAGAGATGACGCACATCGGCACCCGCGTCCATGTGTTCAGGCGCTTGTATCCCATGAGTTTTGTACTTGTTTGTAACGGTTGGAAGCTCCGCCGCCTACTGGATCCGTCCGTCGCGGGAAATCAGCCGATCAAGGTCGCGCTCCATGATCTGAATTCGCTCCCGCGTCCTGCAACGACCATTGCGCAACCACATCTATGATCACGGATATGTTCATTGAAGTTGCGCGCGCCCGGCACAATTCAACGGATCATGACGGCACATAATGGTGATAACCGGGATCAAAGCAGGACCAGCGGCATCGCAAAAGGAGTTCAGATGTTTATACGGTCCCTCGCAGCGACACTTTTCATCGCTTTTGTTGCATTAGCTGCAAACGCCCCGCCCCTCTATGCGCAAGGAAAGACAATTCCATTCGATGGAAGCTGGAAAGAACAGGGCCTCTTGCGGCTCTTTTCGAACGAGTACGGCCTGCAAGGTCGGCGGCTGGACGTGATTTCCGATGGCACGGTTTCGGTTCTCTGGCGTCCGGTCAGCGCAGCCCTTGGCACCGCAAAGGCAGCAATGTGGGAATGGTCCGTCACGCAGGGTGTTAAGGGAACCGACCTCACACGGCGCGGCGGCGATGATCGCAATCTTGCTTTGTACTTCATATTCGTCGATCCGCAGACCGCAAGCACGCTTGGCCGAACAACGGCGCGCAAATTGCTGCGTGATCCCAATACGCGGGCGCTGGTTTATGTCTGGGGTGGCAATCATGCGAAAGGCGCATTGCTGAACAGCCCCTACTCGACGGGTCTCAAATCGAAAATTCTGCAAACGGCACAAACCGGCAACTTCACCGAGAATGTGAACCTGGATCGCGATTTCGTGCGTGCGTTCGGGGACATGCCAAAGGTTCTGGTCGGTCTTGCGGTGACAGCCGACAGCGATGATACCGACGGAAAGATCCTTGCGGCCATTCAGGACCTGCAGATACGTTAGGTGCTCTCCGGTATTCCGCCAAACCTGGGCGCCGATCTGCAATGTATCAATATATCTCGCCGGGACGCCCTTCCGCAACGGTGGGGGATGTGGGTTGCAGGCCCCAGAAACGGAATACACGGAAACCCATGCTTAAGCGTCTTCAGATGATGGTTGCGCTTGGCGCAGCCACGCTCCCCCTGCCCCTGAGTGCGGCTTCGGTGCCTGTCACCCTGACGCCCGGCCTTCACCCGGATCGGGTCGCGGGACATTGCAATGCTTGGATTCAATGGCACCTGTCCCGGCCCCGAAATCAGACAGCGCCAGAACGATATTCTGCGGGCGCGGGTGGAAAACGGGCTGGAGGACGGGACCCTCGTACACTGGCATGGCATTCGGTTGCCCAACGCGATGGACGGCGTAAACGTGCTGACACAGGATGTCATCATCCCGAATGAGGGTTACGAGTACCGGTTTCCGGTTTCCGGTTCCCGATGCCGGAACCTACTGGTATCACTCCCACTACCTTTCCTACGAACAGGTCGCCCGCGGACTGTTCGGCCCCTGATCGTCGAAGAACCTGCCCCGCCAGACGTGGATCAGGACATCACGGCCATCCTCTTCGACATTCGGCTTGATGACACCGGCCAGTTCGACATGGAATTCGACCGCGCTGATTTCATAACAGCAGGTAGGCTGGGGAACTTGATGACCACCTTCCTGTCGTCTGAGCAGGCGCGGCTGGGGGATCACATCCGGTTGCGTCTGATCAATCCGACACCGGATCGCATTTTCGAGATACGTATCGACGGGCTGACGGGCTTTTGTGTGGCCTATGACGGGATGCCGCTGCCCGAGCTGGTTTCGCTGGGCAATCTAAAACTCGCACCGGCGCAGCGCATCGACATCATCGCAGATGTGACGGGTGATGTGATCCTAAGAGAAACCGTGCCTTCGGGTGGCGAGGAACTGGGGGGCATTATGTTGAACGGTCAGCGACAAATCCGGTCTGCGCCGATAGCTCCCCTCCCCGCGAACCTCGTGCCCGCGCCCGGAGAGATCACGCAAACGGCAGATCTCTTCATGCAAGGCGGTGCCGGGGACGGCGCGCACGGCGGGTTCGGGGGCTGGGCCTTCAACGACGTGAGCGGTCTGCCGAACAAACCGCTGATTTCGGCAAGACGTGATGAAGCAGTGCAGGTGCGGATGGTGAACGACACTGCTTTTCCGCACGGTATCCACCTGCATGGCCACCATTTCTGGGAAACCGATCAGAATGGTGCGCGAACCCACCTTCGCGACACGACCCTCGTAGCGCCGGGCGAGACGATGACGATTCAGACAGGCAGTTTGGGAGGGAATGGATCAAGCGACGGATTCGTGCCGAGTGAGATCAGAGGTTCGGCACCCCGGACGGCAGTACCAAAAGGCCTCGTGAGCCGCGCTGACGGCATCTTGGCAAGGAGGCCAGAAGTACCGCTGGAGGCGCAAGGAACAGGACACCCACCTTCACAGGCAGTGCCCTCAGCAAATCCGGTGGGATCGCACCCGCCGCAACGGCCATCCGCGCTTTCGGTGGGTTCCATCTGCGCCATAGCCGTGATTGACATACTGGCCGACGACATATCCGGCGCAGTCACTGCACCGAAGGTCAGCATGAGAATCAAAACAAGGCGAAAAACGCAGGTCATACAGTTACTGCTACAACCTTCCAGCAAGGGGAGGTCAAGTGACATTCTGTAACTTGGACGTGATACCCCTGTAGTGTATCCGCCTCAGACCTTCCCTACTGCCCTTCGCAGCCAGTTGCTCATGCAAAGGTTCATCAGTCCACTTGACGTTGGTCGACGTCAACTTGCCGTCGCAAATGAGGAAATGATATCCTCATGCTCGGTCAGCTTTTTTCGTGAGTATGAGTTTCCTCCCCATCTCTCGAATTACCGTGACCATAGAGATCGGCGTTCTGATGAGCGCGATCCTCGTGCTCGAATTCGAGGCTGGAATGGCTGATGCCGAATTCTCCCTTCAGCCGCTTCTTGATCGCGCTCTTGATCTCTTCAATCTTCGACCACCCCTCGGCTGCCACGACGACATGGCAGTCGAGCGCAGCCTCGTGCTCTTGCATTTGCCAGAGATGGACGTGGTGGACGTCGGCGACGCCTTCGACTTTCCGCATCGCTTCGACGACGGCCTCGTTGTCGATGTCCGGCGGGCTCCCGAGCATCAGGGTTCGGATTGGGCCGCCTATTTCAGTGAAAGACAGATACAGGATGTAGATGGCGATGCCGATGGTGATGGCAGGATCGACCCAACGCATGTCGTAAAGGATGATCAGCGACCCAGCGACGATAACCGCGACCGAAGCAAGCGCGTCCGACAGGTTATGCAGGAAAAGCGCGCGGATGTTCACGCTGCCCTTCTGCATCGAATAGGTCAGCATTGCGGTCAGCGTGTCGACCACAAGCGCAATTCCACCGAGAATGACGACGGTCCAACCCATGACTTCGGGTGGATCAATCATGCGCATGCCACCTTCGTAGATCAGTTAGAAGCCGATCAAAATCAGGGTGGTGTAGTTAACCAGGGCTGCGACGATTTCGACCCGACCATAGCCGAAGGTCATGCGCTCATCGGCTGGGCGGCGCGCGATCTTGCGTGCGGCGAAGGCAATGACAAGCGAAGCCATATCGGAAAAGTTGTGCAGCGCATCGGCGATCAGTGCCAGGCTGCCCGACAATATGCCCCCGACGATTTGCGCAACGGTAAGAAGCCCGTTCGCCCAGATCGCGATGGCAACCCGCCGATCGCCAGAATCCGGATCGATATGCGCGTGCCCGTGGTCATGTAGCATTGGCAGGCTCCTCATGCGCGTGTGTCGCGCGTCGGTCAGTCTTGAGGCGGTCGCTGCGGAAACCACGAACGCG
>NZ_JBIFFJ010000021.1:0-37675 GCF_043556915.1 Sulfitobacter sp. 1A15299 | reverse complement strand
AAGATCAGACATATCACCGCTCCGTTTTCGGACGGTGAATCATGCGGCTCCGCGATAATCAATGGGTCCTGAGCCTAAGCAATCTAACAAAAGAAAAGGGCGCCCACTGATGAACAATCAAGTCACTCAACAGCAGATCAATCAGACTGCTTGGGCTGCATGCGACACGTTCCGCGGAGCTGTAGATGCAGGGCAGTACAAAGATTACATCCTCGTGATGTTGTTCTTGAAGTACATTTCGGACCTCTGGAACGACCACCTCGAGACTTACCGCAAGCAGTACGGAGATGACGAGGCCCGCATTCGCCGGCGTCTCGAGCGGGAGCGATTCATTCTGCCCAAGGGCGCCAGCTTCTACGACCTCTACGCCCAACGGAACGAGCCCAACATCGGCGAGCTGATCAACATCGCGCTGGAGAAGATCGAGGACGCGAACCGGGCCAAGCTCGAAGGCGTCTTTCGCAATATCGATTTCAACTCGGAGGCCAATCTCGGCCGCCCCAAGGATCGCAATCGCCGCCTCAAGAACATGCTTGAGGACTTCGCCAAGCCCGCGCTCGACCTGCGCCCGTCGCGGGTGACCGAGGACATCATCGGCGAATGCTACATCTACCTGATCTCGCGCTTCGCGTCGGACGCTGGGAAGAAGGCGGGCGAGTTTTTCACCCCTGCACCGGTCTCACGTCTGCTGGCAAAGCTGGCCGCCCCTCAGCCCGGGAACACGATCTGCGACCCCGCATGCGGCTCCGGCTCGTTGCTGATCCAGGCCTCGCAGGAGGTCGGGTCCGAGAACTTCGCCCTCTACGGGCAGGAGGTGAACGGGGCGACCTGGGCGCTGGCCCGGATGAACATGTTCCTGCACGCCAAGGACGCCGCCCGCATCGAATGGTGCGACACGCTCAACAGCCCGGCGCTGGTCGAGGGCGATCATCTGATGCGCTTCGACGTGGTGCTCGCCAATCCTCCGTTCTCGCTCGACAAGTGGGGGGCGGAGGACGCCGCCGGTGACCAGTACAACCGCTTCTGGCGCGGCGTGCCGCCCAAGTCCAAGGGCGACTACGCCTTCATCACCCACATGATTGAGATCGCCAAGCGCCAGTCCGGCCGTGTGGCGGTGATCGTGCCGCATGGCGTATTGTTCCGGGCCGGGGCCGAAGGGCGCATCCGTCAGCAGTTGATCGAGGAGAACCTTCTCGACGCCGTCGTCGGGCTGCCCGCCAACCTGTTCACCACCACGGGGATCCCGGTCGCCATCCTGATCTTTGACCGCTCGCGCGAGGAAGGCGGCGCCAACGAGGATCGGCGCGACGTGCTGTTCATTGATGCCAGCAAGGAGTTCACGCCTGGCAAGACCCAGAACATGATGGACGAGGCGCATCTGGCCAAGGTGCTGGAGACCTACAGCACCCGCGCCGAGGTCGAGCGGTATTCGCACCAGGCCAGCCCCGAGGAGATCGCCGAGAACGGCTTCAACCTCAACATCCCCCGCTACGTCGACACCTTCGAGCCGGAGGAAGAGATCGACGTCGCCGCTGTGCAGAAAGATATCCAGCGGATTGAGGGCGAGCTGGCCGAGGTGCGGGCGAAGATGGCCGGATATCTGAAGGAGCTTGGCGTTGAAGTTTGAAGCTCCTACAGGTTGGGATCTCGTCTCATTGTCTCAAGTCGCCACCGTGCAAACGGGATTGGCGAAGGGCAAAGTTGTGAATGGTCAAGCGTTGGAATTGCCATATCTACGGGTGGCCAATGTTCAGGACGGGCACCTCGATCTCGAGGTGATCAAGACCATTACGGTGTCGCCAGAAAGCGTGGCCCGGTTTTCGCTGCAACCGGGTGACGTGCTTTTCACGGAAGGCGGCGATTTCGACAAATTGGGCCGGGGAACAGTTTGGCGCGGAGAGATCCCAAACTGCCTACACCAAAACCATGTTTTCGCCGTTAGGCCATCACCATCAAAGTTGTTACCCGAATTTCTCGCAGCACTTGCCTCGTCCGCTCATGGGCGGCGCTATTTTCAACTGTCATCCAAGCAGAGCACGAACCTCGCGAGCATCAACTCAACACAGTTGAAGGAATTCCCCGTCCCGTTACCGTCACTCGATCTGCAGCGCAATATTGTTGAAATCTTGGGTACCTGGGACAAAGCGCTCGAGAAACTCGCCACCCTCCGCGCATCTAAACAGGATCGGTTCAATGGCTTGAGCCAGCAGATCATGGGGCGCGGCGGGGTCTTCCCCGAGCGGTGGCCCCTCAAGAGCCTGTCGGCCGTTTCAACTCCTGTTCGGCGCAAGAGCGCGGGCGACAATCATCCTGTTATGACGATCTCGGCGAAGTCCGGTTTCCTCATGCAGTCCGACAAGTTCGCACGCGACATGGCGGGCCGCAGCGTCGAGCGCTACACACTCCTGCACGAGGGCGAATTCGCCTACAACAAGGGAAACTCAAAGACCGCCCCCTATGGCTGTGTCTTCCGCCTCGACCGGCCCACGGCGCTGGTCCCCTTCGTCTACTACTGCTTCGCGCTGAAGCCGGGTTTCGATCCAGAGTTCTACGAGCATCTCTTCGCCGCCGGTGCGTTGAACCACCAGCTCTCGCGCCTGATCAACTCGGGCGTCCGCAACGACGGGCTGCTCAACCTTTACTCTGACCACTTCTACAGCTGCCGGGTGCCGGTCCCGCCGATTTACGAGCAACGGAAAATCGCGCGGGCCCTGACGGCCGCAAAGCAAGAACTGGTGTTGCTCGATGAAGAGATCGAAGCCCTGACCCGTATGAAGCGCGGCCTCATGCAGAAGCTGCTGACGGGTGAATGGCGCGTCCCGCTCGACCCCGTTGAAACCCTTTCAAAATCCGAGGAGTCTGAACATGCCGGATAAGAAAAACTACTGGACCCAGCAACGCCAGGACGGGAAGTGGGAATCCAAGCGTGAAGGCGCCACGCGCGCCAGCAAAGTCACAAACACCCAGTCCGACGCCTGGGCGCATTCGCGCCGGAAGGCTGGCGAAACCCAAGGGGAAGCTTTCTTGAAGGGCCGCGACGGCAAGATCCGGGAACGGAACACATATGGGAAAGATCCCTATCCGCCGAAAGGGTAATTCATGGTAGACCTCCTGACATTCGATCAAGCCATTGAGCATTCAGCGCGCTTTAAGAAGCGGCACTTGTTGCTTGGCAACGGTTTCAGCATTGCCTGTCGGCCGAAGATCTTCACATACGGCTCACTGTTCGAGCAGGCGGATTTTTCATCGGCACCCCGCTTGCCTACGGTCTTCGATGCTGTCGGAACGACGGACTTCGAGCATGTCATCAAGATGCTCGAGGACGCTTCACGTGTTGTTCCCGTCTATTCAAAGGAGGCAACGGAGGGAGCCGCTTTAATGGCTGCCGATGCCGAAGCATTGAAAGACATTCTCATTCAGACGGTGGCCAACAATCACCCCAATGTTCCAAATGAGATCGCCGACGAGCAGTTCTGGGCATGCCGCCGGTTCCTGGCTCATTTCCTTGGGGACGGAAACAAGGACGGAAAGGTTTACACCTTAAACTACGACCTCCTGCTCTATTGGACCTTGATGCACGAGGACATGGGTTTCGACGATCCCATCAGCCTTGCTGCCAACGATGGCTTTGGCCGCGATGAAGACACGGAGCCGGAATATGTGAACTGGATGGGCGAGAGCGGCGCGCACGGACAACGCGTTCACTACCTCCATGGCGCTTTGCACCTGTTTGATGCTGGTGCGGAGCTTCAAAAGTACACCTGGGTTAACACTGGAAAGCCTCTACTTGAACAAGCTCGCGAAGCCATGGGCGCGCGCAAGTTCCCACTTTTCGTCGCTGAGGGCAAAAGCAATCAGAAGCTGGCCAAGATAAAGCACAGCGCCTACTTGCACCATTCATACAAAAGCTTCTCCTCGCAAATGGGTCAAAGGAATGATGCGCTCTTCATATTCGGACATAGCCTTGCCGAAAACGACCAGCACATCCTGAAGAAGATCGCTCGAGGCAAGATCGGGCAGATCTACGTCGGTCTCTATGGCGATCCCAATGATGATGGCAACAAGGCGATCAGGTCTGCTGCAAACTCCCTTGCGGCTCACCGTGATGAATGTGTCCCGCTGTCTGTTGCTTTCTTCGATGCTGGTTCCGCCCAGGTGTGGGGGGCGTGATGGATCGAGACCATGGGTTTGATGCCCGCGAAAAACACCAGTCCCAGGTACCGGCACTGCAGCTACTCGTGGCGCTCGGGTTCACCCCGCTCTCGCAGGAGGAAGCCGTGCGCTTGCGTGGCGGGCGCCTGCGGAACGTTGTGCTTGACGATATCCTCTCCGAGCACATCATGCGCATCAACCGCTTCACTCATCGCGGCCGCGAGTATGGTTTCGACCTTGAGGACGCGCATGAAGCTATGCGGCGGCTCAAGCCCACGCCGGACCGGCTGAAGGGCCTCCGCGGAACGAACCAAGACATTTACGACACGCTCGTTCTCGGCACGACCATAACGAAGTCCATCGACGGCGACTCGAAGAGCTACTCTTTCCGCTACATCGATTGGGAGCGGCCGGAGAACAACGTCTTCCACGTGACGGCCGAATTCTCGGTTGAGAGGACCGCGTCGAGCCAGACTAAGCGATGCGACATCGTAGCCTTCGTGAACGGCATTCCGGTTCTCGTGATCGAGAACAAGCGGCCGACCGAGAGCCTGAAGAAGGCGGATAGCCAGCTGATCGGCTACCAGAGCGAGGACAACATCCCGCAAGTCTTCCACTTCGCCCAGCTACTGATCGGCATGAACCGGAACGAGGCGCGCTATGCGACGGTCGGGACGCCGCGGAAGTTCTGGCAGACCTGGCGCGACGAGGAAGACACCGACGAGGCCATCGCGCCCTTTGCCAACCGCGTGCTCACCCCGGCGGAGAAGAACGCCATTTTCTCCGGCGAGTTCGTGGGCACGCGAGCCTACTTCAACGCCATGGCCGCCGAGGGCGAGCGCGCGGTCACGGTTCAGGACCGGATGGTGTACGCGCTGTGTCGCCCGGAGCGGCTGCTCGACCTCATCCGTCGCTTCACCGTGTTCGACGGCGGCGTCCGCAAGATTGCGCGCCACCAGCAGTTCTTCGGGATCCGCCGCGCCGAGGAGACGGTCAAGCAGCACGATGTCAGCGGCGCTCGCAAGGGCGGCGTGATCTGGCACACGCAGGGCTCGGGCAAGTCGCTGACCATGGTGATGCTGGGGCGCTCGCTTGCCTTGGAACGCAGCATCGAAAACCCGCGGATAATCATCGTCACGGACCGCGACGATCTCGACAAGCAGATCAAGGACACCTTCAAGTCCTGTGACCTTGAGCCGGTCCGTGCGACAAGCGGGGCGCACCTTCTGGAGCTCGTCCAGAACAAGTCTCCGTTGGTCACTACGATCATCAACAAGTTCGACACGGCGCTGAAGAACAGCAAGCTGGTGGACGAGGATCCCAACATCTTCGTGCTGGTCGACGAGAGCCACAGGACGCAGACGGGTCGCTACGGCGGCCACAGCCAGTTCGCCGCCAAGATGCGGCGCCTCTTGCCCAAGGCCTGCTACCTCGGCTTTACCGGCACACCTCTGCTCAAGAAGGAAAAAAACACGCTGTCGACCTTTGGGCGGCTGATCCACCGCTACGCCATCGACAAGGCGGTGGCCGACGGCGCCGTCGTGCCGCTGCTCTACGAGGGACGGCTTGTCGAGCAGCAGGTCTCGGGCGCCGTGATCGACCGCTGGTTCGAGAAGATCAGCGAGGGGCTAACCGACAACCAGAAGGCTGACCTCAAACGCAAGTTCTCCCGAATGGACGCGCTGGCCAAGTCCGACCAGGCAATTCGAGCTAAGGCTTTCGACATCTCCGAGCACTATCGACAGCACTGGCAGGGCACAGGCTTCAAGGCACAGCTCGTTGCCCCCTCGAAGGCAGCGGCCGTCCGCTTCAAGGAGGTTCTCGACGAGATCGGCCACGTCTCGAGCGCGATCGTAATCTCGCCGCCGGATGAGAACGAGGGCAACGAGGAGATCGACCAAGAATCCAAGGATCTGGTACGCCGCTTCTGGTCGCAGATGATGGCGAAGTACAAAACCGAAGAGGAGTATAATCGCCTGATCATCGATGCCTTCAAAGGCTCCAGCGATCCGGAGATTTTGATCGTCGTTTCCAAGCTCCTCACCGGTTTCGACGCCCCGCGGAACACGGTCCTTTATATATGCAAATCCCTGAAGGAACATAACCTCCTGCAGGCGATTGCGCGGGTGAACCGGCTCTACGAGGCGGGCGGAACAGAGAAGCAGTTCGGCTTTATCGTCGATTACGAGGGGCTACTCGGCGAGCTGGACAGCGCTCTGACGACGTATAGCGCCTTCGAAAATTACGAGGCGGCCGACCTCGCGGGAACGGTGCATGATGTCAGGGAGGAGATCCGAAAGCTTCCCCAGGTCCACGATCAGCTCTGGGATCTCTTCAAACAGGTCCGAAACAAAAAGGATATGGAGCAGTTTGAGCAGCACCTTGCCGACGAGGCGCTTCGTCGCGAATTTTACGCGCGGCTCAAGGCATTCAGCCGTTGCTTGCACATCTCGCTCTCGTCCGACAAAATATTCGATGTTCTCGACGAGACCAAGGCCGGTGCCCTGAAACGCGACTGGAAACAGTTTTCCGAACTCAAGCGCTCCGTCCAGCTACGCTACCAGGAGACGGTCGATGTCCGCGAGTTCGAGCCCAAGATCCAAAAGCTCCTTGATGACCACGTTGTGGCAATGCCGGCGGAGACCATCATCGAAGTGGTCAACATCAACGATCCCGACGCGCTGCAGGCAGTCGTCGAAGAGAAGGGGGTGTCCGAGGCCTCGAGGGCCGATCGCATCGCCAGCGCGACCCGGCGGGCAATCACCGAGAGGATGGGTGAGGACCCGACGTTCTACAAACAGTTCTCCGAGCTGCTCGAAGAGACCATCCGCGAGTACCGCCAGAAGCGGCTCTCTGAGCGTGAATACTTAAATAGCGTTGCGGATCTCGCGAGCAAGGTGGCCCGCAAAGAACGCGGCCGGGATGTCCCGGAAAGCATCCGAGGCGACGAGGATGCGCAGGCGTTTTTCGGGATCCTTGACGGTCAGCTCAAAGTAAACGCCGATAAGCTGGTGGGCAGCAATGATTCTGCAGCGATTGCTCAACAGATCATCGCCATCATCAAATCACACCTCATCGTCGACATCTGGTTGAACGAGGTGGCGCAGAACAACCTGCGCAACGCTATCGATGACTACTTCTTCGACGTGCTTCGTGACGAGAAGGGTATCGACCTCCCTGTGGATGTGCTTGACGACCTCGAACTGAAGATAATGGACCTGGCTCGGGCCCGGTTCGCGGCATGACGCGGGAGTTGCACCGTCTGCGGTACGGCGAGCAGGACATCCAATACGAAATTGTTCGCCGCCCGAGGAAGACACTGGAGATCGCCGTCGAACCGGATGCATCGGTGGTGATCGCGGCTCCCCAAGACGCAACGTTGGAGGCGATTGAAGCCAAGCTGCGGAAGCGGGCAGCGTGGGTGACAAGGCAGCAACGGTACTTTTCTCAGTTCCTGCCGCGGACAACGGAGCGCAGGTTCGTTGCTGGAGAGACGCACCTCTACCTGGGGCGCCAGTACCGGCTGAAGGTGATGCCGGATGTCAAGGAAGGCGTCAGGCTGGTTCGCGGCTTCATAGTCGTGCAGACACATCGGCCGACCAAGTCGGAAGTGACACGCCGTCTGGTCCAGGAATGGTACCGTGACCGGGCCCACATCAAGTTTCCAGAACGGGTTGAACTCTGTCTCGGTCTGTTCCCCGAACCCGAGGTATTTCGGCCAAGAGGCCTCATCGTTCGCCAGTTAAAGCAACGATGGGGTTCCATGTCGCCGGCCGGGCGATTGCTTCTGAACCTTCGTCTCATTCAGGCGCCGGTCGACGCCATCGACTACGTTGTTACGCACGAGCTCTGCCATGTGGCGGAACCTCATCACGGCATCGCGTTCTTCGAACTTCTCGACAAAGTAATGCCCGATTGGAAGGCCAGAAAGATAAGACTCGAGAGATTGATGTCCTGATCCGAACAGAAAGGCTCTCTGCTTTGAAGACATTCCGCGGGCATTCGAAGAAATGAAGGTTGCGGGAAGCAGGGCGAGCGCTCTCCACGCACCTCCACCTTGTCGCGGATGTCATTAACCAAACCGGTGCTGATTGGGAACACTCAGAGAATTGAAGAAGTTTCTCAGCATGTGAGCGCAGCCGGGCGGAATCTCTTCAAGGGAATCGGCGCCGGGGCAACTCGACTGAAATTTGACATCGCACAATAGGATTGCCTCTACGCGAGCAACTCCGATGCCACACGGAAGCAGAGCTTGTGACCGCGATACGTTGACGGTTCCCCTCAATCCTGCCGCGGCGATTGTCCCAGCTTCTTCGGTGACGCGTAAATTTCTACCGCGATCCTCGACAGGCACACCCACCATTGCGAGATCGTGGAGACCGGCAACGAAAGCTGTCGCCTCAAGAACCGCGCATAACGCAAATCAGGAATTCCGCAGGTCACGCAGTTTGAGCCTGCTCAGCATTAAGGGGGTGCATATTGGGCGCCGAAAAACGGTCAATCTTACATGCTAATTGACAGCGTTGGATGCAGCACAGCACGGTGGGCGGATTTATCGCGAGGGCGGCCCTGCCATTCTGCAACGCGATGCAGACCAGCTTGACATCGACATTATTCGAACTGCGGAGCGCGCGTGTGAGCGAGATATCATGCTCGACGACAGCGACGATATCGCGGGCCATCTCAAAGCCGATGATCTCAAGGTCATATGGAAACGCTCAACAATCTTGCTATTTTGTTGCTACTTGACAAATGAAACGTTTTTTGTCAATTCACATCAATGACTTACACAGCGTCACTCCAGTCCATCATGGGTGCCACAGAGAGCCGCGCGGCGCGGTAAACCTCGGCGTGGGTGAGTTTTTGGTCGCGCATGCGGCAGGCTCCGTCTTTGGGTCACGGCCTTCTGCACGGCTTTGCGGGGGTGGCGCAAGCTGTTCTTATGCCATCCCCGCCCCCGCGCGGGATGTCGCGGGGGCGGGCGCGCCGCGTTACATCGCTGTCGCCGTTTCCGTCTGCGCCAGAATGCCCAACCGCGTGAAGGCCCGTTCGAGGTCGCGGTCGCCGAAGGGTTTTTGAACCACGGCGCAGCGGCCCAGTGCTTCGGCGGCGGGGACTTCCGCTTGGCCAGTGGCAAAGATGATGGGCATATCGGGATGTTCAGCCCGGACCCGGATGGCGACCTCTTCGCCCGAAATATCCGGCAGGCCCACGTCGATCAGCAGCGCGTCATACGCCCCGGTTTGCAGCCTGTCCAAGGTTTCCTGCCCCGATGCGGTTTCCGTGACTTCGGTCCCAAGCCCGCTGAGGATATCCGCCAGATCGAGCCGGATCAGCGCGTCGTCCTCGCACAGCAGGACGTGACGGGGCCGCGCGGAATGCTCTTGTGGCGGGGTCTCGGTCTTGGTCGTGGCGGCAGGGGCCGAGGAGAGCGCTTCGCGCACCTTGATCGCCAAGGCGTCTTTGGTGAAGGGTTTGGCAAGGAACTGCACCCCGGCGTCAACCCGGCCATCGCGCACAATCGCATCGCGCGAATAGCCCGAGATGAAAAGGATCGGCAGATCGGGCCGCTCGGCCTGAAGGGTTTCGGCCATGTCGCGGCTGCTGAGTTCGCCAGGCATGACCACGTCCGATATCACGAGGTCGAATTCAGGCGCTTGCCGCGCCGCCTTGAGCGCTGCCGTGGGGTGTTCTGCAGTGCGCACGCTATAGCCCAAATCGGTCAGCAAAGCGGCGGTGGCATCGCGCACCTCGGCGTCGTCTTCGACCAGCAAAAGCGTCTCAGTCCCGCCCACGATCTCGGAGGGGTCATGCCACTGCAAAGGCTCCGCCTCCGTCTCGGCCCGTGGCAGCAGCAGCGTCACCGTCGTGCCTGCGCCGGGGCGGCTGGCGATGGTTACCCGCCCGCCCGATTGCCGCGCAAAGCCATAGACGGTGGAGAGGCCCAGCCCGGTGCCCTTGCCCACGGGTTTGGTGGTAAAGAAGGGATCAAAGACCTTGGCCAGCGTCTCGGCCGGGATGCCCGGCCCGTGGTCGATGACTTTGACTTCGACGTAATCGCCCGCCACCATGTCGGGCTCACCAAGCAGTTCCTTGGGCCCGATATGGCGGTTTTCGACCGCGATCTTCAGCTTGCCGCGCCCCTCCATCGCGTCGCGCGAATTGATCACGAGGTTCAGCACCGCGTTTTGGGTGCTCGCGGCATCGGCATAGGCGGGCCATAGGGCCTCGGGCGTGTCGATCTCGACCGCCATCCCCTCGCCCAAGGCGCTGCGCATGATGTCGTCGATATCCCGCAGCAGATCGCGCAGGTCGATCGAGCGGGGCTGCAACGGCTGGCGGCGGCTGAAGGCAAGCAGTTGCGAAGAGAGCGACGCACCGCGCTCTACCGCGCGCATCGCCGCATCGAGCCGCAGCCTTGCGGGCGAATCCGCGGCGATCTCACGCGCGGCCATGGTCAGGCTGCCCGTCATCACCTGCAACAGGTTGTTGAAGTCATGCGCGATGCCACCGGCGAGATTGCCCACCGCCTCGACCCGCTGGCTCTGCGCCAATCGGTCATGCAGCTCTTCCAACTCGCGGTTGCGTTTCTCGACACGCTCTTCCAACGTCGTGTTGAGATCGGCCAACTGGCGCGACAGTTCTTTCTGCTCGTGAATGTCGGAATTGGTGCCGACCCAACGCATCAAGGCGCCTCGGTCATCCCGGATCGGCGCGGCGCGCACCAGATGCCAGCAATAGGCTCCATCGGCCCGCCGCAGTCGAAACTCGGTCGCATAGACCGTTCCGGTCTCCACCGCATGGGCCCAAGCCGCAATCGTCTCGGCGCGGTCATCGGGGTGAATGATCGTCGGCCAAGCGTCGCCCACCAAACTGCCCGGTTCCACCCCCGCAAAGGCATAGACCTGATCGCTGATCCAATCGAGCTGCCCATCGGCGGTGGCGGTCCAGACATGGACCGGCATGGTATGGGCCATGGTGCGGAACCGTTCCTCGGCCTCGCGCAGCCGGGTTTCGGCAAGCTTATGCGCGGTCACGTCATTGCCTTGGATCATGATCCCAATCGTCTCGCCCCGCACGTTGTCGAGCGGTTGGAAAACGAAATCCACCACGACACGTTCCGCCGGACCGTCGGCGCGGCGGCGCACCCAGGCCTCGGCCCCCTGTTCGCTGACGGCCTCTCCGGTCCGATAGACTTCGTCCAGCATTTCGAAAAAGCCCTGGCCTGCGATCTCGGGCAGGGCTTCGCGGACGGGCTTGCCGATAAGATCCCGTTGGCCCACCAACTGCATATAGGCGGCGTTGACCGTGCGGAAGACGTGGTTCGGCCCCATGAGGGTGACCATGGAATTCGGCGCCTGTTCGAAGATCATTTTGAAAAGATTGATCCCGGTATCAAGCTCAAGATTCTGCTGGGTCACCTCATGGGCGCGGCGCAGCACGGCGGCTTGGGCCGGGATTGGCCCCTCGTCAACCGTCGTTTCGGCGGTGTAAATCTCGGTGATGTCCTGCGTGTGCTGCAAAACGAACTTGACCTCACCCTCGGGGTCCAAGATCGGCGTATGGGTCGCACTCCAATAGCGGTCTTCGGTTGTGCCATCGGCGGTGTCGATCGGATAGGGAATGACCGGCAGGTGATCGGTGGTGCCGTCGCGAAACACCCGTTCAAAAGACGCCCGCAACATCCGCCCCGACTCGCTTTCAGGGTCCGAGGGGAACTCTTCGAAGAGGTTTTTCCCAATAAGCCCCTCCATCTTGCGGTCCGTCACCTGCAGATAGGCGTCGTTGGCCCAGACCACCCGAAGCGCACTGTCCAACAACACGAAGGGGGACGGCGCGGCTTGGAGGATTCTTTCAAAGTCGTGATTCATCTTTGGGGGTCTTCTATTCAATGAAAAGTGCTGATCGGCAGGCCGAAGGGCGCAAGGACGGTGCCCGCGGCTGACAAGCGGTGCCCGCCACGCCGGGGCGGATTTCGAATGCGGGTCTACATGTCATCCTATCTCGGAACTGCCGGTTTTGGGCAATGGCGCCGCTGCGTTTCAAACGCGTTTCGGGCATAGTTAGCGCGCAATCTGCCGAACGCCAGATTTTCGCGCATATTTTGCATGGCCTTGCACTCCGCGCTGAGTTTGCGATGAATGGGGCGGCAGCGATGGGCTGGCCCGGCTGGCCGCGCAGCCGATTGACCATTGCCCTTTGCCCATTTCACCCCCGCCCTTACCAAAGCCATTCAGGACCCCCGCATGACATTCCGCTTCATCCACGCGTCTGACCTGCATATCGGGCGCAAATTCGCGAATATTCCGCAAGCGCCCGATGGCAACATCCGCGGGCGTCTGATGGAAGCGCGGCATGGCGCCATTGCCAAACTGGCCCAAGCCGCGCGGGATCACGGGGCGGCGCATGTTCTTTTGGCGGGCGATACATTCGACACCGCCACGCCCTCGGCCAGCGTGCTGCGGCAGGCGCTCGGCGCCATGGGCGAGGCGGCAGAGGTGACATGGTGGCTCCTGCCCGGCAATCACGACAACCTGCGCGATGCCGAACCCCTGTGGGAGACGATCGCCCGCGATGCGCCCCCCAATCTGCGCGCCCTTGCCAAGGCCGCCCCGGTCGAAATGGCCGAGGGTGTCAGCCTCTTGCCCTGCCCCGTCGCCTTTCGCGCGGGCGCCAGTGATCCAAGCGCCCCGCTGGACCGGATGCAAAGCCCCGAAGGCCATCTGCGCATCGGCCTTGCCCATGGCGGGGTGACCGATTTCACCGACAGCGGAGAGGCCATTGCGCCGGATAGGGACCAGCGCGCGCGGCTCGACTACCTCGCCCTTGGCGACTGGCACGGGCGGATGGCCGTCTCGGACCGGGTGCACTACTGCGGCACGCCCGAGCAGGACCGTTTCAAACACGGGCGCCGTGGCGTCTGCCTTGCGGTCGAACTCGCAGGCCCCGGCGCGCGGCCCAAGGTCGCAGAGGTCGAGATCGGCAGTTTCCTGTGGTCGGAGGCCGAGGTCACGCTGCACCCACGGCAAGATGTCGCGGCGGCCTTGCAAGCGCTTTTGCCCGCCGCAGGGCGCCGGGATCACCTCTTGCGCGTCAAGGCGGGGGGCTGGGCGCGCCTTCCCGATCACGCAGCGCTTGACCGCGCGGCCCAGGCCTGCGCCCCCGATTTCGCCCATTTCGAACTGCTGACCGACAGCTTGGGCACGCAATATGAGACCGCGGACCTCGATGAGATCGACCGCGGCGGCGCGCTGCGCATGGCGGCGGACATCTTGGTGAGTGAAGCGCAGTCCGACAGCCTTCCTCAACCCGACCGAGACGTGGCCGCCGACGCGCTGGCCCGGTTGCACGCCTATGTGCAGGGGGCCAAAACATGAAAATCCGCGCCATCACGCTCAACAACGTGCGCCGTTTCACCGACCCCGCGCAGGTCACCGGAATTGGCGATGGGATCAACGTGCTGAGCGAGCCGAATGAACACGGCAAATCCACCCTCTTCGACGCGATACAGGCGCTGTTTTTCAAACCCTTCGGTTCGCGCGACAAAGAGGTTTCGGCCCTGCGCCCCCATGCGGGCGGCGCGCCCGAGGTCACCATCGAGGTCGAGACCGAGGCGGGCCGTTTCGCCCTGCACAAACGCTGGTTTCAAAAGCCCCTCGCCACCGTGCAGCGCGACGGCAAGCTGATCGCGCAGGCGGATGAGGCCGAAGCCTGGATCGCGCAGCTGTTGGGCGGCGATGCGGGTGGCCCCTCGGGGTTGATCTGGGTGCGGCAGGGGATGACCGCGCTGACCGGCGGCACGACTAAGGAAGAGAAACTGGCGCTGGAGGCGCGGCGCGATCTGATGACCTCGGTCGGGGCCGAGGTTGAGGCGATGACCGGCGGGCGGCGCATGGACAAGGCGCTGGCGCAATGCCGCGAAGAGCTTGCCCAATACGCCACCAGCACCGGACGCCCACGCACCGGCGGGCCGTGGAAAGAGGCGCAGGATCAGGTCGAGGCGCTGACGGCCACGCGCGATCAACTGGCCGCCACCGCACGCGAGTTGCAGGACGCTTTGGCCGAACGCCAGCGCGCGCGGCGCGCCTTGGCCGAGCTTGAAGCGCCCGAGGTGGTCGCCGAACGCCGCGAAAAGCTTGAGGCCGCCCGCGCCGCCCATGCCGCCGCGACCCGCCACGCAGAAGAGATGGAGGCGCTGGACCGGGCCGTGGAACTGGCCCGCCTCAATGCCGAAAGCGCCACTTCGCGCCTCGACAGCTACCGCTCCGGAGAGGCCGAGCAAAAGGCCGCCCGCCGCGCCGAAGCCGCAGCACGCCAAGCGGCAGAGGCGGCCCGTGCCGCCCTGTCAGACCGCCGCGCCACGTTGGAGGCCGCAGAGGCCGCCGCCGACGCTGCCCGAACGGCGCTCAAAACCGCCGAGGATGACCACCGCCACGCGCTCCGCGCCCGTGCCGCGCGCGATGGTGCTGACCGACGCCATGCGCTCGAAGCGCGCATCAAAGAAGCCGAAGACGCCCGCCGCCGGATGGAGACCGCCAGTGCCGCCACCAAATCCGGCCCGGACGCCGCGGCGCTGCAACGGTTGGAAAGGCTATCCGCCGAACTCTCTGCCAGCCGCGCCGCCCGCGATGCCGCGGCCCCGCAGGTGACGGTCCGCTACGCCCCCAATCAATCGGGCGCCATCCACGGCGATGACGGCCCCTTGGCCGATGGCACCCCCCTGCCCCTGCCCCGCCGCACCATCCTGAGGATCGACGGGATCGGCGAACTGGAAGTCGAGCCCGGCGCGGGCGGCGGTGAGGATGGCTCGGTCGACGCCGCCGCGGCCCGGTTACAAACCGCCCTTGACGAGATCGGCGCGACTGATCTGCCGCAGGCCCGCACCGCCGGGGCTGCCCGTGCCGGGGCCGCCGCGCGGCAGGGAGAGGCGAAAGCCGTGCTCGCCAGCCTCGCCCCCGATGGGATCGACGCGCTGCACCAAGCCCTCGCCGCCATTCCTGCGCCGGAAGAGGTCTCCGGCGCGCCGGATCTCGCGCAGGCCGAAGACGCGCTGCAAACGGCGCAGGCCGCACATGAACGCTGCCGCATCGCGCGCGAGACCGCCGCCGAGGCGTTGGCCGATGCCAAGGCCGATGCCGCGGGAAAGGAGGCGCAGCTTGCCTCGCTCACCGACCGGCTCCAGCGCGCCGAGGCGCAGCAGGCGAAGCTGGGCGATGCCACCGAAGAGAACCTCGCCGCCCAAACCGTCACCACTGCCGCCGCGCTGGAGGCTGCCCGCCTCGCCTATGCCGAGAAGGCCAAGGACGCGCCGGATGCGGCCAGCCTTCAGGCCGCGCTCACCCGTGCGGAATCGGTCGAGACGCAGGCCCGAGAAGAGATCGCCCGCCTGCACCCCCTGCTCGCCCGGCTGAGCGAACGCATCACCCGCGCCTCGGGCGATGCGGTGGAGGAACGGCTGGCCGAGACCGAAGACCAGTTGCAAGCCGCCGAAGCGGCCCTTGCCCGCATCGCCCATGAGGTCGCGGTGCTGACCCGGCTGCGCGAGGCCTTGCAACAGGCCAGGAACGAGGCGCGCGAGCGCTATTTCACCCCCATCGTCAAGGAACTCAAGCCGCTGCTGCAACTGCTTTGGCCCGATGCGGAACTGACATGGGGCGAGGAATCGCTCCTACCCCATGCGCTGATCCGCGAGGGCCGGGAAGAGCCGATCGAGGTGCTTTCGGGCGGCACGCAGGAACAGGTGGCCCTGCTTGTGCGGCTGGCCTTTGCGCGGATGCTGGCACGCGCGGGGCGTATCGCGCCGGTGATCTTGGACGACGCGCTGGTCTTTACCGATGACGACCGGATCGAGCGGATGTTCGACGCGCTGCACCGGCAAGCGGGGGATATGCAGATCATCGTCCTAACCTGCCGCCAACGCGCCTTTCGCGCCCTTGGCGGACAGGCTTTGCGGTTGCAGGCAGTGACCCCCTGACCCCATGCGCCGGGGGCAGTATGCGCGAATGAACTTTTCCCTCCGTTCTGCGTTGGCCCCCTAGCATGGGCGATGCGCAGGGCATTCGGGGGGAAGACATTGAACGATATCACCGCGATTAGACGGCTGTTGGAGGTGCTGGTTCTGATCGCCCTCTTCGTGACTGCCTATTTCGCCAAGGATCTGCTGCTGCCGATCCTACTGGGGTTCCTCCTCGCGCTGACACTGAGCCCGCTGATCCGCTCTTTGGAGAAGTTCGGTATTGCCCCGCCGCTGGGTGCCGTGCTGCTGATTGGCTGTGTCGGGCTGATTATCTTTGTGCTGGCCGGCCTGTCAGCGGGCACAGTCGCCAGCTGGTCCGACGAAATCCCCACCATGGGCAACGAGATACGGCGCAAGTTGCAAGGTTGGGCGCAAACGGTGGAGAACGTCCGTTCTGCCACTGAACAGGTCGAACAGATCGGCACCGAGAATGGCAGCGGCAAGCCCGAAGAGGTGGTGGTCAAACAGCCCGGCCTGCTGGACAACGCCATGAACACCGGCGCGCGGATCGGCGGCACCGTGGCAGTTGCCTTGGTCTTGGCGCTGTTCCTGCTGGCCTCGGGCGATCTGTTCTACCTCAAGCTCGTGCAGTCATTCCAGACTTTCACCGGCAAGAAACGCGCGTTGAAGGCGGTTTATGACGTAGAGCGCCGCGTGTCGCGCTACCTGCTGACCATCACCATCATCAACGCAGGTCTGGGCATTTCGGTGGGGCTCTACCTCTTCGCGCTTGGACTGCCGGTGCCTTACGTTTGGGGCTTGGCGGCGTTCTTGCTGAACTTCCTGCCCTATATCGGTGGGGTGATCGGCGCGGTGCTCGTCGGGGCCTATGCCATCGCGACCTTCGACAGTGTCGGCTATGCCATCCTCGCTCCGGTTGGCTATCAAATCCTCACCGGGATCGAGGGGCAGTTCATCACCCCCTACCTTGTGGGGCGGCGGTTGGAGTTGAACACCGTGGCGGTGTTCCTCACCGTGGTCTTTTGGGGCTGGCTTTGGGGGATTGCGGGCGCGCTGGTGGCGGTGCCCTTCCTCGTCGTCTTCAAGGTGGTCTGCGAGAACGTGACTGCACTCAACATGATCGGGCATTTTCTGGATAAATCCGCGCCCGATGTGGCGGCAACCGCGGCGGATGAACCCGCCGCGGAAAAGCCCGGTGGCTAGGGCCGCCTATCCCGCGAGGGACGGCAGCCAAAGCACGATCTGCGGGAAGGCGACCAAGAGGCCGATGGTGACCGCGTCGGCGACGAAGAAGGGCATCACGCCGCGGAACACGTCCTGCACACTGAGGTCGGGGCGCACACCAGCGACGACAAAGCAGTTCAGGCCGATGGGCGGGGTGATCAAACAGAACTCCGCCATCTTCACCACCAGAATGCCAAACCAGATTGCGCACATCGGACCCGACATGCCAAAGGCGCTGTCGGCGGCCGAGACCATCTCGCCCCCGTTGAGCGCCATGACCGCCGGATAAACCACCGGCAGTGTCAGCAAGAGCATCCCGATGGCGTCCATGAACATGCCCAGCACCGCATAGGCCAAGAGGATGCAGATCAGGATCAGCATCGGCGAGGTTTCGAGCGAGGAGATCCAATCGGCAAAGGCACCCGGCAGATCAGCAAAGCCAAGGAAACGCACATAGATCAGCACGCCCCAGATGATGGTGAAGATCATCACCGTCAGCTTCGCGGTCTCCAAAAGCGCGTCCTTCAACTCGGCCAGCCGCATGCCGCGAAACACCGCCATGCAGAAGACGATGAAGGCGCCCACGGCCCCGCCCTCGGTCGGGGTGCCCCAAGCGTCACCGAAGGGGTTGTAGACGAAGAAGATGATGATCACGACCACGGCAACGATTGGCATCGCAGCGGGGAGTGAGGCAAAACGCTCGCCCCATGTGAAGCCGCGCACCGGCGGGCCGACGCTTTTCCAGATCATCGCGATGCCGATGATCAACACCGCATAGACCACCGCCGAGAAGGCACCGGGCACGAAGCCCGCCAGCAGCAGCTTGCCCACGTCCTGCTCAACAATGATGGCATAGATCACAAGGATCGCCGAGGGCGGGATCAATGAGGCGAGCGTGCCCCCTGCCGCCACGACACCGGCTGCGAATTGCTTGTTGTAGCCGATCTTGAGCATTTCGGGGATGGCGATACGGGCGAAAACCGCCGCCGTCGCGACCGATGCGCCCGACACCGCGGCAAAGCCTGCCGTGGCGAAAACGGTCGAGACCGCCAGACCGCCCGGCACCCAAGCGAACCAACGTTTCGCCGCCTCGAAGATCGCCTTGGTCAGACCCGCGTAATAGGCAAGAAAGCCGATCAGGATGAAGGTCGGGATGAGCGAGAGTGTCTGGCTCGACACTTTGGAATGCGGCACCTGCCCCGCCGTCTTGACCGCCACGGTCAGCGCCCAGCCGAACTGGTCCCATTCCATGCCCTTTTTGGCCCAGAAAATCCAGATCAGGCCGACAAGACCCGCCATGGCCGCGGCAAAGGCCACCCGCATGCCAAGCACTACCATAACGAGCATACCGCCCGAGACCCAAAGGCCGATTTCAATAGGCTCCATTAGTCACGTCCATCCAGTTGTTCGGCCTCGGCCATTGCTTGTTCCGCCGCCGATTGCACCAGCGGCACGGCCACAGGGCGTTCCAGCCCCAGCACCAAGGCCCGGCCATAGCCCCAAATTTGCAGGCAAAGTCGCAAAGAGATCACGACGAACGCCAGCGGCACCACGAGCTTGCTGGGCCAGATCGGCAGGCCGATGTCGATCGAACTGTCGCGGCTCCACAGCGGGGCGTTCAGGTCAAAGCTGCGGTCGAAATGTGCCCAGGCACCCCATGTGAGCGCCAGCATCAGCAAAAGGATCAACACCACCGACAGCAGTTCCGCCGCCCAAAGCGCGCGGCCCCTAAGCTGGCCAATGAGGATGTCCATGCGCACATGGCCGCCCATGCGTTGCGTATAGGCGATGCCCATGATGGCGATGAAAGGCATCGCCGCTTCGATCCAGTCGACATAGCCCGCCAGCGGCGTGGAAAAGAAC
Source organism: Sulfitobacter sp. 1A15299 (assembly GCF_043556915.1). Classification (NCBI taxonomy): domain Bacteria; kingdom Pseudomonadati; phylum Pseudomonadota; class Alphaproteobacteria; order Rhodobacterales; family Roseobacteraceae; genus Sulfitobacter; species Sulfitobacter sp. 1A15299. The sequence continues at coordinate 18,459 of NZ_JBIFFJ010000021.1, read as the reverse complement.
TTGCGCCCCCCCACCGACCAGACGGCCAGTACCATCAGTGAGAAAACGGCAAGCCCCGAGATCAGGGCAAAGAAGGTTTCCAGCTTCAGCAAGCCCCGGTCGAGGCGGCTGAGGAGGCTGCTGTCCTCCAGCACGGCGGATGATCCGGCCATCGGCTCTCCTTTTCAGAAAGTCTGTTTGTTGCGTTTTAGAAGTCGAAAGGGCCGCGCGGTCAGTCCGCACGGCCCTCACAGTCATGCCCGGCTGGGCTTAGTTCGAAGCACGCTCTTTTTCCAGCGTCTCCATCACGAGGTCATAGAGTTCCTGACCCGGGATGCCCTGCGCTTCCATGCTTTCGATCCATGCTTCGCGCGCGGGATCGGCGGCTTTCTCTTTGAACTCGGCGATCACTTCGGGAGAATACTCAACCTTTTCAACGCCCTTTTCTTCGAGGATGGCGTCCCATTTCTTGAGCAGTTCGGCGTAGTTGGCAAGGTAGTGATCCAGCGCCTCATCGACCGAACTGTCCAGCGCTTCGCGCTCTTTGTCGCTCAGCATTTCATAGGCGTCGATATTCACCACCACGGGGCAGTTCACGGTGCCGGGGTTGAGGTTCGCGGTCCACCATTCGGCCTTGTTGATGGTGCCAAAGGACAGATGGGCGTGCTGGGCGAAGGCCACGGTATCGACGACACCCGATTCCATCGCATTATAGGCTTCCGAAGAGGTCACCGAGGTGGGCACGGCGCCGACGGCTTCAAAGGCTTTGCCCAGACCGCCGGTGGCGCGGACGCGCATGCCGTCGAAATCTTCGAGCGTGGTGCGCGGATCGCCGGTGCCGACAAGGTTGTACTGCGGCATGGGCGAGGTCATCAGCATTTTCGCGTTCCACTGCGCCATCTCCTCGGCGACGGCGGGGTGGTCATAAACCGCTCTGGAAACGGCAACTTCCTCTTCAAGGTTGCTCACCCCCAGAAACGGCAGTTCCAGCACGGTGATCGCGCGATTCTTGTCGGCGTGGTAGCCGGCACAGAACTGCGCCATCTCGAAAGCGCCGATGGAGATACCATCGAGGTTTTCGCGGTTCTTGGACAGGCCGCCGTAGCTGACATTGATGGTGAATTCGCCGTCGGTCTTTTCAGAGACCAGTTCGGCAATTTTTTCCACATGTTCGGTGAAGGCGCGGCGCTTGCCCCAGACCGAGGCGTTCCATTCGGTCGCAGCAGCTTCGCTTACAAAAGCGACACTCAGCGCACAGGCGGCGGCACCGCTCAGCAGATTTTTCATGATGGCTCTCTCCCATAGTTGCCGCCCTTGGATGGGCGGATTGGCGCACAGGCTACCCCGCGGGGGCTGGCCTGCCAACCCCGTCATGCCGCGCAAATACGACAGCCGCAAGACAGTAGCGCCAAGTTTGACTGGCAAGGCTTTGAAAAACCGCGCCAATCACCGGGCAAGAGCGAAAAATTTACAGGAATCGCCCCGATCGGGAAAAACCTTTACAGGCAAGCCCTTGTAATCCAGTTGCTTATTCCCTTCTTTTCACGGGCCGCTATGATCCGGCTGAGGAGGACGCCACGGCCACCGGGTTAGACCCGCGCCCCGTGGTGATGCGAACATCAAGGGAGGAACCACCATGTCCGACGCCACCGCCAAGACCTATCCGCCATCCGCCGACATGGCCGCCCGGGCCCATGTGGACGCGCAGACCTATGACAAGATGTACCAAGCTTCGGTCACCGACACCGATGGGTTCTGGCGCGAACAGGCGCAGCGGATCGACTGGATCAAACCCTTCACCCAAGTGCGCGACGTGAACTTCGACCTCGGGTCGGTCAGCATCAATTGGTTCGCGGATGGAGAGCTGAACGTCAGCGCCAATTGCATCGACCGCCACCTTGAGACGCGTGGCGATCAGACCGCGATCATCTGGGAGCCCGACAGCCCCGAGGATGAGGCCAAACACATCAGCTACCGCGAGCTCCACAGCGCCACCTGCCGCATGGCCAATGTGCTGCGCGATCTCGGCGTGGGCAAAGGCGACCGCGTCATCATCTATATGCCGATGATCCCCGAAGCCGCCTATGCCATGCTGGCCTGTGCGCGGATCGGGGCGATTCATTCCATCGTCTTTGCCGGGTTCTCGCCTGATGCGCTGGCCGCCCGCGTCAACGGCTGCGAGGCGAAGGTGGTGATCACCGCTGATGAAGCGCCGCGCGGCGGCAAGGCCACACCGCTCAAGGCCAATGCCGACAAGGCGCTGGCGCAATGCGATGCCTCCGTGCAATGCCTCGTGGTGCGCCGCACGGGCGGTGACGTGGCATGGGATGATGCGCGCGACCGTGATTACAACGCACTGATCAAGGATGCCGCCGAGACCTGCGAAGCAGAAGCGATGGGCGCCGAAGACCCGCTCTTCATCCTCTACACCTCAGGCTCCACCGGCCAGCCCAAGGGTGTGGTCCATACCACCGGCGGCTATATCACCTATGCGGCGCTGACCCATGAGGTGACCTTCGATTACCACGACGGTGACATCTACTGGTGCACGGCGGATGTGGGCTGGGTCACCGGGCACAGCTATATCGTCTATGGCCCGCTCGCCAATGGCGCGACCACGCTGATGTTCGAAGGCGTGCCCACCTACCCCGATGCCAGCCGGTTCTGGCAGGTCTGCGAAAAGCATAGAGTCTCGCAGTTCTACACCGCCCCCACCGCGATCCGCGCGTTGATGGGGCAAGGCAAGGACTATGTGACCAAAAGCGATCTGTCCTCGTTGCGCATCCTTGGCACCGTGGGCGAGCCGATCAACCCCGAGGCGTGGAACTGGTATCACGAAGTCGTCGGCCAAGGTCGCTGCCCCATCGTCGACACTTGGTGGCAGACCGAGACCGGCGGCCATCTGATGACCCCCCTGCCCGGCGCGCATGACATGAAACCGGGGGCCGCGATGAAACCCTTCTTCGGCGTCAAACCGGTGGTGCTGGACCCGACATCGGGTCAAGAGATCGACGGCAACCCCGCTGAGGGCGTGCTTTGCATCGCCGACAGCTGGCCGGGGCAGATGCGCACCGTCTGGGGCGATCACGAAAGGTTCGAAAAGACCTATTTTGCCGATTACCCGGGCTATTACTTCACCGGCGACGGCTGCAAACGCGATGCCGATGGCGACTATTGGATCACGGGCCGCGTCGACGATGTGATCAACGTCTCGGGCCACCGCATGGGCACCGCCGAGGTGGAAAGCGCCCTCGTCGCTCATGACAAAGTGGCCGAAGCCGCCGTCGTCGGCTACCCGCATGACGTCAAGGGCCAAGGCATCTATTGCTATGTCACCCTGATGAGCGGTGAGGCGCCTTCCGAAGAGTTGCGGGCCGAGTTGCGCAATTGGGTCCGGCAAGAGATCGGCCCCATCGCCTCGCCCGACCTGATCCAATGGGCGCCGGGCCTGCCTAAAACACGATCGGGCAAGATCATGCGCCGCATCCTGCGCAAGATCGCCGAGGATGATTACGGCGCTTTGGGCGACACCTCGACATTGGCGGATCCCGGCGTGGTGGACGATCTGATCGACAACCGCATGAACCGCTGACACGCTGCACGGCGCGGGTGGCTGCCTGCCCCCCGCGCCGCGTTGCATGAGAAAGAGAGACATGGACCAAACCGCCCCCCAAGTGCCGCCTCCCGCTTCCGCGGCGGAGTGCGACGCCGCCCTGCCGGATATCCTCGCCGCGCCCAAGGATGGCGCCGTGATCGAAGCGCTTTGCTTTCGCCCCGATTACGGGGAGCGGGATTTCCGTGATGAGCTGGAGCTGACCGTCGCCCAAGGCATCCTTGGCGAACGGTGGACCAAGAAACCTTGGCTGACCCTGCCCGATGGCAGCCCCGATCCGCGGATACAGGTCTCCATCCTGCCCAAACGCGTGATGGACCTTTGCTGGCGCGACCGCGCAAACACGCCGCACCCCGGCGATACGATGATCGTGGACATGGACTTGGGCCATGAGAACCTGCCCATCGGCACGCGGCTGCAGGCTGGCTCGGCAGTGTTGGAGGTAAGCGACAAGTTCAACAACGGCTGCATCAAATGGCGCGACCGCTACGGGCAAGACAGCCTGCGGTGGATCAATGAGCAGGAAAACCGCCCGTATCGGTTGCGCGGTGTCCTTTGCAGGATCGTGCAGGACGGCACCGTTCGGCGCGGGGACCGGTTGATCAAGCTCTGAGGTCTCTCAAATACGAAAGGGCCGCCCCCGAGGGACGGCCCAGATCATCACTAGAAATGCGCTCGCGCGGCTCAACCTTCGACGCGCTGCAGGTTGATCTCACCCACACCCACGGCAAAGTTCACGCCGGTTTGCGCATTTACGCTCAGCGGCTGAAGCGCCAATGTGTTCTCGGAGCCGCCCGTCATCAGGTTGGCCCCTGCGCCAACACCGACGGTCGCCTCGGCAGACACACCTTTGTAGCTGCCGTTCAAACCACCTTCGGCATATTCCTGTTCGGTCGGGGCCAGCACCAGCCAAGACATCTGCCCGTTCTGGGTCTTGCCGATATCGACGCCCCAGCGGTTGATCTCGCCCACATAGGTCTCATCTTCGAGACCTTCCTGAACGGGGTTGAAGGTGCAGGTCAACTCGCGGGTGGAGCCGAACACAAAGCCGGTGCCATCGCCCACGTCACAAGACAGGGAGCCGACCTCGACGTGGTCGACGGTCTCATTGTCATCGGCCATCGCGGTGGAGCCGAAGGCGGTGGCGCTCAGAAGGGCCGCGCCGAGAGCGAGTTTGCTTGCATTCATCATCTTTATCACTTTCCGGCGCGACGAGACGCGCCTTTTCTGCTGTGAACGGCATTCGGGTGCCTCGGACAGGCGGTGCAGGTCACCTGCCCCGCCCCTTTCAGACAGCCAGCATCGGCACCGCTTGGCGCCGATGATGCCTCTCATCGCTGGCCCAACGCCCGGCCTTGGCAGCGGTTCCAGCCATGATTGCGGGGGCGAAATTTCGCCCGGCCGGGCCGCCGCGCAACGCCCCGGCACCGCTGGACAAATCAGCCGCCACATGGCACCGCTTGTCGCTATGAGTGATGACCTGATCCCCTTCGCGCCCGACAGCGGCGATGCCCCGGCGCTGCGCCGTGCCTTCGGGCGTTTCGGCACCGGCGTGACCGTGGTGACCGTGAAAACCGCCCAAGGCCCTTTGGGGATGACTGCGAATTCCTTCGCCTCGGTTTCGCTCGACCCGCCCTTGGTGCTGTGGTCGCCTGCGATCTCTTCCAAACGGCACGACAGTTTCACCTCGGCGGCGTCCTTTTGCATTCACGTTTTGGGCGCGGATCAAGAGGATTTGGCCCAGCGTTTCGCAAGCCAAGGCCATGACTTCTCTGGTTTCGACTGGGCGGAGGATGCCGCCGGAGTGCCCACTTTCGCAGGCTGCCTCGCCCGGTTTCACTGCGCGACCTATGCCGTGCATCCGGCGGGCGATCATTCGCTGATCTTGGGCCATGTGCAACAGGTCGCTTTGCGCGAGGATGGCGCGGCGGGCCTGATGTTCGACCAAGGCCGCTATGGCCACTTCACCCCCCGCGACGAGGGCTAAGAAAAAGGGCGCCCCGGAGGGCGCCCCTTTCACTCAATAGTCCCGTTCAAAGAAGATGCCGATGCTGCTCTCGCCGTCCGAGCCCAAGGTGCCCTTGGCCGTCAGGCTTTCGGTGATATCGAGGTTGAGCGACACCTCTCCCGTGCCATCCGAGGCCGCCGTCACATCGGTATAGATATTGTCGGTCAGGTATTTCCCCAGCCGCAGCGCCGTGGCGCCGTCGTCGGTGGTGGTCACATCCAGATCGTCGAGGCCAAAGCCCTCCCGCAGGTTGCCGATCACCCCCTCACCGCCGCGCCCTGCAAGGGTTGCCACGGCACTGGCCAATTGCAACGCCTGAAAGGCCGAGATTTCCGAGATGTTGCGCCCGAAGAGGAGCTGCGACAGCACCTCGTCCTGCGGCGCGGCGGGGGTGGATTCGAACGTCACCTCTGGCTCATTCGCCGGGCCGCTCACGATGACACGTACCTCCCCCGCTTCGGTATCGGTCGAAGTGACGAAGCGGATATAGGGGATGAAATCACCCTGAAACTGGACCGACCCTTCGTCGAGCAAGAAGCGTTTGCCCAAGATATCGAGCCGCCCGCGGATCAACTCGAACCGCCCGGCCGAGATGATGCGGTTGGTGGTGCCGCTGAGGTTCAGCGCGCCGCCCAGTTCCGCATCCAGCCCGCGGCCCCGGACGTAAATCCGGTTCGGTGCGTTGAGTTGCAGGTTCAGCCCGAACCCGGGGCCGGACGCCTCCGCCGCGGGATCATCCCCGGCCTCGGCCCCCTCCAACCCGGCCTTGCGGCGGGTTGCCAGCACATCGGCGGGCGCGTTGACATGGGTGATCTGCGGGATGTCCCCGATCGAGGTCAGACCGGTGGCGGGCACTTGAATATTCGTCTCGCCCGCATTGATCACCCCGGTGATCTGCGCCCCTCCGCTCAAAGGTCCAGCAAGCCGCAGATCGCCGTTCAGCGTGGTGCTGTAAAGGCTCGGGTCCGCATAGACGAGATTGCGCAGGGTCACGCTAATATCCGCGGGCAAGGCCGGTGTCAGGGTGATCGCCCCCGCCACGCGCAGCTCTCCGCCATCGACGGCCTGACCGGTCACATTAAGCTGCGCCCGGTTGTTGCCAAGCTGGATATCCGCGTCGATCCCCCGCAGCGCCACCCGCAGGTTCGGCGCAGTGAAGGTCGCGCCGCTGGTGGTGATGCGCCCGCTGACCGAGGAGAGTTCCGCCGGGCCGTTGATCTGCAAATCAAAGCGCGCCTGCCCCTGCAAATTGCGCGGAGCCAGGAAGGGGCGCGACAGACCAAGCGGCGCATTGCCCGCGATATCGAGGTTCAGCGTACCATCGGGGTTCACCAGCCCAGCCACCGTCGCCTGCGTGCCCGCGGGGCCGTTGGCGTTTGTGTCGATGCGCCACGCCTCCCCCTCGCGCCGGGCCGACCCAGCAACGCTGAGCGGGCCGTTCACCTGTTCCACCAAGGCGCCGATGTCGGGCATGTTCAACTGGAAATCGACCGCCGCATTGGGGCCGGTGACCAAGCCTTCGACCGTCGCCCGCGCGCCGTAAGGGCCGCTGGCGCTGGCATCGAGGACCACGCCGTTTTCGGTCTGACGCGCCACGCCATTGGCCGCGAAAGAGCCCGTGACGCTTGGCACCAGCGGGTTCACATTGGGCACCGAGACATCGAACCGAAGTGAGACCTCACCGGTCACCAGCCCTTCGACCATAGCGCGGCTGCCATAGGGGCCATCGGCGCTGACATCCACGGCGATGCCGTCATCGGTCTGACGGATGTCGCCCGTGGCCGAAAGCGGGCCGTTCACGCCGGGGGCGATGGGGCTGAGGTCCGGCACGGACAAATCAAAGCTGAGCGCCATATTCGGACCGGTGGCCAGCCCTTCGACCACGGCACTACTACCGTAAGGGCCGCTCGCGGCGACATCCACGGCTATGCCACTCTCCTGCTGGCGCACGGTGCCTTGGGCCGCCAGCGGCCCGTTCACCCCAGGGGCCAGCGGGCTGACATCCGGCAAAGTCAGGTCAAAGCGCAGCGCCATGTCCGGCCCCGTCGCCAAGCCTTCGACCGCGATGCGGCTGTCATAGGGGCCATTGGCGATGGTATCGACGACAAACCCCTGTTCGGTCTGCTCCAGCGTGCCGCTGGCCGAAACCCCGCCGTTGATCTGCGGGACGAGGGGTTGGATATCGGGCAGCGACAGGTCAAAGGCCACATCGACGCGCGGCGTGACCAGCCCTTTGACCGAGGCCTGCGCCTCCAATGGGCCGCTGGCATCGGTGTCGATCTCCCACCCCTCCGGCGTCTGGCGCAGGGCGCCCTTGGCGGTGACGGGGCCGGTGATATCCGCCTCGGGCAGGAAATCCTCGATCCGAGGGATATCGGCGGTAAAGTCGATCTGCGCATCCGCGCCCGTAGCCAGGCCCGAGACGGTCAGCGCCGCGTCATAGGGGCCATCGGTGACCGCGTCGACAACCCAGCCGCGCGGCTCTTGCACCGCTGTCGCCTTGACGGCAATGGGGCCTTCGTATTGCGGCAGCACCAGCCCGACATCGGCGAGCGTAAAATCCAAGGCGGCGCGGCTGTCTTCGCTGCGCAGCGCGACATCGCCCGTGAGGTTCAGCGCATCGTTCTTCAATTCAAGATCGCGCAGGAAAGTCCCCGTTTCGTTGCGTTTCGCCACCATGCTGAGGCTGGTCCGTCCTGCCAGCACCGCATCGGCCTGTTCGATCCCGATCTCAAGGTCATCGGTGCCCCCGGCAATGGCCAGATCGAACATGCCGCCCAAGGGCGTCACCGTCCCGTTTAGCGCCAGCGCCGTGGCGCCCGCGATATCGCGGCCTGCCAGCGCGGAAAAGCGGCTGATATCCTGCGCTTCGAGCGTCATCTTCAACTGGGTGAGCAGCCCGCTATCCACCCCGTCGATCGCGGCTTCGCCGGTCAGGCCATAGTCTTCGCCCGATAGGGTCAGCCCGTTGATCTCAATCGGTTCACCTTCGACAAAACGGATCTCGGCACTGCCGGTGATCGCATCGCCGATGGCCTCGGCGCTTGCCGGGTCGGTCAGCGTCAGACCCTCGGTGGCAAAGGTCACATCGCCGAGGAATTGCCCCAGACTGCCAAGGTTGCCTTCGAGAATACCGTCGAGCGCCAGTTGCGTCCGCGCGATTTGCAGCGCGCCCGTGTCCAGCCCGGTGATGTCGAAGGCGCCGTCAAAACGGTCGCCATCGGCGGCATCGTAATCCACCCGCAGGGTCACGGCCTCGACCCGCGTGCCCTCACCCGAGACCGGCAAAAGGGTCGAGGTGCCATCGGGGTTCGCAATCCGGCCCGAGATGTCGATCAGCGTCGGCCATTTCTCTTGGTTCAACGTGACCTGCCCCTGCAGATCGACGGAATTCGCGGCAAGGGCAAAGCTGCTGACTTCTACCGCACCGTTGCTTTCCAGCAGCGCATCCAGTGCCAGCCGCACGTCCTCGCCGAAGAAGTCACGGTAGCGCGGGGCGAGCAGCGCAGTGATGTCGCCGCCGATATCGGCCTGAATGCGGCGGTCCGGTGTATCGCTGGCGCGGCGCGGAGCCTGCGTGCCAAGGGTCACCTGCCCGGCCAAACGCTCTTGCCCATCGGTGGCGATGGTCACATCGGTCGCGAAATCATCCAGCGGTCCTGCGCCTTTGACGGTCATCTGCACCGAAGGCTGCCCCGGCAGGTTCAACAGTTTCGCGGCAATGCCTTCGGGGTCTTCGCTAAGGTTCAACAGCAGGTCCAGCACGCTTTCGGTACGGTCGAAATCCGCCTGAATGTCGAACTCACCCTTCTTGCCATCGGTGCGGCGGGCCTGAAAATCGACGATGCCCACCGTATCGGTCAGCCGCGCATTGGCGCTCACCGAAAGCTGCGCCGCCTCGCCCAGGATCGGCTCGCCCAGGTTGATCTCATCCACCGAGAAATCCGCAATTTCGATGGAGACGGGCAGATCGGGCAAGGCAAAGGGTTTGGCCTCTGCATCGGGCAGATCGACTTCATTGCTGACCGGCAAACGCTCGACATCGAGCCGCCCGGCGGTGAGTTGCTCGACCTCCAGCCGTCCGCGCAGCAGGGCCGAACGGTTCCAATCCAGCACCACATCGTCAAGCGTCAGCCAGACGCCATCGTCATCCGCAATCGTCATCCGGTCAAAGGAGGCCGCCGAACTGAGCGCCCCTGCGAATCCGTCGATGCTGACGGTGCGGCCCGCGCCGCTTAGCGCATCCTGAATGGTCCGGGTGAGAAAGCCCTTGTCATCATCCTGTGCCATCGCCGGTGTGAGGCAGGCCAGATAGACAAAGCTGGCGGTGAAAATCTGCAAAAACTGTCGCATTAAAACGCCTGTCCAATCCCGATATAGACTTGGAAATCTTCGTCAACGTCCGGCCCCGATGTGGGCACGGCCACGTCCAGCCGGATTGGCCCGATGCCCGTGGCATAGCGCAGACCCAGACCCGCGCCTGAGTGCCAAGTGCCTGATCCGTCGTAGAATTCTTCCGACCCGATATAGCCCGCATCGGCAAAGCCCACGACGCCGATCTTCTCGGTCAGGGCCACGCGCGCCTCTGCGGAAAGCCCGACAAAGCTGCGCCCGCCCACGGTGTCGCCGCTTGGCAGATCAACACCGAGCGACTGATAGGGCTGCCCGCGCACGGTGCCGCCCCCGCCGGAGTAAAAGAGGTAATCCGCCGGCGCTTCGGACAGATCCGGCCCCGCGACCGAGCCAAGCTGCCCCCGGAAAGCCAGCGTCACCGGGCGCTCCGTCCCGAAGCTGCGGTAGTAGCGCGCATCCAGATAAGTGCGCAGACCGCTTTCAGAGCCCGACAGAGCAACGAAAGGCGTGATATTGGCGTCGATGTAATAGCCCTCGGTCGCGTCCAACTCCTTGTCGCGATAGTCGAACTCGGCCCCTAGCGGCAGGGTCAGCAGGGTGTATTGGTTGGTGCCGAAGGCATCTTCGGTCTCGGCCACACGCAGGCCGAGGCCCGCGGAATAGGTGCGGTTTTGATTGGCGATCCGCTCGATCCCCGCTTCCAAATCCAACTGGCGCGAGAAATAGTTCACCTCGTCAAGCTGTTCCAATGTGGCCAGCGCGTAGAAATTGGTATCTTCATTAAAGGTCGCCGGGCGTTCGAACCGGGCGGAGAGCGTATAGTCCTCGCCCCCCGAATTGCCGCCAATCCCTTCGATCTCAGCCGAGAGGCGCAGCCGTTCGGCCCCGCCCAGCAGATTGCGGTGCAGCCAGAAGGTGCTTAGCGTCAGCCCTTCGAGCGAAGACAGTTCCGCGCCAAAGCCAAAGCGGCGCTTGGGCGCTTCGGTCACCTGCGCGGTGATGGGCAGCGTGTCGTTGGGGCCGATCCGATCCGCCTCGATCAAGGACACGGCATCGAACGCGCCGGTGCGGCGCAGCCTCTCGGTGGCCAATTCCAACTCTTCGGGAGAGAAGACCTCCCCCTCCGGCAGGCCCGCGATCTCGATCAGCCGCGCGGTGCGCACGTCTTGGTTGCCAGTCACGGTTAGCGCGCCAAAGCGCAGCTTTGGCCCCGGTGCCAGCCGCAGGGCAGCGTCGATCTGGCGGAGGCGGTGTTTGGCGACAAGGTCTTGATCCGCCAATGCCGCCTTCGCGTGGCCCACATCACGCCAGCCGCTCACCCCGGCCGAGACGGTTTCCTTCAAGACGCCAAGGCTCGCGGTCTGCCCGGTGGCGAAGCCCTCAGGCAATTCGGTGCCCGGCGCGATGGGCGCGATGCGGGCCGCGCCAAAGCGGAACTTCGGCCCCGGGTCCACCGTGATCACGGCCCGGTCGATGCGGCGCGGCGGTTGCACAGGGGGAATCGCCGCGGCATCGACGCCATCCAAGGTGATCTTGAGCGTCGGCCCGAAATACCCGTTGTCGTAGAGCAGCGCCAAAAGCCGCCCATAATCGGCCTGTGCCGCGGCAACCAATTCCTGCGGCGTGGCAGGCTCGGCATCCTCGTCAGTCTGTTCGGCCAACAAGGACCCATCGCGCAGCGTAGCATAGAGGTCCGAATCCGCCGCGATGCCCGTGATGGCCAGTTCGGCGGCCTGTGCCGCCGCCCCCCCGCCAAGAAGTAGTCCAAGAGCGAGACAAAGCGCCGCCCCTTGAGTCTGCCCTTGTTGCGCCACGCGCTACCCTCCTTGCGTTTCGTCACCCCGGTTTTCGCGCCGGTTCTCCTTTGCCCGCCCAAACGGGCCTTATTCTCAGCCACCGTTAAACGGCATTGCCGCCTTGGCTGCAAACACTCTGCCGGGGGAATCGCGCGATGAGAACGGCCTGCCCCGCCCCGCGCAGGTATGACGCGCGGAATCGGCAAGATACCGCGCAGCAGGAGTGTAGGCTGACCACGGCAAGAGACGAGGGCAAAATCAATTTTTCTTTCAGGGGGTCCGACCATCGCTTTACATGGCAAAGCATGGTGGTGCGGTCGGAGAGACTCGAACTCTCACGGGTGTTACCCCACAGCGACCTCAACGCTGCGCGTCTACCATTCCGCCACGACCGCACGCCATGGTTGGTGGGCGGGGTTTAGCCAAAGACCAAGGGCTTGTGAAGAGGCAATCTGCAAATTTTTTCAATGCGTTTCAGAAAGCGGGTTTAGCCCCCGATTTTCCGCAAGCGCCACCCCGATCACAATCCCCTTACCGCCGTGCAATCTAACGGCTCAACCGTTGAAAGCGCGCGTTCGGCAGGTCATCTGTGAGGCAAGCAACAAGGAACACGCCATGCCCGCAGACACCGCCACCCCCACAGATACCCCCACCGTACAGATCGACATCGTATCGGATGTGATGTGCCCTTGGTGTATCGTGGGCTACAAGCAACTTGAGCAAGCGCTCGGCGCGGTTGGCGTTGGCGCTTTTGTGCGTTGGCACCCCTTTGAGTTGAACCCGCAAATGGCCGCCGAGGGTCAGAACATGGCCGAACATCTGGCCGAGAAATACGGCTCCACCCCTGCCCAATCGGTCGAGAATCGCAAGCGGCTGACCCAGCTGGGCCAAGACTTGGGCTTTACCTTCAACTTTTCCGACGACACGCGGATGCAAAACACCTTTGCCGCACATCAACTGCTGACATGGGCGCAGGTTCAAGGGCTGCAACACCCGCTGAAGATGGCCCTTTTTGACGCGCATTTCACCCAAGGGCGCAATGTGAACGATACCGATGTCCTTGCCGATATCGCAGCATCCGTCGGGTTGGACCGGGATGAGGCGCGCGAGGTGCTCCGCAGCGGCAGCTTTGCCGAGCAGACCCGCGAAGCGCAGCAATTCTGGACATCGCGCGGCATCTCCGGCGTGCCGTCGATGATTTTTGAGGGCAAATACCTGATCACCGGGGCGCAGGGGGCTGAAAACTACGCCCAACTCCTGCGCAAGGTCTTGGAGGAACGCAACGCCCCCGCCTAACCGGTGCCTCTGGCGGCGCGGCGCGGGTCTTGCTAAAGCATCCCCATGGTTGAATGGATCATCACCGACGGCTTGACCGATTACCGTAGCGCCGAGGCGTGGATGGAGGCACGTGCCACCGCCATCGCCGCCGGCGAGGCCGAGGAATGCATCTGGCTGGTCGAACATCCCCCGCTCTACACCGCCGGCACCTCGGCGCGGGCCGAAGACCTGACAGAGCCCGATCGCTTTCCCGTCTATCCCACCCGGCGCGGTGGGCAGTATACCTACCACGGGCCGGGCCAGCGCGTCGCCTATGTCATGCTCGACGTCGCCGCCCGGGGGCGCGATGTGCGCTGTTTCGTGCGCCAGCTCGAAAATTGGGTCATCGCCACTTTGGATCAGTTCAACCTGCGCGGCGAAATCCGCCCCGGTCGTGTGGGCGTTTGGGTGCAACGGCCCGAGAAACCCGCCCAGCCCGATGGCAGCCCCGCCGAAGACAAGATCGCCGCCATTGGAATCAGGCTGCGCAAATGGGTCAGCTTCCACGGCATCAGCATCAATGTGGAGCCGGACCTCAGCCATTTTGGCGGCATCGTTCCCTGCGGCATCACGGCCCACGGGGTGACCTCACTGGTCGATCTGGGCCTGCCCGTCACGATGGACGATGTCGATCTCGCCCTGCGCGCCACCTTTGATGAGGTCTTTGCCAGCGACCCCACAGGCAGCTGCGACATCACCCCCTAACAGCGGCAAAGCACGCACCAAGCGCCCCAAAGGCCAGATTTTACGGCGACAGCCACAGCACAAAAAATACCCACCCTGCGACCATCGCGCCCATTGCCCCCGCGAGACGGTCGCTCTAAAACGGGCGCGACACCGCATGTGCCGCCTATGGCGCCATGTGTCCAATTCATTTGCAGGAGGCACCGCATGGCAGACGCAGCCATTCACGGCCAAGATCATCACGACGACCGGGGGTTCTTTACCCGGTGGTTCATGTCCACCAACCACAAAGACATCGGTATTCTGTACCTTATCGTCTCGGCCTTGGTCGGTCTTATTTCGGTGGCATTCACCGTCTACATGCGCCTTGAGCTCATGGATCCGGGCGTTCAATACATGTGTATGGAAGGCGCGCGTTTCATCGCGGATAGCTCTGCCGCCTGTACGCCAAACGGCCACCTGTGGAACGTGCTGATCACCGGCCACGGCATCCTGATGATGTTCTTCGTCGTGATTCCCGCGCTCTTCGGCGGTTTCGGCAACTACTTCATGCCGCTGCAAATCGGCGCGCCGGACATGGCCTTCCCGCGGATGAACAACCTCAGCTTCTGGCTCTATGTCGCGGGCACCACCCTCGCTGTCTGCTCGCTGCTGACACCCGGCGGCAACGGTCAGCTCGGCTCCGGCGTGGGCTGGGTGCTCTACCCGCCGCTTTCGGTGCGCGAAGCGGGCATGTCGATGGACTTCGCGATCTTCGCAGTGCACGTCTCCGGTGCCTCCTCGATCCTCGGCGCGATCAATATGATCACCACCTTCCTGAACATGCGTGCCCCCGGCATGACCCTGTTCAAAGTGCCGCTCTTCGCATGGTCGATCTTCGTCACAAGCTGGCTGATCCTCCTGTCCCTGCCGGTTCTGGCGGGCGCGATCACCATGCTCTTGATGGACCGCAACTTCGGCTTCGCCTTCTTTGACCCCGCAGGCGGTGGTGATCCGATCCTCTACCAGCACATCCTGTGGTTCTTCGGCCACCCCGAAGTCTACATCATCATCCTGCCGGGCTTCGGCATCATCTCCCACGTCATCGCGACCTTCTCGCGCAAACCGGTCTTCGGCTACCTGCCGATGGTCTGGGCAATCATCGCGATCGGCGCTCTGGGCTTCGTCGTCTGGGCGCACCACATGTACACCGTGGGCATGACCCTGAACCAGCAGGCCTACTTCATGCTGGCCACCATGGTCATCGCGGTGCCAACGGGGGTAAAGGTCTTCAGCTGGATCGCCACCATGTGGGGCGGCTCGATCGAGTTCAAAACACCGATGCTCTGGGCCTTCGGCTTCCTGTTCCTCTTCACCGTCGGTGGCGTCACCGGCATCGTGCTGAGCCAGGCCGCCGTGGACCGCGCCTATCACGACACCTACTACGTCGTGGCACACTTCCACTACGTGATGTCGCTCGGCGCCGTCTTCGCCATCTTCGCGGGCATCTACTTTTACCTGCCCAAGATGACAGGCCGCATGTACCCCGAATGGGCAGGCAAGCTGCACTTCTGGGCGATGTTCATCGGTGCCAACCTGACATTCTTCCCGCAGCACTTCCTGGGCCGTCAGGGCATGCCACGCCGCTACATCGACTATCCTGAGGCATTCGCCTACTGGAACCAGTGGTCCTCGATCGGCGCCTTCCTCAGCTTCGCCTCCTTCCTCTTCTTCTTCGGGGTGATGGCCTACACGCTGACCCGCGGCGCACGCTCCACCGCGAACAACCCGTGGAACGAATTCGCGGATACGCTGGAATGGACCCTGCCCAGCCCGCCGCCCGAACACACGTTCGAGCAGCTCCCGAAACAGGAAGACTGGGACAAGCAGCACAGCCACTAAGCTGACCCAAATCACAAAGGCCCCGCTCTCCCGCGGGGCCTTTTCTTTTGCCACCACTCCTCTGACAGCCGCCCCCTCCCCCTCCAACTTCATCCTTTCTCAAATACCCTCGGGGGTCCGGGGGCAGAGCCCCCGCCTTGCGCAAATTTTTCCACCAAAAACCACATTTCCCTCTTGAAGCCCCCCGCTCCAATGGGTATCTCGCCCTCACCAGACGGTAAGCGGGCGTAGCTCAGGGGTAGAGCATAACCTTGCCAAGGTTAGGGTCGGGCGTTCGAATCGCCTCGCCCGCTCCATCTGGACTTCACAGGGTCGCATCTTCGGATGCGGCCCTTTGTGTTTTCCGCCCCCAAAACCTTCCCAAAAAAACTGCCGCGCGACGCTCAGATCGCTTCATTTCCCTCTTGCAGCCCCCAGCGGGAATGGGTATTCCCCCCTCACCAACCGGATGCGGGCGTAGCTCAGGGGTAGAGCATAACCTTGCCAAGGTTAGGGTCGGGCGTTCGAATCGCCTCGCCCGCTCCAGGTTGATCCTACCACCCCGTAGGAAACGCAAAGCCGCCCTTCGGGGCGGCTTTTGTGTATCGAACATCCGCATAAAAAAACGCCCCATGGCGAACACGGGGCGTAAGGTACGGAACGAGGGACAGTAGGTGGCCGGCAGGCGTTCCGAGCCTGCGGTCACCTTTAAATTTAGGAAGCCTTGGCTGTTTTCAAAGGGGCCGCGCCCTGCGGTGCCGCCCCCTGCCCGGTTCTAAGCCAGTTCTTGCCGATTCTCAGCCGCCCACGCGGCTTGCATAAAGTGCTATGGCCGCAGCGTTGGAGACGTTGAGCGAGCCGAATCCGCCCGCCGCATCGATCCGCACCAGCGCATCCACGGTCTCGCGGGTCTTCTCTCGCAGCCCCGGCCCCTCGGCACCCAGAACAAGCGCCACGGGGCGGTCACGGCGGCCCTCGACGGCCTCCTCGATGGTCTGCTTGGCCTCGCCATCGAGCCCGAGCATGAGATAGCCCATCTCCTGCAAAGCACGGATCGCGTCTGCAAGGTTGCGGACTCTCAAATAGGGCTGCCGCTCCAGCGCGCCGCTGGCGGTTTTGGCCAGCGCCCCGGTCTCGGGCGCGGAATGATGTTTGGTGCCGATGACCGCCGAGGCGCCCAGAACCTCGGCAGAGCGTAGAATCGCGCCAACGTTATGCGGATCGGTCACCCGATCGAGCAGCAAAAGCCGCGGCGCGGAATCACCGATGGCCACATCCTCCAACCGGCCCCAATTCAGCGGCTTCACCTCCAACACCGCGCCCTGGTGCACCGAGTTGGGATCGAGCGGCGGGCGGAACTTGCGCGGGTCCACGACCTGCGGCGTGATTCCCGCCTCGGCGATGGCCTCTTCCAGCTTCGCCTGCGCGTTCGGCGTGACCATCAACTGCAATTTTTCACGCCGTGGGTTCATCAACGCATCGCGCACCGCATGCAGACCGAACAGCCAGACCGTCTGCGCCGCTTCGGCCTTCTTGTCCTGCTCTTTTTGCACGACCCATTTGGGTTTTTTCATCTCTTTATCCTTTCGTGCGATTTCCCCAAGATTTCTCAGGAATTCGCCTTGACGCTTCTTTGGCTCGCTTGTAATCACGCCCCCACGTCAGGTGCAATGCACCGGGACAAAGTGGGCGACAGGCCGCAAGGTGTGGCAGGGGACTGTAACTCCCTCGCGGAGACGCACGCCTGGTTCGATTCCAGGGTCGCCCACCACTTTCCCTCTTTCCAATGAGTTAGGCTAGCAGACCCGCCGGTGGGCCACAAAGGTGGAACACACAATGCGGCTCGCAGCCTACTTAAGCCTCTCTCGGCACGGTATCTTCTACTTCCGCTACCCTCTCCCCAATTCGTCCGCTGCTGCCTCTAGACAAGCGTACATCAAGATGTCTCTTGGCACCCGCGAGCCTTCGACCGCTCGACAGCTTTCGAGGGTGCTATCGGTAGCTGGACAAACCCTTCTCTCCGAGCCAAGTGTTCGCGCCATGCGATACGATGAGATGCGGCGACATGTTCGGGACCACTTTATCAAGAGGCTTGAAGCCTTCCGGGCCAGAAGTGAGGCAGACGGTCCGCCAGATGGCCTGAACCTGCATGCCCTGAGGGCCAGTGATAGCCTCTCTGAGAGCGATGCGGACCTTTGGGTAGACATTGGTCCATCCCGAGGGCGCTCCTGGCCTCCTGAAGGCCTTCTGCACTGCTCGTGGGCTATCTCCGGTACCGGAAGGTCGGGCGGCGGAACTTCTGACCTCGGAACTGCATAAAGGCTATAAAGCCTACATAAGCGCCGCCCTTGAGCACATTGCCAGCTACGACCAGATTGACATAGCGGAGCAACATCCCACCCTTTCCAGTCCCCTAACTCCAAAAGAACCAGATGCGGAAGATACGCCAACCCTAAAAGCCGTACTCGGCCACTACTTCGAAGAAATGAAGCGCACAAATGCCTCGGCAGAGAAGACCTTGAAGGAGAAACACGAGGCACTTGGTCTTATGACTGACCTAGTCGCTTCGAAGCCTCTAGCGCAGTTATCCAAGGCTGATGCACAGAAGGTAAAGGCCGACCTTTTCAAACTGCCCAAGAACAAGAACAAGAACCCCCAGACCAGAGATTTGACGCTCCGAGAAATGCTGAACCATCCCAGCGCCGAGCGAATTGGGGCACGTACAATGAACGTGTACCTCGGCCACATGCAGCATTTTTTCGGATGGGGTCCTGTCCCAGGGAGAGGTGTAACTTCTGGTAGCGCTTTTGGTGGCGTCCGCGCCCTTCATGAGGCGCCGTAGGACGTCA
>NZ_JBIFFJ010000020.1:0-37951 GCF_043556915.1 Sulfitobacter sp. 1A15299 | reverse complement strand
GAGGCCGATGCGGCGGTGGTCGTGGCCTACGGTCTGATCCTGCCGCAGCCCATTCTCGACGCGCCGAAACATGGCTGCCTCAACATCCACGCCAGCCTGCTGCCGCGCTGGCGCGGGGCCGCGCCCATTCACCGTGCGATCATGGCGGGCGACGAAAAGACCGGCGTGTGCATCATGCAGATGGAAGCGGGGCTTGATACCGGACCGGTGCTGCTGTGCGAAGAGACCGAGATTGGCAAGGCTGAGACCACGGCGCAATTGCATGACCGGCTAAGCGCCATGGGCGCGGTGGCGATCAACAAGGCGCTGTCGCACCTGACCGATCTGACGCCGCAGCCTCAGCCCGAAGAGGGCGTCACCTATGCGGCCAAGATCGACAAGGCCGAAGCGCGCATCGACTGGACCCGCCCGGCGGTCGAGGTGGATCGTTTGATCCGAGGGCTCTCGCCCTTTCCCGGCGCGTGGTTCGAGCTTGACGGCCAGCGGGTGAAAGTCCTCGGCTCGGTGCTGGACGAGGGCACCGGCGCGCCGGGCGAAGTGCTGTCGGAGGCGTTGCGCATCCCCTGCGGCGACGGGGCGGTGCGGCTGACGCGGCTACAGCGCGCGGGCAAAGGCGTACAGGAGGCGGATGTGTTCCAGCGCGGGGCGCAGATCGCGACAGGTGTGCGTCTGAGCTAAGGCCGAGCGTTCAGCTTTTGGGCGGGGTGCTTTTGTAGACCGGCAGATGCCAGCCGAAATAGAGCGACCCGGCGCGCAGCACCCAAGTCGTCGCAGCGCAGGCCAGCAGCGGGTAGAGCGTGCCATCGAAATAGGGCGCCAGCAGCACGGCGACGGCGGCACCAGAGAGCGCCGCGGTGGCGTAAAGCTCGCCTTGGGTCAGCACCAACGGCAATTGCCCCACCACCACATCGCGCATCAGACCGCCCATACAGCCGGTGATCATGCCCATGACAATGATGATCGGCGCGGATTGCTCTTGCGCCATCGCCACACCGACACCCGCCGCGACAGCGACAGCCAGCGCCAGACTGTCGAGCCAGATCAGAGTGCGAAAGCGGCTTTCGAGCAAGTGGGCGGTGAAAAACACCACCAGCGCCGCCACGATGGCCACGCCGAGCATACTGGGCGTCTCGATCCAGAAGATCGGGTTGCGGTCGAGCAAGAGGTCGCGGATCGTGCCGCCGCCCACGGCGGTCAGGCAGGCGATAAAGGCAAAACCCACGATATCAAGCTGCGCCCGGCTGGCGACAAGCGCACCGGTGATGGCAAAGACCAGCACGGCGGCATAGTCCAACAGGGCCAGCAGGGTCACTTCTTGCCACCGGGTTTGAACGGCGCCATGCCCGCGCGGGCCAGTTCATCGGCGCGCTCGTTCTCGGGGTGGCCGGCGTGGCCCTTGACCCATTTCCACGTCACATTGTGCCGCGCGTTCGCGGCGTCCAGCCGTTGCCAAAGCTCTGCATTCTTGACCGGTTTTTGGGCCGCGTTCTTCCAGCCGTTCTTTTTCCAGCCGAAGATCCAGCCGGTGATGCCGTTCTTGACGTAGTTGCTATCGGTCACCAGCGTGATCTCGGTCGGTCGGCTGAGCGATTCCAGCGCCGAGATCGCGGCCATCAACTCCATGCGGTTGTTGGTGGTCTGCGCCTCGCCGCCCTTCAACTCGCGTTCCTTGACGATCTTGTCGCCCTCCTTCGCGCGCATCAGCACGCCCCAGCCGCCGGGGCCGGGATTGCCCGAACAGGCACCGTCAGTATAGGCGTAGAGGTCAGGCATGGGTATCTCCGGCAGTTTCCAGCGCGGTTTAGGCGGCTGGCGCGCGGCGGTCAATCAGGCGGGTTGGCGCAGAACGCGCGGCACCTTGAATTCCACGTTTTCCTGCGCGGTTTCGACCAGATCGGTGGTCACGTCGTAGCGCGCTTTGAAGGCGTCGATCACCTCGTTGATCAGCACTTCGGGGGCCGATGCGCCCGCCGTGATGCCGATGCTGCCGATGCCCTCCAGCGCGCGCCAGTCGATGTCTTCGGCCCGCTGCACCAGTTGCGCATAGGCGCAGCCCGCGCGGGCACCGACTTCGACCAGCCGTTTGGAGTTCGAGGAATTCGGCGCGCCCACCACCAGCATCGCGTCGCATTTGGGCGCCATGGCCTTGACCGCTTCCTGACGGTTGGTCGTGGCGTAGCAGATGTCTTCTTTATGCGGGCCGATGATGGCGGGGAAACGCGCCTGTAGGGCGGCCACGATATCGGCGGTGTCATCGACGCTGAGCGTGGTCTGGGTGACATAGGCCAAACGCTCCTCATCGCGCACGGCGACGCTGGCCACATCCTGAGGCGTTTCCACGAGCAGCACATCGCCTTCGGGCAACTGGCCCATGGTGCCGATCGTCTCAGGGTGGCCCGCATGGCCGATCATGATGATTTGAAGGCCCGCATCCGCGTGCCGCTGCGCCTCGATATGCACCTTGGAGACCAGCGGGCAGGTGGCATCGACATAGATCATGTTGCGCGCCTGCGCCGCCGAGGGCACGGATTTCGGCACCCCATGGGCGGAAAAGATCACCGGGCGGTCGTCGGGGCATTCGGAGAGTTCCTCGACAAAGACCGCGCCCTTGTCGCGCAGCCCGTCGACGACGAATTTGTTGTGCACGATTTCATGGCGCACATAGACCGGCGCGCCCCACTTCTCGATCGCCATTTCGACGATCTTGATCGCCCGGTCCACGCCCGCACAGAATCCGCGCGGCGCGGCGAGGTAAAGGGTGAGGGGCGGTTTGGTCATGGCGAAATCTCCGGACGGTTGGCGCAGAGGTAAGGGCTTGGGCCCGCTTCGTCCAGCCCGTCAGTCCGACTTGGGCGCAGGCTCGCCCGCCGTGGCGTGCACCAGCGCGGCGGCCTGCGCCCGGTTGCGGATGCCAAGCTTGCGGTAGCCGGATTTCGCATAGTCCGACACGGTGTGGATCGAGAGGTTGCAGCGATGCGCGGTCTGCTGGCGGGAGTAGCCATGGGCCAGCAGGTTCACCACTTCGGCTTCGCGCGGGCTGAGTTTGCCGAAGGCAGAGGGGTTCTCGGGCAGGGGCAGGGGCGCGGTGCCGGTCAGGTCTTCGATCCGGCGGTGCATCAGCAGGCAAAAAAGGCGCAGATCCTCGGCAATATCGCTAAAGGCGCGTTCGAAGGCTTCGGCCTCCATCCCGTTGCCAACGATGAAACCGCCAAAACGTTCGGAGCCCTTCAGCCGCATCGGCACGGCAAAGGCGGCATGCAGCCCTTCGCGGCCTGCGCGGGCGATCAGCGAATGCTCGGACGGGGTGACATCGGGGTAGAGGTGTACGAAGGCTTGGCCGATCGTCAGGACATCATAGCTGTTGCACGAATGGTGCAGGAATGGGTCATCCTCGGGCGGGAGATCATCGTAGAGATCGGGGATGGTGGACAGGAATTGCGCGTCCTTAAAATCCGCCCCGACACTGATGTGGACGGCGTGGGTAAAGCCGGCCTCACGGAAAGTTTTTACGATCCCATCCCAAAGCGCGCTTACATCTTGAAGCTTTTCCAAACGTACTGCGGCATCGAACAGCATCTTCCCTCACTTTCCCCCCTTTTTCGGGGGATCGTCTACTTCTACGGGAGCAGGTAGTATGGGATCAAGGGGAACGCATGGGTTCATGTGCTGTATTGTATCTTCCCTGGGGTATTTTAAAAATTTCACAGGCCAGTGACGCCGCAGTCGCTGGCCTGGTATTTGTATGCCCATCATCCAGACGCCACGCACAGTAAGGCCGCTGCCGCACGGGGGCGGCATGGTTCTGCGCGAAACGGAGTTGCGTCTTTTATTCGTGCGGTGCAGGGTCGCGCGGCGGGCGGCCGATCACATCACGCAGATCGTCAAGCTCGATAAAGTTGTCGGCTTGGCGGCGCAGGTCATCCGAGATCATCGGCGGTTGGCTGCGGATCGTCGAAACGACCGAGACGCGCACGCCTTGGCGTTGCAGGCTTTCTACCAACGGGCGGAAATCACCATCACCAGAGAAGATCACGATGTGATCGACGCGCGGGGCAAGTTCCATCGCATCGACGGCCAGTTCGATGTCCATGTCGCCTTTGACTTTGCGGCGGCCCATGCTGTCGGTGTATTCCTTGGCCGGTTTCGTGACCATGGAAAAGCCGTTGTAGTTCAACCAGTCGACAAGCGGGCGGATCGGCGAATATTCATCGTT
Organism: Sulfitobacter sp. 1A15299; assembly: GCF_043556915.1. Classification (NCBI taxonomy): domain Bacteria; kingdom Pseudomonadati; phylum Pseudomonadota; class Alphaproteobacteria; order Rhodobacterales; family Roseobacteraceae; genus Sulfitobacter; species Sulfitobacter sp. 1A15299. The sequence goes on along the minus strand of NZ_JBIFFJ010000020.1, from coordinate 33,738 downwards.
TTCCAACAGCGCGGTGTAGTAGAAGGCGCGCAGCAGCTTGCCGCGGCGCATGAACTCCTGCCGCAGCAGCTTGTAGTCGATGTCGAAGCCCAGCGTCTTTGCCGCGGCGTAGAGGTTGGAGCCATCTATAAAAAGCGCCAACCGCTCATCTTTGTAGAACATTAAACTATCCTTTCGGCAGGCTTCGCCGTATTCCCGGTTTGAACTGTAATTGCCGCGGATTAACAAATCCGTGACCTCTGGCGATGCCCCCACATCAGGGTGCATAACTAAGGCTTTTTAACGATGTCGCAAGACCCCGGGGATATGGAATTAAGCAGTAGAGAGCCTATACGAAAGTATAGTCTTCTGGTTGCGCTTGGTGGGAACCTTGCATCTTCCGTGGGTAACCCTCGGGAAACGCTGAAATCGGCGTTAAAGCTATTGCAAACGTCTGGCGCGGTGATTCGCGCCACCAGTGCTTTTTATCATACACAGGCCTTTCCCGCAGGGGCGGGGCCGGACTATGTGAATGCCGCCGCATGGCTCGAAGCGCCCTGGGATCCGCAGAAGGCGCTTGGCGTCTTGCATCGGATCGAGGCGCAGATGGGGCGCGAACGGGTGCAACGCTGGGGGCAGCGGACCTTGGATCTGGATCTGCTGGCCTGCGATGATATCGTGTTGCCCGACCGCCAGACCCACAAGATGTGGCGCGATTTGCCCTTGGAGGCGCAGATCTGCCGCACGCCGGATCAATTGATCCTGCCACATCCCCGGCTACAGGATCGTGCTTTCGTCTTGGTGCCTCTGGCCGATGTGGCCCCCGATTGGGTGCATCCGCTGCTTGGAAAGCCGGTGCGCGCCCTGCTCGAAGCCCTGCCTGAGCGGGATCGTGCCGAGGTGCGGCGGCTGCAATAACGGCTTGTAAATCTGCCCGAGGCGGCTTAAATACCGCACTTCTGGCAGTAAATGAGATATTGGAGGCTTCATGGCCCGCGTCACCGTCGAAGATTGTGTGGATAAGGTTCCGAACCGTTTCGAACTCGTCATGCTGGCCGCGCATCGTGCCCGCGAGATCTCTGCCGGATCGCAGCTGACCGTTGACCGTGACAACGACAAGAACCCTGTCGTTTCCTTGCGTGAAATCGCCGAAGAAACACAGTCGGCCGATGACCTGCGCGAGCGGCTGATCGAAAGCAACCAAAGCCAGATCGAAGTCGATGAGCCCGAAGAAGATGCCATGGCGCTTCTGATGGGTGCCGAAGAGGACAAGCCCGAAGAAGACAGCATGTCCGAAGAAATGTTGCTGCGCCAATTGATGGCCGCACAGGGGCAGGGCTAACCCCCGCGCCCCGGCCGGGGCTATGAGGCAGATGGCATGAACAGCGCCGACATTACTGCCGACGACCTGATCGCTCTCGTTCAAGGCTACAATCCGCGTACCAACGAACCCTTGATCCGCGCCGCTTTCGACTATGGGGCGCGGATGCATGAGGGGCAGTTTCGTCATTCCGGTGAGCCCTATTTCACCCATCCCGTCGCTGTCGCCGCGATCCTCACGGAACAGCAGCTTGACGATGCGACGATCATCACCGCCCTTCTGCACGACACCATTGAAGACACCAAAGCGTCTTATGCCGAGGTGCAAAGCCTCTTTGGCGGCGAAGTGGCGGAATTGGTCGATGGTGTCACCAAGCTGACCAACCTTCAGCTGAACTCGACCGAGACCAAACAGGCCGAGAATTTCCGCAAGCTTTTCATGGCGATGTCCAAGGACTTGCGCGTCATCCTCGTCAAACTCGCCGACCGTTTGCACAACATGCGCACGATCAAATCCATGCGCCCGGACAAGCAGATCAAAAAGGCGCGGGAGACGATGGACATCTACGCGCCGTTGGCGGGCCGTATGGGCATGCAGTGGATGCGCGAAGAGCTTGAAGATCTCGCCTTTCGGGTGCTCAACCCCGAGGCGCGCGCCTCCATCATTCGCCGTTTCATCACCCTGCAACGCGACACCGGCGATGTGATCCAGCGCATCACCGGCGACATGCGGGTGGAGTTGGAGAAGGCCGATATCGAAGCCGAGGTTTTTGGCCGGGCCAAGAAACCCTATTCGATCTGGCGCAAGATGGAGGAGAAGGAGCAAAGCTTCTCGCGCCTGTCCGACATCTACGGCTTTCGGGTCATCACCGCCTCTGAGGAAGACTGCTACCGCACCCTCGGGGCGATTCACCGCCGCTGGCGGGCGGTGCCGGGGCGGTTCAAGGATTACATCAGCCAGCCCAAGACCAACGGCTATCGCAGCATTCACACCACCGTTTCAGGCCGCGACGGCAAGCGGGTCGAGGTGCAGATCCGTACCCGCCAGATGCATGACGTGGCCGAGACCGGCGTCGCCGCCCATTGGTCCTACCGCGACGGTGTGCGCAGCCGAAACCCCTTTGCCGTCGATCCCGCCAAGTGGATCAGCCAGCTGACCGAGCAGTTCGACGCCGAGACCGATCACGAGGATTTCCTCGAAGCGGTGAAGCTTGAGATGTACGCGGATCAGGTCTTTTGCTTCACGCCCAAAGGTGATGTGGTGAAGCTGCCGCGCGGGGCCACGCCGATTGATTTCGCCTATGCGATCCACACCCGGATCGGCAATGCCTGTGTGGGGGCCAAGGTCGACGGGATGCGCGTGCCGCTTTGGACCCGGATCAAGAACGGCCAGTCGATTGAGATCACCACCGCGCAGGGCCAGACGCCGCAGGTGACATGGCTCGACATTGCCACCACGGGCAAGGCCAAGTCCGCGATCCGGCGGTCCCTGCGCGAGGTTGACCGCGAGCGCTTTATCAAACTGGGCCGCGAATTGGCGCGCTCGGCCTTTGCGCAGGTTGGCAAAAAGGCCACCGATAAGGTGCTGCATACCGTGGCGAAGAACATGCGGCTCAATGGCCCCGACGAGGTGCTTGCGCGGCTTGGCAGTTCCGAACTCACGGGCCGCGAAGTGGTGGAATGCGTCTATCCCGACCTTGCCCCGCAAAAGGGCGAACAGATCGACGTGCGCCGCGCGGTCGTCGGGCTAGAGCCGGGGCAGAGCTTTGACCGCGCCCCCTGCTGCACCCCGCTGCCCGGTGAGCGGATCGTCGGCATCACCTTCCGCGGCAAGGGCGTGACCGTTCATTCGATCGACTGCGATCGCCTGTCGGAATACGAAGACCAGCCCGAACGCTGGCTCGATCTGCGTTGGCACGATGGCAGCCACCCGGCGGTCTATACCTGCGCCTTGGACATCACCATCGGCAATGGCGCGGGCGTACTTGGGCGGGTCTGCACCTTGATCGGCGAAGCCTCGGCCAATATTTCGGATCTGGAGTTTGTGGAGCGCAAGCCTGACTTTTACCGGCTGGTGGTCTATGTGGATCTCAGAGACGTAAGTCACCTGCATTCGCTGATGTCCACGCTCGAAGCCGAGAGTGAGGTCGCCGATGTCAGCAGGCACCGCAATATGAGCATGGGAAAGACCGCCTGACCCTGCGCAGACGAAACGCCGATACTGGACCTGAGACTTGATTTTCAAACGCCGCGATCCGAAACCGACCCTGCGCGCGCTGGCCGAGTTTCTGTGGCCGCGCGGCGGTTGGACGCGTGCGTTTCACTATGTCAAACACCGGATGCGGCGGCTGCCCGACAGCCCCGAGCGCATTGCGCGCGGCATCTGGGCTGGGGTCTTTACCACCTTCACGCCCTTCTACGGCCTGCACTTCATCGTGGCCGCGCTGATCGCGCGGGTGATGCGCGGCAATATTCTTGCCGCGCTGATGGCCACCTTTTTTGGCAACCCGCTGACCTATGTGCCCATTGGCATCGCGGCCCTGCAAACCGGGCATTGGATCCTCGGCGCGCCCGTGGCACCGACGGCGCACCGCTCGTTCGGGGGGAAGTTTCTCGACGCCGGGCGCGATCTGCAAGAGAATTTCGTCGCGATCTTTACCGATACCCAGATGGATTGGACCGGGCTGACGGTGTTTTTCCATCAGGTCTTCTACCCCTATCTGATCGGGGGCATCCTGCCGGGAATGATCTGCGCCTCCATCGCCTATTACATCTCGGTCCCGGTGCTGCGCGCCTATCAAAAGCGGCGGCGCGGCATGATCAAAGCCAAGTTCGAGGCGCTCAAACATAAGGCCGCGCAAAAGGCCGACGCCAAGCGCCACGCCGACTGATCCTGTCGCGCCATCAATTTTCGGGAAAAACCGCTTCCCCCTATGGGGTTGGCGAAAGTTCCGACCTATGGTCGGGGCAAGTGATGCAAGGGGAATCGAGATGGCGGATCAACCAAAGCTGAGATTGGGCGTAAATATTGACCATGTGGCGACTGTGCGCAACGCGCGGGGCGGCGCCTATCCCGACCCGCTGCGCGCGGCCAAGATCGCGGAAAAGGCCGGGGCCGATGGCATCACCGCGCATCTGCGCGAAGACCGGCGGCATATCTCCGACGCCGATATCGAAGGTTTGATGGAGGTGCTGTCGGTCCCGCTCAACTTCGAGATGGCCGCGACGGATGAGATGCAAAAGATCGCCCTGCGCCACAAGCCCCACGCTGTCTGCATCGTGCCTGAAAAGCGCGAAGAGCGGACCACCGAGGGCGGGCTGGAAGTCGCGCGGGAGGAGAACAAGCTGGCCCATTTCATCGCGCCCCTGCGCGAGGCGGGCAGCCGGGTGTCGATCTTCATCGCAGCCGAGCGTGCACAGATCGAAGCCGCGAACCGCATCGGCGCAGAGGTGATCGAATTGCACACCGGCGCCTATTGCGATGCCTTCGCCGAGGGCCGTTGGGATGAGGCGGATGTCGAACTTAACAAGCTGCGCGAAATGTCGCGTTTCGCCGCCTCTCTCGGGCTTGAGGTGCACGCGGGCCACGGGCTGACCTATGACACCGTCACCCCGATCGCCGCTTTCCCCGAGGTGCGTGAACTTAACATCGGGCATTTCCTGATCGGAGAGGCGATCTTTCTCGGGTTGGAACCCGCGATTTCCGAGATGCGCCGCCTGATGGATGAGGCCCGCGAGGGCTGAGCGCGGCCCCCGCCGGTGGCGGAAAATCTCTCAAAGGGTGCCTCCCTCTGGACCTAAAGCGGCTTTGACTGCGTTGGGCCGCCAGACTGGTTAACAAACCTAAGGAGGCACCAATGAGCGACCATATCGACACACTGAAGAAACTGCACACCCGCCTGATCGACAGCCGCGACGGCTATCGTGAATCCCGCAAGCAGGTTTCGGATGAGGCGGCTTTCGTCGGCTTCTTCGACCAGCGCATCGCGGAACGCGAGAAGTTCCATACAGAATTGCACCGCCAGCTTGGCGCCGATGGCGTCGATGTCTCGGAAGAAGGCTCCGCCGCCGCAGCAGCCCACCGTGGATGGCTGAAACTGCGCGACGCGGTGACCGGCGATGACGAGGCGGTCTATGACGAGATCGTCAATGGCGAATCCGCTCTGGTCGAAAACTACGACGATGCGATCAAAGCCACGGCTGGCCGCCCCGGCTATGAGTTCCTGACCGAACAACGCGCCGCCGTTCAGCGCGCCATCGACGAGGCGAAAGCCCAGAAGGCCCGCCACGCCGCAGCCTAAGCGCCGCGCTTTGCCGCTCGTTTGAACGCCGTCCCGCCTCAGCGGGGCGGCGTTTTCGCGTTGGATTGCCGCTTTTCCTCGCTCACGCCGCGTGATCTACTGAAGGCAAAGGGCCATCGGCCCCGTCTCGCGGCAAGAATGGCACTCAATGATCCTCGGCATCGGCACTGATCTGGCAAATATCGAGCGTATCCAAGCTACGCTCGATCGTTTCGGCGACCGGTTTCGCAATCGGGTGTTCACCGAGGTCGAGCAACGCAAGGCCGAGCGGCGGCGCGATGTGGCGGGCACCTATGCCAAACGCTGGGCCGCGAAAGAGGCCTGCTCAAAGGCGCTTGGCACCGGGCTGCGCATGGGCATCGCTTGGCGCGACATGGCGGTCAGCAATCTGCGCACCGGTCAGCCGGTGATGGAGGTCACGGGCTGGGCCGCCGACCGTCTCGCCGCGATGACCCCGCCGGGGCATGAGGCGATCATCCATGTCACCCTGACCGACGATCACCCTTGGGCGCAGGCTTTCGTGGTAATCGAAGCGCGCCCTCTTGCCGATCCGGCCCGTTAGGGTGGCCTGCGCCGCCGTTTCGCGTCATATGCACGCGGTGCAGGCCGATCCGGCCCCGCGTCACTTGACTTGGCCCGCACGGCCCCGCATGTAACCCCAAACCGATATGTCAGGAGCGCCGCATGGCCGCTAAGGAAAAAACCGGCAACGCCTTTGTCGAAACCATCAAGACAATCTTCTGGGCGCTGCTGATCGCCGGTGTCTTTCGGACCCTGTTCTTCCAGCCTTTCTGGATCCCCTCCGGCTCCATGAAAGAGACGCTGCTGATCGGTGATTTCCTCTTTGTGAACAAGATGGCCTACGGCTATTCCTATGCCTCATGCCCCAGCCTGATGCTGCCCGGTGTCGGGATCGAGATTGACGCCAAGGATGTCTGCGGTGTCTTCGATGGCGATAACGACCGTCTTTTCGGCTCTGAGCCAGAGCGCGGCGATGTGGTCGTCTTCCGTCATCCTGTCTCGGGCCGCGACTACATCAAACGCCTGATTGGCCTGCCGGGGGACAAAGTGCAGATCAAAAACGGTGTCATCAGCCTGAACGGCACCCCGGTTAAGGTCGAAGATGCGGGCACTTTCGAAGAGGTCATGGCCCCGCAAGGCCCGCAACAACTGCGCCCGCGCTGTGAAAACGGCCCCGTGGGCCAACGGGCGGCCTGCGTGAAAAGCCGCCAGATTGAAACCCTGCCCAATGGCGTGTCCTACCCGACCCTGAACATCACTAATCAGCAGTCGGACAACACGGGCGTCTACACCGTGCCCGAGGGGCATTACTTCTTCATGGGCGACAACCGTGACAACTCTGCCGACAGCCGCTTGGCGCAGCGCGCCGGGGGTGTGGGGTTCGTGCCCTTTGAAAACCTCATTGGCCGCGCGGATCGCATCATGTTCAGCTCTGCCGGGCGTTCGATGCTGTTCTTCTGGACATGGCGCGGCGACCGCTTCTTCGAAGCAGTCAGATGAAACTGAGCGGAGACCTCAAAGCCTTCGAGACACGGATTGGCCACCATTTTGCCAAGCCGGAGCTGCTGGTGCGCGCGGTGACCCATGCCTCCATGTCCTCGGCCAACCGCGACGACAACCAGCGGTTGGAGTTTCTGGGCGACCGGGTGCTGGGGCTCGTCATGGCCGAAGCGCTGCTGGCGCTTGATCCCGGTGCCACCGAGGGGCAGTTGGCCCCGCGTTTCAACGCATTGGTGCGCAAGGAAACCTGCGCCGATGTGGCGCGTGAGATTGATCTGGGCAAGGTGCTCAAGCTCGGTCGGTCTGAGATGATCTCGGGCGGGCGGCGCAAGCAGGCGCTTCTGGGCGACGCCATCGAGGCGGTGATCGCGGCGGTTTATCTGGATGGCGGTTTTGACGCCGCCAAGAACCTCGTGCTGCGGCTTTGGGGCGACCGGCTGAAGACCGTCAAGGAAGATGCGCGCGACGCCAAGACCGCGCTGCAGGAATGGGCGCAGGCGCGCGGGCTGAACCCACCGCGCTACGTGCAGACCGGCCGCAGCGGGCCGGATCACGCGCCTGTCTTTACCATTACCGCGCGGCTGGACAACGGGGCCGAGGCGGCCGCCACCGCGCCGTCGAAACGCGCCGCCGAACAGGCCGCCGCCAGCACGCTGCTGCGGCAATTGGAGAGCAACACATGACCACCCGTGCCGGATTCGTCGCCCTGATCGGAGAGCCCAACGCGGGCAAATCCACCCTGCTGAACCGCATGGTCGGGGCCAAGGTCTCGATCGTGACGCATAAGGTGCAGACCACCCGCGCCCGCATTCGCGGCGTGGCGATGGAGGGCGATGCGCAATTGGTCTTCGTCGACACGCCGGGCCTCTTCCAGCCGCGCCGCCGTCTGGACCGCGCCATGGTCGCCGCCGCTTGGGGTGGCGCGGCGGATGCCGATGTGATCGTGCTGCTGATCGAGGCGCACCGCGGCGTGACCGAGGGGGTGGAGCGCATCCTCGAAGAGCTTGGCAACATCGCCAAGGGCCGCCGGGTGGCGCTGGCGATCAACAAGATCGACCGGGTCGAGGCGCCGGTGCTGTTGGGGCTGGCCGAGAAGATGAACGCGGCCTTCGACTTCGCCGAAACCTTCATGATCTCCGCCGAGCGCGGCCACGGCACTGACACCCTGCGCGAATGGCTGGCGGGCGAGGTGCCGGAAGGCCCGTGGCTCTACCCCGAGGATCAGATCGCCGACCTGCCGATGCGCAACATCGCCGCCGAGATCACCCGCGAGAAGCTGACCCTGCGCCTGCATCAGGAACTGCCCTACCAGCTGACGGTTGAGACTGAAAACTGGGAAGAGCGCAAGGACGGCTCCGCCCGGATCGACCAGTTGGTCTATGTCGTGCGCGACGGCCACAAGGGCATCGTGCTGGGCAACAAGGGCGAGACGATCAAGGCCGTGGGCAAGGCCGCGCGGGAGGAGCTTGAAGAGTTCCTTGGCCGCAAGGTGCATCTGTTTTTGCAAGTGAAGGTCCGCGCCAACTGGCTGGAAGAGGCCGAGCGCTATTCCGAGATGGGCCTGGATTTCAAAGATGGCAATGACTGACGCCAAAGGTCTGCCATGGCCCGCCTGACTGCGCGCTTCTGGGTCGATGCCTATCTCGCCCGGCTCAGGTTGCAGGACATCCCCGCCTTCGTCGTGGCCCATGGCGATGACACCGGCGGCGCGGTGCTGGTGAAACTCTCCACCCTCAATGGCCGCGCGGTGCTGTTCCAGCGGTCTTTCGATCTGATGAGCGGCGAGCGCCGCTGGGTTGAATTGGCTTCCGGCGACGAGGCCAAGGTCGATGCCACGGTCACCCGCCAACGCAGCTTCGATCCGGACCTCTGGGTGATCGAGGTCGAGGACCGTCAGGGCCGGCACCTTCTGGACGAGCCGGGGTTCGCCTGATGGAATGGCGCGATCAGGGCATCCTGCTAAGCGCGCGGCGACATGGCGAGACCTCTGCCATCATCGAGGTTTTCACCCCCGCTCAGGGACGCCACGCGGGCGTCGTCCGTGGCGGCACCAGCCGCAAGATCGCCCCCAGCCTACAACCTGGTGCGCAGCTTGATGTGGCGTGGCGCGCGCGGCTGGAGGACCACATCGGCGCCTTCACCGTCGAGCCTTTGCGCAGCCGCGCCGCCGTGGCGATGCAGGACCGTCTGGCGCTGGCGGGGCTGAATGCGGTCACCGCGCTCTTGGCCTTTTGCCTGCCCGAACGCGAGCCGCATCCGGCGCTTTACCAGCGGACCGAGGCGCTGCTGGATATGTTGGGGCAGGGCGATGTCTGGCCGCTGGCCTACCTCAAGTGGGAACTGCGGTTGCTGGAGGAAATGGGCTATGCGCTCGACCTCGATGCCTGTGCGGTGACAGGGGCGACCGAGGGGCTGATCTATGTCTCCCCCAAGACCGGGCGCGCAGTCTCGGCCAAGGGGGCGGGGGAGTGGGCGGACCGGCTTTTGCCTTTGCCGCCTGTGCTGCGCGGCGGGGCGGGCAATGATGCTGAGGTGGCGCAGGGGCTGCGGACGACGGGGCATTTCCTGACCGCGCATCTGGCGCGGGACTTGGGCGGCAAACCCCTGCCGGAAGCCCGCGCGCGCTTTGTCGATGCCTTTAGTCGGCGGCTTTGAAAACCAGACGTTCGCCGCTGTCGTCCGACAAGATCATCGTGTCGCCCAGCACGTCCGAGATGGTCACCTCTGTCAGCGCATCGAGGAACGCCGTCTCGCCCGCAAGGTCGGGGCAAGCGCGGCGCGTGACGGCGATATGGCCTGTGTCGAACCACGGGTAGGGCACCGTCATCGCGGCGCTATAGGCGTTGCAGGGGGCCTGCCCGGCGATCTTGCCGGTCTCTGGGAAGGTCAGGGTCGCGCGGGCATCGAAGGGCTTGCCGTCCAATTCCACCAGATGCCAAGTCTTGTCGCCCGCGCCATAGGCGCGGACGGTTTCATCGCCTTGGCATTGCGGCAGGGCGCTGAGGGCGGCGAGGATCAGAAAGCTGCGCATGGGCTGTCCTTTGGAGTGAAGCGCCGCCTATGTCCCTGACATCCGCGGCGCTTGCAACCCCGGTGGATCACCCCAGAAGGCGGCGGGCGATAACCTGCGCCTGAATCTCGGCGGCACCCTCAAAAATGTTGAGGATTCGCGCGTCGCAAAGCACCCGGCTGATCTTGTACTCCAGCGCGAAACCATTGCCGCCGTGGATTTGCAAGCCATTGTCGGCTGCCGCCCATGCGACCCGCGCGCCCAGCAGTTTCGCCATGCCCGCCTCTACGTCGCAGCGGCGTCCGGCGTCCTTCTCGAAGGCGCTGTAATAGGTCAACTGCCGCGCCACCATCAGCTCCACCGCCATCATCGCCAGTTTGCCCGAGACGCGGGGGAAGTTAATCAGCGATTTGCCGAATTGCTTGCGGTCTTGGGCGTATTGCATCGAGATATCCAGCGCCGATTGTGCCACGCCGATGGCGCGGGCGGCGGTCTGGATGCGGGCGCTCTCGAAGGTCTCCATCAGCTGTTTAAAGCCGTGCCCCTCTTCGCCGCCGAGGAGGTTCTCGCCCTTCACCTCGAAACCGTCGAAGCCAAGCTCATATTCCTTCATGCCGCGGTAGCCCAGCACCTCGATCTCACCGCCGGTCATGCCGGGCGTGGGGAAGGGATTGGCATCATCGCCGGGCGTTTTCTCGGCGAGGAACATCGACAACCCACGGTGGTCTGTCGTCTCCGGGTCCGTCCGCGCCAGCAGGGTCATCACATGGGTGCGCGCGGCATGGGTGATCCATGTCTTGTTGCCGGTCACCTTGTAATCATCCCCGTCCTTGACCGCGCGGGTGCGCAGGCTGCCGAGGTCTGAGCCCGTGTTCGGCTCGGTAAAGACCGCCGTGGGCAGGGTTTCGGCGCTGGCGATGCGGGGCAGCCATTTCTCTTTCTGCGCCTCGGTGCCGCCGCAGAGGATCAGTTCGGCGGCAATTTCCGAGCGGGTGCCGAGCGAGCCGACCCCGATATAGCCGCGCGACAGTTCCTCGCTGACCACGCACATCGAGGCTTTGGTCAGGCCCAGCCCGCCGTATTCTTCGGGGATGGTCAGGCCGAAAACGCCCATCTCGGCCAGTTCCTCGATCACCTCAATCGGGATCAGCTCATCCTTGAGGTGCCAGTCATGGGCGTGCGGCTCGACCTTTTCGACCGCGTAGCGGCGGAACTGGTCGCGGATCATCTCAAGCTCTTCATCCAGACCGCTGACGCCAAAGGTTACATCGGCGCTGCGTTCCTGCATCAGTTCGACCAGACGGCTGCGCGCGGCTTGGGTGTTGCCCGCGCGGGTCAGGCTGCTGATCGCAGGGCTGTCGAGTGCCGCCTCATCCTCGGCTCTCAGCCCCAGATCTTGCAGGCGCAGCATCTCCCCTTGGTTCATCTGGATGCCGCCGCAGATTTGGCAGATGTATTCGCCAAAGGCGATCTGGTGCAGCAGTTGCTCCACCTCACCAAAACGCCCCTCGGCTTGCAGCCGTTCGGCCCAAAGCTGCATCTGCCGAAGGGCTTGGACATAGGTGGCGAGCCAAGCAAGCCCGTGGGCGGCGGTCTGATTGGCCTCAATCAGCTTGGCCGTGACGCGACCGCTGTCGCTCACCTGCGCACGAACGGCGGCGGTGGCGGCTTCGAGCAACTGGTCGAGCGGCGGCAAGGCCGCGCCGGTCTGCCCGATCAGATCGTCGAGAATTACGCGATGCATCGTCATGTCCTGACCGTCATGTGCCATGGGCTGTCCTTTCTTGCTTGGGATAGGCATAGCCCTTTCGCAGTCGCAGCACAACAAAGATACGTTTCGCTGCGGCATTTTGTTCTAATCTTGCGCGGTCATTTTTGACGTGCGGCCCCGGAGGAGGGTGCTATGTAACGGTATGAACAGTATTTTCCCCTTTCTCACCCCGTTCGAATTTTATGCTGCACTTGCAATCGGTCTTTGCGGCGGCTTCGTCAAAGGCGTGGTAGGCTTTGCCCTGCCATTGGTGCTGATTTCCGGTCTCACGACCTTCATGGCGCCCGATCTGGCCTTGGCCGGGCTGATTCTGCCTACGGTGCTGGCCAATGCCTTCCAAGCGCTGCGGCAGGGGCCGCAGGCCGCGTTGCGGTCGATCAAACTGTTCTGGGTGTTTCTGCTCTGCGGTGGCATGATGCTGGTGCTGTCGGCCCAGATGGTGCGGCTGGTGCCAGCGACGGTGATGCTGCTGATGATCGGCGTGCCGGTGGTGCTCTTTGCGCTGCTGCAACTGTCGAAACATCAGTTCCATCTGGCGCAGCGGTCGACGAAGGTCGAGGCGCTGGTTGGCGGATTTGCCGGGGCCGTCGGGGGGATTTCCGGCATCTGGGGGCCGCCCACGGTGGCCTATCTCACCGCGCTTGGGACCGCGAAACATGACCAGATGCGGATCCAAGGGGTGATCTACGGGCTGGGCGCGGTGGCGCTGCTCGTCGCGCATATCGGCTCGGGCGTTCTGAACGCGCAGACCTGGCCCTTCTCGGCGCTGTTGATTCTGCCGGTAATGCTGGGCGTTTGGCTGGGCAGCAAGGTGATGGATCGGGTCGATCCGGTGCTGTTTCGCAAGATGACTTTGGTGGTCTTGATGGTGGCGGGGTTGAACCTGATCCGGCGGGCGATTTTTTAATCGGTTGAATTTGCCCCCCGGGCCCGGAAACAAGTCGCAGGCGCCGGGCCATCGCCTGCCTGCGGGCAGGAGATGACCCTCAGGAAACGATCGCAAAGCATCGTATGCAGCTAGGCGCTAGCAGTGTCCGATTTTGAGTAGGGTGAATTTGCGCTCTCATCGCTTCTGCGAAGCGACTGCCGCGCGACGCCTTTTGCTTTGCAAAAGGCTTGGTGGAGCCTAGCGGGATCGAACCGCTGACTCAGAGTAGCCGCGCAGCGGATGCGCGTCAGTCAGCCCCTCTATCGGGCGAAGCATAGCAAAAATAGAAACGGAGGGTGATGGTGGAGCCTAGCGGGATCGAACCGCTGACCTCCTGCATGCCATGCAGGCGCTCTCCCAGCTGAGCTAAGGCCCCATCGTGGATCGTGATCGTGTGATCCGGGTCGTTCTGTGGCGCTGTCTAGGCGCTGGCGGAGGCGGGATCAAGCGGAAAATTGACCCCGCCGCCGATTAATTAATCTTCGTCGTCCGACGGAACATCGGCAAGGTCGTCGAGCGGTACTGTATCGTCATCATCGTCGTCATCGTCGAGGATGTCGTCGTCCAGATCCACATCGACCGCGTCATCGTCATCGACCAAGGATTCCTCATCAACCTTGTCGCCCTTCTTGGCTTTGGCTGTGACCGCATCCTCGGCGTCCGCCGCGATCATGCGCGACTTGGCGTTGTCGACCTCGACCTCTTCGCCCGTGTAGGGGCTGATGATCGGATTCTTGTTGAGGTCATAGAAGCGCTTGCCCGTAGTGGGGCACAGGCGCTTGGTTCCCCATTCTTCGTTGGGCATGAAACACCCCTTTATAATATTGCTGTTGCGTGTAGATGATTCCGGCCAAGTGCCATATGAGGGGGGCACTGTCAAAGGCTTTGGCCTCTATCTAGGGACGTTGCTCCGGTAATGAAAGACCCTGTGCTGCCCGGCAACCCGCCGATTCCGCTGATCCTGCGCCGTTCGGCGCGCGCGCGGCGCATCTCGCTGCGCATCTCGCAATTGGACGGGCGGGTGACCCTGACGATGCCGAAACGGCTGGCGGAGCGTGAGGCGCTGGCCTTTGCCGAAAGCAAACAGGACTGGATTCGCCAACACCTCGCCGCGCGGGGCGAGGATGTGATCGTGGCCTCCGGCGCAGAGCTTCCGGTGGGCGGCAAGCTGCTGCGTGTGCGCGGCGGGCAAGGAAGGGGCGTGCGGATCGGCCCCGAAGAGATCCTCGTGCCCGGCCCAGAGGAGAGCCTGGGCAAACGTCTGGCGGCGCATCTGCGCGAGGTGGCGCGCGACCGCCTTGCCGGGGCTTGTGACGACTATGCCGCGCTGCTGGGCCGGCCCTATGTCCGCATCACCCTGCGCGATACGCGCTCCCGCTGGGGGTCTTGCTCCAGCGACGGGGCGCTGATGTTCTCTTGGCGGCTGATCATGACCCCGCCCGAGGTGCTGGACTATGTCGCCGCCCATGAGGTCGCGCATCTGGCGCAGATGAACCATTCCCCCGCCTTCTGGGCCGAGGTCACGCGGATCTACGGCGATTATCAGGCGCCGCGCCAATGGCTGCGCGACCACGGCGGCGGGCTGCACCGCTATCGTTTCTAAGCCAGCGTGGCGAAACGCGCCTTCAGCAGCGCTTCGGCATATTCATCCTCGGCCGTGCTGTCATGCACCACGCCGCCGCCCACGTTCAGCCGCAGCCGCCCCTCCGCGTAACAGGTCGCCGTGCGGATCGCCACGTTGAACTGCATCGCACCCGTGGGGGCGATCCAGCCCACTGCCCCGCAATAGGCATCGCGCGGGGCCGGTTCCAAAGCGCGCAGGATCTGCATCGCGCGTATCTTGGGGGCTCCGGTGATCGAGCCGCAGGGAAAGAGTGCGTGAAAGAGGTCGGTCAGCCGCTTGCCGGGCAAGACCTGCGCCGTGATGCGCGAGGTCATCTGATGCAGGGTCTCATAGGTCTCGATCTCGAACAGTTTCGGCACCTTGACACTGCCCACCTCGGCGAGTCGGCTGATGTCGTTGCGCAAAAGGTCCACGATCATCAGGTTCTCGGCCATGTTCTTTTCGGAAACCGCAAGGTCGCCGCGCAGCTTCGCGTCCTCCGCAGCATCCCGCCCACGCGGCGCCGTGCCCTTCATCGGACGGGCGGTGAGCTGCCCCTCGGCAGTGAGCGCAAAGAACAGCTCCGGCGAGCGTGACAGGAGCACAGGCCCGCCAAGATCGACGAAAGCGCCATGTGCCACGCTTTGCCGCTGGCGCAGTCGGGCATAAAGTGCGGCGGGCGTCCCGGTATAGCGCCCCTCCATCCCGAAGGTCAGATTGGCCTGATAGATGTCCCCGGCGCTGATGAAGTCCTGCACCTCAGCAAAAGCGGCCTGATACTGCGCAAAATCCCAATCCGGCGTGAGGTCCGACAGGCTGGAACCACCCGCCTCTTCGGCAAAACCATAAGCCTCGGGCGCATCAAAAACGCCGAAGCGCAGCAGGGGCAGCCCGCGCGCCGCAGGCATCAACTCGTGCAGCTTGTGCGATCCAAGATAGCCTAACTCGTAACTCGCATAGCCCGCCAACCACGCGCCGCTTTCCTGCGCCGCTTCAAGTGCCGCAAAGGCGGCAGGCACCTCAGCCGGGGTCTCGGCACTGATGATCCGCCGCGGCGCGGTGAAGGCCGTGCCGTGCCCCAGCGGGCCAGTGTCGAAAAGAACGCGAGCGGCAGTCATGGCGGGCCTTAAAAGTCCGCAGGCACGCGCATATCGCGCAGGGGCCGCACGATATCGATGGATTCTTGGTAGATCGGATGCGCCTTATAGGCGGCCAGTGCCTCGGCATCCGGGAATTCGGCATAGACAACCACATCCACATCCCCCGACAGCGCATCGACACGGGTGTTCTCGCAGATCTCGAAAGTCGTCGAATGCGGAATGTCGGCCAGTTTCCAAAGCCCCGCCACGATCGTCGGAATGTCCTTGGGGTCTTTGGCCGAGAAAAAGACCACATGACGGATGAAGTTTCGTTTGGTCACGGCGCGTCTCCTTATGGCAGTTTGACCTCCGATAAATCGCCGCAGAGCCCGGGACAACGGGTGATCGCATCTTGGCTGCAAAATGCCGCGCTTGACGGGTGGCTGGTTTGTGATCACAACCGCATCATGAACCTGACCCCACGCCCTGTCGAGGCCACGCCGCTGGCCCATGATCGTGTCTACCGCCGCCTGCGCGCGCGGATCATGCATGGCGATCTGCCGCCCGGCCACGCGCTGACCCTGCGCGGCATCGGCAAGGAATATGAAGTCTCGATGACCCCGGCCCGCGAAGCGGTGCGGCGGCTGGCGGCAGAGGGGGCGCTGACCATGTCGACCTCCGGACGCATTTCCACCCCCGAACTCAGCAACGAGCGGATCGAGGAACTGGCCGCCCTCCGCGCACTCTTGGAGGTTGAGCTTGCTTCACGCGCTCTGCCACGCGCCCATATGGCGCTGATCGAGCGGATGCAGACGATCAACACCAATATTGCCGAGGCCGTGGCCCACCGCGATGCCGTCAGCTACATCCGCACCAATCTCGAATTTCACCGCACGCTCTACCTGCGCGCCCAAGCGCCGGCCATGCTCGCCATGGCGGAAACGGTCTGGCTGCAACTCGGCCCCACCATGCGCGCGCTCTATGGCCGCCTGCGCCGGACCGAGCCGCCGCATTTCCACCGCCTGATCATCGCCGCCCTGCGCGCGGGCGATGAGCCGGGGCTGCGGCTGGCAGTGCGTTCGGATGTGACCCAAGGGCTGCGCATGCTGGCCAGCTGATCCCGCCCATGGCTTGACAGCCGGGCAGCAGCGGCGCATCAAAGGCATATGGAAAAGATTAGCTTCACATCTGTCTATTACCCCCGCTCCTGACCGGCGCGGCACCCATTTCCCATATCCACAAGCCGCCACAGCGCGGCTTATCCTGTCTCCCTGTGGCCTCACAGAAAGAGACGACATGCCCCCCATTCGACCCGCCGTGAAATCCGACCTGCCGATGGTGCTTGATCTGGCCCACGCGCTGGCCGCCTACCACGGCGACACTGCCACCGTGACCCTCGCCGCGCTGGAACGTGACTGCTTTGGCCCCACACCCTGGGTGACCCTTCTGGTGGCCGAAGGCGCCACCGGCCTGCATGGCTATGCCGCGCTCTGCCCGCAGATGCAGTTGCAATTCGGCGCAAGGGGGATGGACCTGCACCACCTCTTCGTCTGCGACACGGCCCGCGGCCGCGGCATTGGCCGCGCGCTGGTCGAGGCGGCGCTGGACCATGCCCAGAGCCAAGGATGCAGCTATGTGACCGTGGGCACGGATGCAAAAAACCGGCGCGCGCAGGGCTTCTACCGCGCCGCCGGTTTCGATCAACTCACGCCTGATCCGCGTTTTCGGCGGCGGCTGGCTTAGGCCGCCAGCCCCTTGCGCCCCATCTCGAGGAACTTGGTCCGGCGTTCCTGAACCAGCGTCTTGCCGTCCTTGCCATCAAGTTCCTTGAGCATCGCTTCGATCGACTTGCCCACGGCCTTGATCGATTCTTCGGCATGGCGATGCGCACCACCCATCGGCTCGGGGATGATCTGGTCGATCACGCCAAGCGTTTTCAGCTCATCGGCCGTCAGACGCATCTGCTCGGCAGCCTCGCGCATCTTCTCGCTGTCCTTCCACAGGATCGACGCACAGCCTTCGGGCGTGATCACGGAATAGACCGAATGTTCCAACATCGCGACACGGTTCGCCGTGGCGAATGCCACCGCCCCGCCTGAGCCGCCTTCGCCCACGATCACGCTCACCAAAGGCACGCCGATCTGCAGGCATTTCTCGGTCGAACGGGCAATCGCCTCGGACTGGCCACGCTCTTCGGCGCCCTTGCCGGGATAGGCGCCGGGCGTGTCGACGATGGTCACAACCGGCAGATTGAACTTATCCGCCAGATCCATCAACCGCACCGCCTTGCGATACCCCTCAGGCCGCGCCATGCCGAAATTGCGCTCGATCCGGCTCTTGGTGTCATTGCCCTTCTCATGGCCAATCACCACGACAGGCGTATCGTTGAACCGCGCCAACCCGCCCATGACGGCCAGATCATCGGCAAAGTTCCGATCCCCCGCCAAAGGCGTGAACTCGGTGAACAGCGCCTCGATATAATCCTTGCAATGGGGCCGCTCCGGATGCCGCGCCACCTGACATTTCCGCCAAGGCGTCAAAGAGCCATAAAGGTCTTCGAGCATCCCGGCGGCTTTCTTGTCCAGCGCGCGGGCCTCATCGGTGATGTCCATCTCTTCGTTGGACCGGGCCAGCGCCCGCAGCTCTTCCGCCTTGCCTTCGATCTCGGCCAGGGGTTTTTCGAAATCCAGATATTGGGTCATTGCATGCTCCGGCTTGTTGCCTGTGTATATGGAGCGCCGCGCGCCGGTTTGCAACGCGGGTTTAAAAGGCAGGCAAGCCCACGCCCCTTCCTCTTCATCCTTTTTCAAATACCCTCGGGGGTCCGGGGGCAGAGCCCCCGGCGGCCAGCCAAAAGCGCTCAGCCCCCGGCGATCATCTGAGATTGCCGCACGATCACCTCCGCCTGTTTGATGCTGGCGATATCCACCAAACGCCCCTTATAGACGGTGGCCCCTTCGCCCTTGGCCTTGGCTTCCTCCATCGCCGCGAGGATCTCGCGCGCCTCGGCCACGGCCTCTTCCGACGGGGTGAACACCTCGTTGCTCAGCGCGACCTGCTTGGGGTGGATCGCCCATTTGCCCACCATGCCCAGAGTGGCCGAGCGGCGCGCCTGCGCGCGGAAACCCTCGCCGTCCGAGAAATCGCCAAAGGGCCCGTCGACCGGCAGCACGCCATGGGTGCGGCAGGCGGCGACGATGGCGGCCTGTGCCCAGTGCCAGGGGTCCGACCAATGTTTCTGCTCGCCGCGCTGCATATAGTAGTTCTCTTGCGTGCCGCCGATGCCGGTGGTCTGCATGCCCATGGAGGCGGCGAAATCCGCGGCCCCCAGCGACATCGCCTGCAAACGCGGAGAAGAGGCGGCGATCTCTTCCACATGGGCGATGCCAGCGGCGGATTCGATAATGACCTCCAAACTGATCTTCTTCTCGCGGCCCTCGGCAGTTTCCACCGCCGTCACCAGCGCATCGACGGCATAGACATCCGCCGCGCAACCCACCTTGGGGATCATGATCTGATCAAGCCGCGGCCCGGCCTGCTCCAGCAGTTCCACCACGTCACGATACCAATAGGGTGTATCGAGCCCATTGATCCGCACCGAAAGCGTCTTGTTGCCCCAGTCGATCTCGGAAATCGCCTTGATGATATTGGCGCGGGCGCTGTCCTTGTCCGAAGGTGCCACGCTGTCTTCGAGGTCGAGGTTGATCACATCGGCATCCGACGCCGCCATCTTTTCAAAGATCGCCGGACGGGAGCCGGGGCCGAACAATTGGCAACGGTTCGGGCGGGCAGGGGCGGCAGGCTGAATGCGGAAGCTCATGGGGCACCTATGGGTAATATTGTTTCATCATGCGTCTTCATTCTGGTATGAAATTGCGCCACCAATCGCAAGGAGGTTTTCGCAGTTGCAGCATTACGAGAGGTTCGCCCCTCGGCGAATGCCGCGCACGAATTTTGCGCAGCCAAGGGTAATTTGCGGGAAATACAGCGCATTTGCATGCAGATGCGTCGACAACGCCACGCACTTGCGTATTCTCGCGCGCAATATGCGGACAAATTCAATGCCGGAGGCTTGCCATGATCAAAACCCCCTATCTGCTCTTTCTGGGCGACGCGCCTGACTCTCTGTCCGCCAAGGTCGCCCAAGGCATCAAGGACTGGCGGCCCGACAATGCGGTCGGCCAGTTCCGCATGGAGGGCTGCAAGGCCGATCTCGGTCTGCAAGACATGACGCTGGCCGACGCGCGTGAGGCGGGGGCCGAGACATTGGTCATCGGTGTCGCCAACCGTGGCGGCAAGATCAGCGCGGCATGGAAAGAGGTGCTGATCGAGGCGCTGAACATGGGCTTCGACATCGCCTCGGGCCTGCACAACCTGCTGCGCAACGAAGCGGACCTGGTCGCCGCTGCCGAGGCCAACGGCACCACATTGCATGACGTGCGCGTGCCCAGCGTCGAATATCCCATCGCCGATGGCAAGAAACGCAGCGGCAAGCGGGTTCTGGCCGTGGGCACCGATTGCTCGGTCGGGAAAATGTACACCGCCCTCGCGCTGGACGAGGCGATGCGCGACAAGGACATGAAAAGCACCTTCCGCGCCACGGGTCAGACCGGCATCCTGATCACCGGCGAAGGCGTGCCGCTGGACGCCGTGATCGCCGATTTCATGGCCGGGTCGGTGGAATATCTCACCCCCGCCAATGACGATGACCATTGGGACATCATCGAAGGGCAGGGCAGCCTGTTCCACGTCTCCTACTCAGGCGTGACCATGGCGCTGATCCACGGCGGCCAGCCCGATGCGCTGATCCTCTGCCATGAGCCGACCCGGACCCATATGCGCGGGTTGCCGGAATACAGCCTGCCCAGTCTCGAAGCGGTGCGCGACATGGCGCTGACGCTGGCGCAGGTGCCGAACCCGGACTGCAAGGTCGTCGGTATCTCGGTCAACACCTACCATATGTCCGAGGCCGAGGCGGACGCCTATCTGGCCGAGGTTGAGGAGCGTCTTGGCCTGCCCGCGGTCGATCCCTTCCGCCAAGGGGCAGCGCGACTGGCCGATGCGCTGGCGGCGCTGTGACCATGCAGATCGACGTTACCGCAGATACGTTCAAACTGGCGCAGGTCTTTACCATCAGCCGCGGTTCGCGGACCGAGGCCAAGGTGCTGACCGTCCGCGTGACTGAAGGCGGCGTGACCGGCTGGGGCGAATGCGTGCCCTACGCGCGCTATGGCGAGACCCTCGAATCGGTCACGGCTGAGATCAACGGCCTGCCGGGCGATATCACCCGCCCGGCGCTCTATGATCTGCTGCCTGCCGGGGCCGCACGCAACGCGGTCGACTGTGCGCTATGGGATCTGGAGGCCAAGCGCGCAGGCAAACGGGTGTGGGAACTGGCCGGGCTGACCGCGCCGGGGCCAGAGATCACGGCCTATACCCTCTCGCTGGACGCACCCGAGGCAATGCGCGCGCAGGCGGCGAAACACAGCTATCGGCCCTTGCTGAAGATCAAGCTTGGCACCCCCGACGACATGCCGCGGCTCGAAGCGGTGCGCGCCGGCGCGCCCAATTCCACCATCATCATCGACGCCAATGAAGGCTGGTCGGCTGAGGTCTATGCCGACCTCGCCCCGCATCTGGTTCGTCTGGGCGTGGCGCTGGTCGAACAGCCTCTGCCCGCGGGCGAAGACGACGCGCTTTTGGGCATGGACCGCCCCGTGCCCGTCTGCGCAGATGAAAGCTGCCATGACCGCGCCAGCCTGCCGGGCCTCAAGGGCAAATACGATGTGGTGAACATCAAGCTCGACAAGACCGGCGGTCTGACCGAGGCACTGGCCCTGCGCGATGCAGCGCGGGCCGCGGGGTTTGAGGTCATGGTCGGCTGCATGGTTGGCTCGTCGCTGGCGATGGCCCCCGCGACGCTGGTCGCGCAAGGCGCGAAGGTGGTGGACCTTGACGGCCCGCTGCTTCTGGCCGAAGACCGCGACAATGCTTTGAAATTCGACGGCGCGGGCGTGCATCCCCCCGCCGCAGCGCTTTGGGGGTGACCATGCGAACTGTCTATGTGAACGGCGAATACCTGCCCGAGGATCAGGCCAAGATCTCGATCTTCGACCGGGGATTCCTGATGGCCGATGGGGTCTATGAGGTAACGAGCGTGCTGGATGGCAAGCTCATCGCCTTTGACGGCCATGCCGAGCGTCTGACCCGCTCGATGAACGAGCTCGACATGCGCGCGCCTGCGACGACCGATGAACTGCTGGAAATTCATCGCGAGTTGGTGCGTCTCAACGATATCAATGACGGGTTGATCTATCTTCAGGTCACGCGCGGGTCGGATGGCGACCGCGATTTCGCCTTCCCCGACCCTGAGACGACCGCGCCCTCGCTGGTGCTCTTTACCCAGTCGAAGCCGGGGCTGGCCGACAACCCTGCCGCCCGTGATGGCATCCGCGTGATCAGCATCGAAGACATCCGTTGGGGCCGCCGCGACATCAAAACGGTGCAGTTGCTCTACCCGTCGATGGGCAAGATGATGGCCAAGAAAGCCGGTGTCGAAGACGCTTGGATGGTCGAAGACGGTTTCGTCACCGAAGGCACGTCGAACAACGCCTATATCGTCAAGGACGGCAAGATCGTGACGCGCGAGACCTCGAACGACATCCTGCACGGCATCACCCGCAGAGCGGTGCTGGAACTGGCCCGCGAGGCGCAGATGCAGGTGGAAGAGCGGAACTTCACCATCGAAGAGGCGCAGCAGGCGGATGAGGCGTTCGTCACCTCGGCCAGCGCTTTCGTGACGCCGGTGGTCGAGATCGACGGCGCCAAGATCGGCAGCGGCACGCCGGGCAAGCTTGCGCCCCGTTTGCGTGAAATCTATCTCGAAGAGATGCGCAAAACCGCGATCTGAGCTTTAGAACCGCGATAAAACCAGCCCCGCCGCCACCAGCGCGGCGGCGGCGATGCGGGTGGGGGTGATGGCCTGCACCGACAGGCCCAAGAGCCCCGTGGCATCAATCACCAGTGCTGCACTCAATTGGCCAAGGATCAGCGCCGAGATCACCGTCAGCGCCCCCAGCGTCGGGATCGCCCAAAGCACCGACCAGACGTAGAACGCCCCCAGCACCCCACCCAAGAGCAAAACGGGAGAGGCCGAGGCCGCGCGGGGCAGGGCGCTCAACTCGCCCCGCAGCAGTAAAACCCCGAGCAGGATCGCAAAGCCGACGCCAAAGGACACCGCCGCCGCGGCGACGCCGCTTCCGATGTTGCGCCCCAGGGCGGCATTGATCGGGGTTTGCAGGGCCACGGCGGCCCCGGCGATGGCGACGGTAATGAGGGCGAGGATCGGGGTGTTCATGGCGGCTCCGCTCTGTTTGGCCCCAGCATGAAAGATGTCCCGCCGGGCGCAAGGGCTTTCGCAGCGATCGCCCGCGCGGCTAGACTGGCGCGAAACAGGAGGCCGCGATGCGCAGAGAGATTGACCGGGCAGAGATGGAGGCCGCCGTGGGCCGTGAATTGGGCGTCTCGCCGTGGTTCGTGATGGATCAGGCGCGGATCGACGCTTTCGCCGATGTGACCGAGGACCACCAGTTCATCCATGTCGACCCGCTCCGCGCGGCCAAGACGGATTTCGGCGGCACCGTGGCCCATGGGATGCTCACCCTGTCGATGATGTCGGGCATGGCTTACGGCGCGCTGCCGGTGGTGGCGGGCACGAAGGCGTCGATAAACTACGGGTTCGACAGCGTGCGCTTCATCGCGCCCGTGCATTCCGGCAAGCGCATCCGGGGGCGGTTCACGCTGGCCGAGGCGCGACGGCGGGGGCGGGGTGACCTGATGACCCGCTTTGCCGCAACGGTAGAGATCGAAGGCGCCGCGCGGCCTGCGCTCAAGGCGGACTGGCTTGTGCTCTATCAGTTCTAGGCGACGCCTTCGAGCGCGCTTGGCCGAGGCAAAAACGGGCGCACAGGGGGGGGCACGCCCGCTTTGTGAGCCCACTCAAGCGGGTTGCTCAACCCTTTCCGACATTCTCTTCGAAGGCCGTCTTGAACGCCTCTTTCTGGCTGTCGTTCGCATCGGTCTGATAGTTGGCTTTCCATTCGTCCATCGTCATCCCGTAGAACAACTCGCGCGCCTCGTCCTTGCCCATCTCGATGCCGCGTTCATTCGCGGCCTCCTGATACCAGCGCGACAGGCAGTTGCGGCAAAAACCGGCGAGGTTCATCATGTCGATGTTCTGCACATCCGTGCGGTCTTGCATCAGGTGTTTCTGCAACCGGCGAAAGGCGGCGGCTTGCAGTTCGATCTCTTGTTGGCTGGGCATGACAGCTTCCTTCTCATATCACTGGACGGGACCGTGGGGGACCGTCATTCTGATGAAACCTTTGACAGGCACTCATGGGGGCGCTAGGCCACCGGACAGGCGATGTTATCGTTAACATTCGCTCTGGGGACATAGGACACGAAGGAACAGATATGAGACGTTTGCGCAATGTAAAGATCGTGGCCACGCTCGGGCCCGCCTCCGAAACCCGGGAGGTGATCGCGGCATTGCACAACGCCGGGGCGGATGTTTTCCGCCTAAACATGAGCCACGGAAGTCACGAAGAGATTCGCGAAAAGCACCGGATTATCCGCGATATCGAGAAAGAGACCGGCGGCGCGATCGGCATTCTGGCGGACCTTCAGGGGCCGAAACTGCGCGTTGGCGTGTTCGAGGGCGACGGGCCGACCTTGGAAGAGGGCGCGTCTTTCCGGCTCGATCTTGATGAGACGCCGGGCGATGTGACCCGCGTCTGCCTGCCCCATCCGGAGATTTTCGCGGCCCTTGAGCCGGGGGCGAGCCTGTTGGTCAATGACGGCAAAATCCGTCTCAAGGTGCGCGACTGTGGCCCGGATTTCGCCGATTGCGAAGTGGTCACGGGCGGTGTCATCTCGAACCGCAAGGGCGTGAACGTGCCCGACGTGCTGCTGCCGCTGGCCGCGCTTTCCGAGAAAGACCGCGCCGATCTGGAGTTCGTCTGCGAGTTGGGGGTCGATTGGCTCGCCCTTAGCTTTGTCCAGCGGCCCGAGGATGTGACCGAGGCGCGCGATCTGGTCAGAGGCCGGGCGGCGGTGCTGTCAAAGATCGAGAAGCCCGCGGCGGTGGAGCGGTTCGAGGCGATCTTGGATGTCAGCGATGGCATCATGGTGGCGCGGGGCGATCTGGGCGTGGAACTGCCGGTGCAGAACGTGCCGCCGATCCAGAAGCGTCTGGTGCGTAAATGCCGGGCGGCGGCCAAGCCGGTGATCGTGGCGACTCAGATGCTCGAATCGATGATCGAAAGCCCGATGCCGACCCGCGCCGAAGTCTCGGACGTGGCGACCGCGATTTACGAAGGGGCCGACGCCGTGATGCTGAGCGCCGAATCCGCCGCCGGGGATTACCCGCTGCAGGCCGTGGCGACGATGGATAACGTGGCCCAAGAGGTCGAAGCCGATCCGACCTATACGCAGATCATCGAATCCTCGCGCACGGCGGATCGTACCACCGTGGCCGATGGCATCGTCGCCGCCGCGCGTGAGATTGCCGAGACGACGGACATCAAGGCGATCTGCTGCTTTACCCAATCGGGCACCACCGCGCTGCTGACCGCACGCGAGCGGCCCCGCGTGCCGATCATCGCCCTGTCGCCGCTGGTCAACACCGCGCGGCGTCTGGCGCTGAGCTGGGGCACGAATTGCATCATCACCGATGGGCATGACCGGTTTAAACTGGCCGTGCTGAGCGCCGCGCGGGCCGCCTTGTCAGAGGGCTATGCCGGGCCGGAGGATCATATCGTGGTCACCGCCGGGGTGCCCTTCAACGTGCCGGGCAGCACCAATATTCTGCGCGTCGCGCCCTGTGACGAACGTTTGATTTACGCCGCCGATCCAGAGTAGCCTTCCCCCGGATAGGGGGAAGTTGCGCGTGGACTCTGACTTGGCAATGGTGGTGGGCATCGTTCTGGCGGTGCTGTCGATCCCCTCGATCCTGTCTGCGGTGACCGACCGTCGGTCGCCGCGCGCCTCGGCCATCACGATCTTGATCGCGGGCGGGCTGATCATTTTTGCGCTGCGCGAAAATCCGGGGCGCTATTCCTTCTCCAGCCTGCCGGAGGTTTTCGTCTCGGTGGCGGCAGACTTCCTGCCCTGAGGGCTGTGCGAAACCTCTTGCATCCCTGACCGACCGCGCCTATACGGCGCATCTTAGCCTGCACGACCGGCCTCGAGTGGCATGCCGAGTCGTGTTTATACCGAACTCAAAAGACGGAGACGGAAATGCCCAAGATGAAGACGAAATCGAGCGCCAAGAAGCGCTTCAAGGTCTCGGCGACCGGCAAGGTCATCGCCAGCCAAGCCGGCAAGCAGCACGGCATGATCAAGCGGACCAACAAGTTCATCCGTAACGCACGCGGCACGACAACCCTGTCGGAAGCCGATGCAAAGATCGTCAAGGGCTTCATGCCCTACGCCCGCTGATTAAGGAGAGCCGAGATGTCCCGAGTTAAAGGTGGTACAGTCACCCACGCGCGTCACAAGAAGATCATCAAAGCCGCAAAGGGCTACTATGGTCGGCGCAAGAACGTCTTCAAGGTCGCCACGCAGGCGGTCGACAAGGCCAACCAATATGCAACCCGTGACCGCAAGAACCGCAAGCGCAACTTCCGCGCCCTGTGGATCCAGCGGATCAACGCCGCCGTGCGCAGCCACGACGAGGCGCTGACATACAGCCGCTTCATCAACGGTCTGACGCTGGCCGGCATCGAAGTGGACCGCAAGGTTCTGGCCGATCTGGCCGTGCACGAGCCCGAAGCCTTCGGCGCGATCGTCAAGCAAGCGCAGGACGCGCTGGCGGCCTAAGCCGAGATCGCTTTGAATCTGCGAAAGCCCTGCCGGATGGCGGGGCTTTTTGCGTTTGAGGGATCTGTGTTGGCATCGGGCGCGTTTCGGGCCGGGCGCACGGGCCTTGCCATAATCTTGCCCCGAGAATCCCTTGCCACGGCCTTGCCTGCTCCTCACCCCCGTGGACAATCTGCCCCAGCGACAGGTCACTGTGCAGCCTATCTGCATCTGTGCCGCAGCAATTTGCGCTGTTCGTCGGCAAGTTATTTATAAAAAGTGGGGACGTTTATGCCCGGAATTGTAATCAATAGGTTGGACGAAGACCCCCATGAGACGGTCTACGGCATCCGCGACGATACCAGTTCGCGCGGCGTCGATCTGGAGGGCGCGCGGATCACGCTGACCTATGCCGACGGCTCGGTCGAGACGCTCACGTGGCACGCAACGGATCCCTATACGAATGGCGCGGCGGTGGGGGAGGATACGCAGATGTCCTTTGGCTATGACTGGCACCATCTTGAGACGACCAAGCCGCTCGCCACGATGGAGATCGACCTCCAGCCCGCCAGTTCCGTCTTCGACACCACCACCACGGCGGACGATGACCCCAGTGGCGGCTCGACCCCCACGTCGCTTGAGGGGTTTCCCTTCCGTGTGGACTCCGGTTCGCGGGATTTGGCTGGTGATCTTGAGGTGACCTACTCGGGCATCGTCAACCTCGCGGGCAGCCCGCCTGCGGGGGATCTTTTCACCACCATGACCGTCGATTTCTCTGCATTGCCCGAGGGCGGGTTACTGGGCAATTTGGCGTGGAAATCCGACATCGACACGATGCGCGAGGCGGGCGATCTGGTCTCGACCGGTGTGGCCTGTTTCGCGCGCGGCACGCTGATTACCACCGAGGCGGGCGATCTTCCGGTTGAGGCTTTAGCCCCCGGCGTGCGCGTGCTGACCCAAGGCCATGGCTATCAGGAACTCGTCGCCGCGCTGCGCCGCAGGGTTGGGGCGGGGGAATTGGCGAAGAACCCCAAGCTCTACCCCATTCGGATCAGCGCCGGATCCTTGGGCGCGGGGCTGCCCAAACGCGATCTTATGGTCTCAAGGCAGCATCGCATGGTAGCCCGTTCGGGCATTGTAAAGCGGATCTGTGGGGCGATGGCCGTGCTCGTCGCTGCGATCCGGCTGACCGAACTTCCGGGGGTGCATGTGGATGAGGGCGTCTCACAGGTGGAATATTTCCACCTAATTTTCGAGAAGCACCAGATCGTCTATGCCGAAGGCGCGCCGAGTGAGAGCTTTTTGCTGAATGCCGAAACGGTGAAAACCCTCGGTCAGGCGCAGCGCGAGGAGTTTGCGACGCTCTTCCCCGCTTTGATTGACGGCGAGGGCTTCGGCACCCCGGCGCATCAGATCCCCGCAGGGCCCGTGCAAAAGCGGTTGGTCGCGAAGCACAAGAAGAACGGCCGCGCCCTGCTATCGGTTTAGGGTGTCGGGGTCATAGGGATTGTGGCTGGCGGCAGACAGGTTGATCCCGTCCTGTGCCGCGCGATGGGCAATCGCCTCTTCGCTGCGGTTCAGTTGCACCGCGATCACGCTGGTCGCCGTACCCTCCGCCGCGAGGATGCGAAGCTGTTCGAGGTCTGCGGTGCTCCATGGGGCGCCGGTGCTGCGGTCATAATCTGCCATGTCGGAGGCTCCTTTCACGGGCAAAACACGGCGCGGGCTGTGGCGGTTCCTCCCATGGGGAGAGGGGGCACGCGTTGCGCCCCCCTCCTGCCGTCACTTCAAAAGCGCCAACATCTCTTTCGCCGCTTCCTCGGAAGAGGCGGGGTTCTGGCCGGTGACCAGCTTGCCGTCGACCAGCACATAGGACGCCCAATCGTCGCCTTTGCTGTAGTTGCCGCCGTTCTCTTTCAGCATGTCTTCGACCAAGAATGGCACCACGTCGGTTAGGCCAACGCCTTCTTCCTCGGTATTGGTGAAGCCGGTGACGCGCTTGCCGGAAACCAGCGGCTTGCCGTCGGCTTGGGTGTCCTTGAACACGGCAGGCGCGTGGCAGACGGCCCCCACGGGGCGGTCGGATGCCCAGAAGGTTTCGATCAGGCGTTTGCTGTCGGCGTCATTGGCCAGATCCCACAGCGGGCCGTGGCCGCCGGGGTAGAAGATCGCGTCGAAACCATCCGCATCAACATCGCCGAGCACTTTGGTCGAGGCCAGCGCTTGCTGCGCGGCGTCATCTTCTTTGAACCGGCGGGTGGCGTCGGTCTGCGCGTCTTCGCTGTCGCTGTTGGGGTCGAGCGGCGGCTGCCCGCCCTTGGGCGAGGCAAGGGTCACATCCGCGCCCGCGTCTTTGAAAACATAATAGGGGGCGGCGAATTCTTCGAGCCAGAAGCCGGTCTTGTTGCCGGTGTCGCCCAATTTGTCATGCGATGTCAGAACCATCAGGATTTTCATAGGTCTCTCCTTTCGGGGGAGGTTGGGCACGCCGCTGCAGCAGGGCGCGCCGAGGGGATGCGGCCTAACGCTTTCCC
This sequence comes from Sulfitobacter sp. 1A15299, assembly GCF_043556915.1. Taxonomy (NCBI): domain Bacteria; kingdom Pseudomonadati; phylum Pseudomonadota; class Alphaproteobacteria; order Rhodobacterales; family Roseobacteraceae; genus Sulfitobacter; species Sulfitobacter sp. 1A15299. Next base: position 4,832 of record NZ_JBIFFJ010000020.1, on the reverse strand, counting down.
GAGGTGGTGGTTCCGCCCCTGCGACGCCATGCCCTACGGCTTGCATTCGAGGGGCGAGAGGGCTAGCAGGACGGGGTATTATTCCAAGGGCCTGTCATGGACGATCTGAAGCAAAAGTACCTGAGCCAAATCGCCGATGCTGGCGACGAATCCGCGCTGGAAGACATCCGGCTGGCCGCCGTGGGCAAAAAGGGCGAAGTCGCGTTGAAGATGCGCGAACTGGGCAAGATGACCCCTGAGGAGCGTCAGACCGCCGGTCCTGCGCTGAACGCGCTGAAGGACGAGATCAACTCGGCGCTTTCGGCCAAGAAGGCGGCCCTTGCCGATGCCGCCCTCGACGAGCGTCTGCGCAGCGAATGGCTCGACGTCACCCTGCCCACGCGGCCGCAGCGTCAGGGCAGCATCCACCCCGTCAGCCAAGTCACCGAAGAGTTGACAGCGATCTTCGCCGAGATGGGCTTCTCGGTCGCCGAAGGCCCGCGCATCGACACCGATTGGTACAACTTCGACGCGCTGAACATCCCCGGCCACCACCCCGCGCGGGCCGAGATGGACACCTTCTATATGCACCGGGCTGAGGTTGACGAGCGCGCCCCCCATGTGCTGCGCACCCATACCTCCCCCGTGCAGATCCGCACCATGGAGGCCGAAGGCGCGCCGTTGCGCATCATTTGCCCCGGCGGTGTATATCGCGCCGACTACGACCAGACCCACACGCCGATGTTCCATCAGGTCGAGGGGCTGGCGATCGACAAGGACATCTCCATGGCGAACCTCAAGTGGACGCTTGAGGAGTTTTTCTCGGCCTTCTTCGAAATCGACGGCATCAAGACCCGCTTCCGCGCCTCGCACTTTCCCTTCACCGAGCCGTCGGCTGAAGTCGACATCCAGTGTTCCTGGGTCGACGGGCAGCTGCGCATCGGCGAGGGCGACGGTTGGATGGAAGTGCTGGGCTCCGGCATGGTGCACCCCAAGGTGCTGGCCGCGGGCGGGATCGACCCCGACAAATGGCAGGGCTTTGCCTTTGGCATGGGGATCGACCGGATCGCGATGCTGAAATACGGCATCCCGGATCTGCGGGCGTTCTTTGATTCAGACCTGCGCTGGCTGCGGCATTATGGGTTTGCAAGCTTGGATCAGCCGAATTTGCATGGTGGGTTGAGTAGGTAATGTTAAGCTTTGCTACAGTCCTCTTGACGGCACTTGTCGGGGTGGTGACCTATGCATTGCAGGCAGAAAGAGGGCGCCAGCATGCTATCCTTTCTGAGCGTCGAGCGCTCTATCTACAGTACGCTGAGGAACTTGCGTCCCACATGTTCAAGCAGATTAATATCAACTCAGAGCACCATTTTGCTCGGCGGGATAGTTTGAATAAACTCGGCGCTAAACTGAGTATCGTGGCAACCGACGCTATTCGCCAAGATCATCGGCTGCTGATCGAACATCTGAGACAAAAAGAAGACGAAGCTGATTTAGATGGAAATATCGCTCACTACTTTGACGATGAGGCTCAACAGCTTTTCGATAGCGTCTTAAGTCAGATGAGAATGGATGCTCTCCCCAAACGGATCCGCGCTAGATCAAGCTGAAATGGATCCGCAAAAATGATCGTTGGAATGAACTCATGAAATTCACCCTCTCCTGGCTCAAGGACCATCTCGACACCACGGCGTCGATCGATGAGATCACCTATGCCCTGACCGACCTCGGCCTCGAGGTCGAAGGCGTCGAGAACCCGGCGGCGAAGCTTGCCGACTTCACCCTCGGCTACGTGCAATCGGCCGAAAAACACCCCGATGCCGACCGGCTGAACGTCTGTCAGGTGGAGACCGACGAAGGCGTCATGCAGATCATCTGTGGCGCGCCCAATGCCCGCGCGGGCATCACCGTCGTCGTGGCCAAGCCGGGCGTCTATGTGCCGGGGATCGACACCACCATCGGCGTCGGCAAGATCCGCGGCGTTGAGAGCTTTGGCATGATGGCCTCCGAGCGCGAGATGGAGTTGAGCGAGGAGCATGACGGCATCATCGAACTGCCCTCGGGCAAGGTCGGCGACCGTTTCATCGACTGGCTGGCCGAGAATGACCCGGCGAAAGTCGACCCGGTGATCGAGATCGCCATCACCCCGAACCGCCCCGATGCGCTCGGCGTGCGCGGCATCGCGCGTGACCTCGCCGCGCGGGGCTTGGGTAAGCTGAAGCCGCGCGACTGCGATGCGGCGGCGGGCAGCTTTGCCTCGCCGATCTCCGTCAGCATCGACGACGACACGCTGGACGGCTGCCCGGTGTTCTACGGCCGATTGATCCGTGGCGTGAAGAACGGCCCCAGCCCGCAGTGGCTGCAGGATTGCCTGCGCGCCATCGGGTTGCGGCCGATCTCGTTCCTTGTCGATGTGACCAACTTCTTCACCTTCGATCGCAACCGCCCGCTGCACGTCTTCGACGCCGACAAGGTCAAAGGCAACCTGCGCGTGCACCGCGCCAAGGGCGGCGAGCAGATCGCCGCGCTGGATGAGAAGACCTACACCCTGCAGGAAGGCCAGATGGTCATCTCCGACGACAGCGGCGTAGAAAGCATCGCAGGCATCATGGGCGGCGAGGCCACCGGCGTAACCGAGGAAACGGAGAACGTCTTTGTCGAGAGCGCCTATTGGGATCCGGTGCAGATCGCCTATGCGGGCCGCGCGCTGAAGATCAACTCGGACGCGCGCTACCGGTTCGAGCGCGGCGTCGACCCGGCCTTCACGCCCGAGGGGCTTGAGCATGCCACGCGGATGATCCTCGATCACGCGGGCGGCGAGGCTTCCGAGGTCGTGGTCGCGGGGCAGGTGCCGGACACAGCGCGCGCCTACAAGCTCGACGCTGCGCGGGTGCAATCGCTTGTCGGCATGACGATCCCCGAAAGCGCGCAGCGCGAGACGCTGACCGCGCTTGGCTTCGTACTCGACGGCGACATGGCGCAGGTGCCAAGCTGGCGGCCGGACGTGCAGGGCGAGGCCGATCTGGTCGAAGAGGTCGCGCGCATCGCTTCGCTGACGCAGCTTGAAGGCAAGCCCCTGCCGCGCCTGACCACGGGCGTGCCGCGCCCCGTGCTTTCGCCCATGCAACGCCGCGTGGTGACCGCCCGGCGTACTGCCGCGGCGCTCGGCTACAACGAATGCGTGAGCTACAGCTTCATTGACCAAGCCTCGGCGGCGCTGTTTGGCGGTGGCACCGATGCGACGCGGCTGGAGAACCCGATCTCCGCCGACATGAGCCACATGCGCCCCGACCTGCTGCCGGGCCTGTTGCAGGCCGCCGCCCGCAATCAGGCGCGCGGCTTTGCCGACATGGCGCTTTTTGAGGTTGGCCCCGCTTTCTCTGGCGGGGAGCCGGGCGAGGAGCAGGTCATGGTCTCTGGCCTTCTGGTCGGTCGCACCGGGCCGCGTGACGTGCATGGCGCGGCGCGCGCGGTGGATGTCTTCGACGTGAAGGCCGATGCCGAGGCGGTGCTCGCGGCCATCGGTGCGCCCGCCAAGGTGCAGATCCTGCGTGGCGCTGATGAGTGGTGGCACCCGGGCCGTCACGGCAAGATCTGCCTCGGCCCGAAAAAGGTGCTCGGCGTCTTCGGCGAGGTGCATCCGCGCGTTCTGGCGGCGATGGACGTGAAAGGCCCGGCGATGGCCTTCACCCTCTATCCCGCCGAAGTGCCGCTGCCGCGCAACAGCGGCGCCACGCGCCCGGCGTTGCAGATCAGCGACCTGCAGGCGGTCGAGCGTGACTTCGCCTTTGTGGTCGACGCCGATGTCGAGGCGCTGGCGCTGGTCAATGCCGCTAAGGGCGCTGACAAGAATCTGATCGAGGACGTGCGCGTCTTCGACGAGTTCATCGGCGGCAGCCTCGGCGAGGGCAAGAAATCCCTCGCCCTCACCGTGCGCCTGCAGCCCAGCGACAAGACGCTGAAGGATGCAGACATCGAGGCCGTGGGTGCTAAGGTGGTCGAGAAGGTGACCAAGGCCACCGGCGGCGTGCTGCGCGGCTGAATCAAGGAAGGACCGAAGCGATGAAAGTCTACCTCTCCGGTGAGATCCACACCGATTGGCGCGAACAGATCACTGAAGGGGCCAAGGGTCTCGACGTGACCTTTACCGCACCCGTCACCGACCACGCCGCCTCTGATGACTGCGGCGTGGCGATCCTCGGGCCGGAGGACGACAAGTTCTGGCACGACCGCAAGGGCGCGCAGATCAACGCGATCCGCACCCGCAAGGCGATTGCCGAGGCGGATGTCGTCGTCGTGCGTTTCGGCGACCAGTACAAGCAATGGAACGCGGCCTTCGACGCGGGCTATGCCGCAGCACTTGGCAAATCGCTGATCATCCTGCACGGCCCCGACCACGCCCATGCGCTGAAAGAGGTCGACGCCGCCGCGCTCGCGGTGGCGTCCGAGCCTGCGCAGGTGGTCGAGATTTTGCGCTATGTGTTGACCGGCACGCTGCCGGGCTGATGCGGAAGCAGGGCTAGCCGCATCAAAATTTAACATTTATCAAGGGTTTATACGCAAAACGATTCGGCAGCGAGGTGGACGCCGCTGCTTTGCGGGCTAAACCTTCACGAAGCTGGAGGTTCAGCAGCCCAGATCTGCCCCCCGAAAGGCAGGCCATATCCGACCCCCGCTGTCGTGCCATAGCTGCGCGGCGGGTTAACTTTGGAAGGAGAAGGTCCATTTTAGCCGACACGCCCGCAGAGCAGGACGAGCGTCTAGAGACGCTCTATTCCTAGGCTCAGGACCCATTGATTATCGCGGAGCCGCATGATTCACCGTCCGAAAACGGAGCGGTGATATGTCTGATC